>CAXTTL010000074.1:0-6728 GCA_964247135.1 uncultured Deinococcales bacterium | reverse complement strand
TTAACATGGCACTAAAGCTCCCTTCTCTCCTGGGAGAGAAGGGCTGGGGATGAGAGGAGAAATCCTCGAGCTTCATTACGCCGTAACCCAATTTTTCAGAATGTCATTCAAGTGCTCGTCATCAAGATCACCATGATCCGCCAGCGCTTTGATCTTGTCGGTCACGGCTCGCAGCGCGTCATCACCGAAATGCAAACCAAGTTCTTTGGCGCGGAACGCTATCGCGTGCTTGCCCGTTAATTTGCTGCCCGTTTGAATGCGCCGCCCCACGCCGAAGACTTCGGGCGGAATGGCTTCGTAAGCGCCTGGGTTGAGGTAAATCGCTTTCAGGTGCATTCCCGCTTTGTGGTTGTAAGCAAATTCGCCCGTCAAATAATTGTTCCAAGGAATCGGCAAGCCCGTCATTTTGGCAATCATCGCGTCGAGTTCGGGCAGCATCTCGAGTTTGTATTTTTGCATCAAACCTTGCGGGTCCACGGTGAACATTCGCGCCAGAAACCCGCCGAGCGGCGTGATGCCGTTGCGTTCGCCAATGCCCAAAATGGTGGTGTCCACATGTGTTCCGCCAGCCTCGAGAAACTCGTAAGCATTTGCCACGGCGCAGCCTGTGTCGTTGTGTCCGTGAAATTCAATGTCGCAACTCACGGCGCGGCGAACTTCTCTGGTCAGGGTGTAAACCTGTCGCGGGGTCGCCACGCCAACGGTGTCCGCAAGTCCTACACGGTTGACGCCCATGCCGTCCACGGCTTTGTAAATCTCGAGCAGGTCCGATTCTTGGCTTCTAAAGGTATCTTCGGCAGAGAACCGAACTTGAACGTTGTGCGATTTCACGTACTCGATGACTTCTCTGGCAGTTTCGATAATCTGGGCAATGCTTTTGCCGTGGCTGAATTCGCGCAGGTACGAACTGGTGCCGAACAGCAAATCCAGTCCCGCCACGCCCGTTTCGATGGCAACCCGAGCGTCAGCCATGTGACAGCGCGTGTGGGTGATGACTTTGGCTTTTAACCCCAGACTCGAGAGGGTTTCGGCGGTTTTGCGGCTTTCGGGCGTGGCGATGGGCGTGGTGACTTCAATAAATTCGACCCCGAAGGCGTCTAAGGCTTTGGCAATCTCAATTTTGTCCGCCAAACTAAAATTGCCTTTGGCGAATTGTTCGCCTTCGCGCAGGGTACTGTCAATGATTGACCAACGGTTGCTCGAGTATTCGGTGTCATTCATAAAAACCTCAAACTTTGGTATTTTTCACCAAAAAAAATCCGGCTCGAAACGCTCGAGCCGGGGTTACGCGAAAGCGCTTGGGCTTTAACCCAATTCCCCGGAGATGTGTTTTTTCGACACGGATTGCATTGAGGGCAGTGTAACAAGCTGCATACTTATGCGTCAAGCCCTGGTATACCAAAACTGAGACTGAATCAAGCCAGCATGTCGGTTTTGTTCACGTCTGCTTCTTGCTGGCTTGTAGAATGTAAAACAATGAAACTCGCATTTGTAGGCGTGGGCAAAATGGGTGAAGCCATTCTCGAGGGCGTTTTAAACTCGAGACTTCTTGATGCAACCGAGGTTGGTGTGATTGGCGGCGCTAGCAGCAAAGCGCAGGAAGTCAGCGCCAAGTACGGCGTCAAACTGATCGAACGCTCGGATTTGTCCAAATTTGAGCGGGTGCTGATTTGCGTGCAACCCAAAGTCTTTGCAACCGTTTCCGAATGGGTGGCTAAAGCCGATGCAGGGTTTATTTCGATCATGGCGGGCGTGAATTTGGATCGACTCTCGAGAAACCTGAGTTCCAAACGTGTGGTTCGCGCCATGCCAAACCTTGCCGCGACCATTCACAAATCGGCAACCGCCGTCGTCGCGCACGAAGACGCACATGCTTCGGGCGATCTCGAGTTTGCCCAAGCCTTGTTTGCCTCGGTGGGCGACGTGTACGACATTCCAGAACCGTTGTTCAACACTTTTACAGGCATGGTCGGGTCGGGTCCAGCCTACGCCGCCATTTTCGCCGAGGCGCTGGCAGACGGTGGCGTGAGGATGGGTTTGAACCGCAAGTTGGCTATCGAATTGGCAGGCAAACTCTTAATCTCGACGGGCGAATTGCTGTTGCGCCGCGTTCATCCAGGCATTTTAAAAGACGAAGTTGCCAGCCCAGGCGGCACGACCATCGCGGGCATCGCCGAAATTGAGCGTTACACCTTTCGCTCGAGCTTGATTGAAGCCGTCCGAGCCGCCACCATGCGCGGCGCAGAACTGGGGGAGGAAAAATGAAATGGCTCTCAGGACTGGTGCTGCTGTTGGTTTTCTTAAGTTTGACCTCGAGCGCCCAAAGTGAATACTATCCCAGCAAACCAGGACTGAAATGGGTGTACTCCAACGGCGAAACCCAAGCTTACACGAAAACAACCAACGTTTTTGGGGTAAACGCCGTGATTCTGGCGCATATTTTTGGCGGGTCAACCGTGCAAGAAGATTACATTCAAGTCACCAGCCTTGGCGTCAACCTGATCGGCACCAAGCGCAATGGCACGGTCACGCAGTACAAACCGCCACTCGCGGTCTATCCCGCCGCTCCGCTGGCGGTCGGCGCACGTTGGAGCAGTTCGAGCAAGGTCGGCAGCAGCGTGGTTGCCATCTCGAGCGCGATTTTGTCTAGTGAAGGCATCAGCGTTAAAGGTGGACGGTTTAACGCTTTTGTGATTCGGCAATCGGTCAGCACCTCGAGCGGTGGACGCAGCGTCAGCGATTTGTATTTTGTGCCAGGCATCGGCACGGTGCGTTATGTGACCGCCGACGGGACTGCGGTGGATTTGGTCAGCCGTTAAAACAGGGTTCGCAGCAGCTCAAAGCCTTCTTCCCAAGCCCCAAGGTTGCTCGAGGCATTGATGTGAGC
Source organism: uncultured Deinococcales bacterium (assembly GCA_964247135.1). GTDB lineage: Bacteria > Deinococcota > Deinococci > Deinococcales > JAAFIG01 > JANXTZ01. The sequence continues at coordinate 3,841 of CAXTTL010000074.1, read as the reverse complement.
TTTTGCACCAACATTGACCAAACGACTGCCCCAAGCGGTTGCGCAAGCAGTTGAATGCTTGAGGCTTGAGTAGAGATCATTGCTGCTGGCAACCAGTAAACTCGGGAACGCCAGCGGCTCGAGCGGCAAGGGCGCAAAACCGCTGGCTTGTTTGGGGAAACCTTCCCTGTTGGGGTTGGGTACGCCAACCAACATGGCGGCTTTGATGGTTTGTTTGGTTTGTGCTGCCCAGTGCACCACCGCCAGGCAACCCAAACTGTGGGCGACCAAAATCACCTCCGAACCTGCACCATTAACAGCTTGCTCGAGCGTAGCAAGCCATTCGGAACAGATTGGATGATCCCAATCGCGTTGCTCAACGCGGCGAAATTCCGAATTGGACGCCTCCCAAATCGTTTGCCAATGCGCAGACCCAGAATTGCCGATGCCAGGAAGGGTTAAAATCGTAGTCATATCAATTCAAGACCGTGTTTGGGTGTGGCGTTTACGCTCGAGCACCGCGTACTTCAAAATCTGCCAGTACATGCCCAAGCGCCTGGTCATGCCGCGCCAAAACCCAAGTTTTTGTTCCTTGATGCGCTGCGAGACACCCTCGAGGTTGACGAACTTACACCGCAGTCCCTCGAGTTGAATTTGGTCGGTGATTGCCAGTTCAATCGCGTATTGGCGGTTCGCAAGGTCTGGAACTCGAGCAAGGAGCGCCCGAGGAATTGCCCGTTGACCGCTCCATTGGGGGGTGGCGCGGTTGCCAAAATCGGTGATGCCCCCGCCCCCACTGAACAATCCAACGGTGGTGTCGGCTTGGTTGGTTGTTAACGGCTCGAGCATCAAATGCACGTGTTGCGAGGTCAGGTTAATCAGATCGGCATCGAGCAGCACCAGGGTTTCTTGGGTCATGCTGGCAACCCCAGCCGCCACCGCACCACCTTTGCCACGGTTGGGTTGATACTCGAGCACCCTTGCACCGGCGGCTTTGGCGACCCGCGCGGTCAAATCGCTGCAACCGTCGGCAACGACCAACACCTCGCCCAGGTTCGCCTCGAGCGCGACTTTCACCACGTCAGCGACGGTGGCTTCCTCGTTGAATGCAGGAATGAGAATGCCGACGCTGGTGGCTCGAGGGGGGGTCATGTTGTGCTCAGTCTACCGTTTATGGGCGCGGGACGAATACGTCTTTTAGCGTAACCAGTGCCATGAAGACCAAGACAAAAGCGAAGCCGATAAAGTTGATGAATTCTTCTTGCCCTGGCGCGAACGGGCGGCGACGAATGGCGGTGATGGAGTTGAGCAAAATGCGTCCGCCGTCCAAACCAGGAATCGGCAAAAGGTTAAAGATGCCAAGTCCAAAATTAATCATGCCCGCCAAGTACAACAGCGCATAAATGCCCTGATCGAGGAACGTACCTACCACTTTGACGGTACCTACCGGACCCGAAACATCGGAGGGTTTGAAGGCGAACGTGTTGAAAATGCCCTCGAAGATTTTGGAAACGTACATCGGAATCGCGCCCAGCAGGGTCGTGCTCGAGTCTGCCAAAGCTTGGAGCGGCGCGACGGGTTTGTAATATTGTTCCGCGCCAATGCTGACCCCAAAAATCGGGCGTTTCTGACCCGCTTTGGTCACGGGCGACCAGTCAAATTTGATCTCGAGGTTGCGTTCCTTACCATTCTCGAGGCGTTTGACGCTGAAGGTTCTGATGCCATTTTGGGACAATGAACGGCGCACCTCTTGGAAGTCTTTGATGGTCTGGTGGTCAACTGCGGTGATGATGTCAAAGGGTTTAAAACCCACTTTTTCGGCGCTCGAGCCTGCCTGAATGCTGTACAACTCGGCATTGGTGGTGGTGACAGGTTTGCCTTGCCCAATCAAGACAACAGCAACGATCAAAATTGCCAAAATAATGTTGGAGAGTGGACCCGCAAACAGCACCGCAAACTTGCCCCAATAACTGAGTTTTGCCATGCCAGTGCTGGGTGGTACGGTGTTACCATTTTCGTCAACGCTCGGCGTCATGCCGTCAATGTCCACATAACCACCTATCGGCAACGCCGAAATGCGCCATTCGGTGCCTCGAGCTTGCCAACGTGCCAGAATTGGACCCATACCGATTGAGAAGGCTTTGACGCTCACGCCCTGCCATTTTGCCAGCGAATAATGCGCCAGTTCGTGAATGAACACGGCGATGTTGATGATGATCAGCCAAACAATGATTGACATAAAACTCCAAATTAATGCTGAAACGTTTTCAACAATTCTGTCGCTCGGGTTCGCGCCCAAGCGTCGGTTGATTTTATGCTATCCCAAGAAAGCTGTTCGATAGGTGCTTCACTTAACACTTGTTCGATCAGTTTGGGAATGCCGAGGTACGAGAGTTTGTGCTCGAGGAAAGCAGTGACGGCAATTTCATCGGCGGCGTTCATGGCGACGGGCGCAACGCCGCCTCGTTTTCCAGCTTCAAATGCCAATCCCAAGCACGGAAAACGCTGCAAATCTGGTTTTGAAAGCTCGAGCATTCCCTCCAAATCCAGAGGCTCGAGCGGCGTTTCAGGGCGCGACGGGTTGATCTCGAGCGCCGCCAGAATGCCGTACTGAATGGCGAGGCGCATGTCGGGAACACCAAGTTGGGCTTTGATTTGCCCATCGTTGAACCGCACCAAACTGTGAATGATGCTTTTGGGGTGTACCAGCACCCCAATCTTTTCGATTGGCATTTCATACAAATACATTGCCTCGAGCACTTCCAGCCCTTTGTTCATGAGGGTGCTACTGTCAATCGTGACTTTTGCGCCCATGACCCAATTCGGGTGTTTGAGCGCCATTTCTGGGGTCACGCCCGAGAGGTCATCGGGTGCAAGCCTGAAAGGTCCACCGCTCGCAGTCAGAATCAATTCGGCGACATCCTCGAGTTTCTCGCCGACCAAACACTGATAAAGGGCGCTGTGCTCCGAATCGACGGGCGTAATCCGAGCGCCCGAGGCTCGAGCCGCCGCCCACATCAGCGGACCGCCGCAGACCATCGCCTCTTTGTTGGCGAGCGCCACGTTGCGCCCTGCCTCGAGCGCCCGCCGCGTGGGTTCGAGTCCCGCCAGCCCAGGAATCGCGCCAACCACGGCGTCGCACTCGAGGGTTGCGACCTCGCACGGGTCAGAAACCACCTGAATTCCTGGCAGGGCATCTCGAGCCGCCTGCAAAATACTAGGTTCGACACTGACCAGCTTGGGTTGAAACTCGAGCGCCTGCTGCACGATCAAATCCAAGTTTTTACCCGCCGCCAGACCCATAACGCGCCAACCCCGCCAGCGTGCCACCTCGAGCGTTTGAGTGCCGATTGAACCCGTGCTGCCAAGAATAGAAATGGAATGACTCATTGACTCGAGCGTATTGTGTTTGTGTTTTGGCTGCAAGTGACAAGTGTTTAATTGATGACTCGAGACTCGAGAACAACTGGCACATGCTGCCCCCTCGCCTGCTCGAGTTCGGCTTTGACCAGTTCGAGTTGCTGCTGCAAGAACAAGCGCTCGGCTTGAATGACCGCCAGTGACTTGGCGCGAACCACCGCGTCGGATTTGAGTTGATTGACCAGTTCTTGCAATTCACGAAGGCGCACTCGAATTTCCTCGAGGTTCAAAACCGTGCTGGGTTCGACTTTGACCATCAAAAGACCGCCACTGAAAGGTAATAATAGGCGACTGGCAGCGCAAACAAGAGGCTGTCCATGCGGTCGAGCAAACCGCCGTGCCCGGGCAAAAAATTACCAGAATCTTTCACGCCAAAACCGCGTTTGATCACGCTTTCTGCAAGGTCGCCGAGTTGCGCCGCCGATGACACGAGAATGGCAAA
>CAXTTL010000073.1:0-19873 GCA_964247135.1 uncultured Deinococcales bacterium | reverse complement strand
GTTGGCGGAATCAAAGTAAATGCCCTCGCCAGAAGCCAAGTTCGAGCGGATGATCAAGTTCGCGGCGCTGGCTGCACTGTTAATCATGAAAATTTTGTTGTTGCTGGCGTGCAATTTCTTGCCGGCTTCGACGTAACCTTCCCAGGTGTTCAGGTCGCTCGGTTTGATGCCAGCTTTGTCCAGAATGTCTTTGCGGTAAAAGGTGGTTCCAGGACCGATGTCGCAGGGCATGGCGATAAAGCGTCCGTCGCTCGAGGTGGCTTGGGCGACGGTGTAAGGCACGAGCAGTTTCTTGTATTGATTGGCGTTGTAGCTGGGTCCATTCAGGTCTTCCAAGCCTTGTGATTCGGCGAATTTGCCGACAAAACCGATTTCGATGGCTTCGACATCGTGCAAGCCTTGACCGGTTGCCAGTGCGGTGGTCAGGGCGGCGTGGTGATCGCCGTATTGCAGGGCGGTCAGTTTGATTTCGATGTTGGGGAATTTCTTGGCAAAGCCCGCAAGGGCAACTTTGACCGAATCATCCAAGCTTGGGAAAGCGGCAACGGTCAGTTCAATTTTGTTGTTTTGTGCCAATGCCAGCGTGGCGACGCCTGCGGCAATCAAAAATCCGATACTTCCCAGGGCAATTGCTTTTTTCATTTCTGTCTCCTGTGTCTAAAGTGGACTGAGAGGGCGGGGTGTTGACATGCCGAATGGTTGTGAAAGCGCTTTCAAATTATGAAGAATCCAACTTTTTGAAGTTCATAACCCCTCCCTTGTTGACAATCTCGGTTAAGCTCGAGCGCCGCGCAGGACGGCGGTTGATTCACGAATCACCAGTTCGCCAGGAATTGGACTTGGTTTGAACGGTGCGCCGCGCAAAATTGAAAGCGCCATTCTCGAGGCGAGTTTACCCATTTCGACAATCGGTTGACGTACCGTGGTGAGTGGGGGAGTGGTGTACGCCGAGGCTTGCAGATCATCGAAACCGATCAAGGAAACATCGTCTGGAACACGAATTCCTCGGCGGTACAATGCCAGGCGCACCCCGTAGGCGGACTGATCGTTGGCACAGGCGACGGCGGTAAAAATCGCGCCCCTGGCAAACAGCGTTTCAATTCCAAACAAACCAGATCGCTCTTGATAATCGCCTTCAATCACCAAATTGGGGTCGTATTTGATCTCCGCTTTTTTCAGCGTCGAACGGTACGCCTCGAGCCTTTCGGTGGCATCGCCCTGTACTGTCGCCGTACCAGAGATGTAAGCAATTTGGCGATGCCCCAAGGAGATCAAATGCTGGATGCCCAAAGCGCCACTGACACGGTTGTCAACGCTGATGCAGTTGTTCTCCAAGCCTGGAACGGTTCGCCCGACAATGACCACCGGCAAGGTTTTGGCAAGTTGCTGCAATTCAAGGTCTGGAATGCTCGAGCCGGTCAAAATAATCGCGTCTACCCTACGACTGGTCAGCAAGGCGAGGGCTTCGCGCTCTTCGTTGACCCGCCAGTGTCCGCTGGCAAACAGCGCATGATAACCGCTGCCCTCCAAACCCTCCTCGACCCCCGCCAGCGCCTCGCCGTAAAACGGACTCGAGATGGCTTGCGTGACCACACCGATGGTCATCGATTGCCCGCGTGCCAGACCTTGGGCGATCACGTTTGGACGGTAATTGAGTTCTTGAATCACTTTCAAAACCCGTTCGCGTTTGTCCTTGGCAACCACCGCCGTACCGTTCAAGATTCTCGAGACGGTACTCGGTGAAACTTGGGCGATGGTGGCAACATCACTGAGGGTTTTGACTTCAGGCACACAAACTCCGTAAGACGGCTTTAAGCCGTGAAAGACGCGATTTCTCGAGGGCGCAAGCCGTGCTGAAACCAATTTGGTTTAAGGCGGCAACGTGTTTTGAATCAAACGATGAGCGAAGTATCGCAGGTTTTGAAAGCGCTGTCAAGAGTTTTGGAACATATGGAGAATTGAAACTCGAGTTTCAATTCTCTGTCCTTAAAAAATCCAAATTACTTCAAAAATTCGATGCTCGAGATGCTGATTTTGCCCTTGCGTGGGCTGCTCGGCACTTCGTTGTCGGCAATCTCAACCACCGCGCCACCAGGCAGGGTTTGCGCCAAGCTGCGGGCGTTCGCGCTGCAATACGATTCTGGCGCAAATTCCGAAATCGCAACCGTGTACGACTCGAGTTTGTCCGTGACTTTGGTGTAACGCACCGGATAGCAGCCGTTGTTTTGGGTTGCCGTGTCCGCCCCAGAAATCCGCAAACGCACCACGGTGCTGGCGCTCGAGGAAAGTTTGATGCGCATACTTTTAAAGCCCGAGAGGTCAAACGTGCCATTTTTTGGTGCGTTGATCGTCATGCCTGCGCCCAAGAAACTGCTGCCGCCCGCTTTGGTCAGCATGTAATTCAAAACGGCATTGCTGTTCTCTCGAACTGGATTTTCTTTGCTGGCATCGTTCGGTTTTTCGCTGTAAGCATTGGTTTCGATTTTACCCGCCTGAGCGGTTGCGTTGGCGTCGCTATTCTCGAAAGTTGCCCAAGTTAAAACGTTGGCGTCTGATGCGACAGGAGTTGCCGCAGGAGTGGTCGTTGCGGCTGGGGCGACTGGAGTTGCTGGTGCTGTTGCCACCGAAGTTGGTGCGGCAGCAGGCGTTGCAGGTTTGGCATTCATTGGAGCGCACGAGGCGAGGCTCACAGCGCCGATTGCGATGAGAACGGCATATTTCATAAAAACCTCCTTCAAGGTTTGTCAGTTGTGGAATCTCGAGATTCCACAACCAAACGTTTTTGGTTACTTCACGAACGTGATGCTGCCCAAGGTTATCGTGCGGTTTTCGCTGCCAGTGCTTGGCAAGAAACGATCCTCGACTTCGACGCGGATGACGTTATTAATGGTTTCGGCAAGAGTCTTGCGATTTGGAGCACTGCAATAGCTGCGGTAATTGAATTGACTCAAATCGAGTGTGTATTCAGCCAATGTGTTTGTGACTGCAAATCCGCCGTCATCGCCAGGTGTGGCTTGATAGACAGGATAACAACCGCTGTCTTGAACAGCTTTTTCATTACCGACGACTTTAATGCTGAGAGAGCCGCCACCAGAGCGTGCCATTTTGATTCGGAGTTTGGTATAGCCAGTCAAATCGATTGGTTGAGCCGTCGCGTTGGCATCTACGCCCAGCGCAACGCCACCAAAATCACCTGCTCCGAGGGTGTAATCAGCCGATAACTTATCTGTGCCTTTCACTGGTTGACCTGTGGCAATTGTGGCAACACCACTGCCGTGATAACTGTAATTTGTGAATTTCCCACCCTGGGTGCTCGAGTCTGCTGCGCCGCCCGTAAAGTCGGCAAAAGCCAGCGTGACCTCAACTGGGGCAGCCTTCGAGTAGACCACATTGCTGCTGGCGGTGTTCCCAGCCGTGACGGAGGCGGTGGCGGTGGCAGCCGTGTAATTGTCGGCGGCAACCGCGACTTTGGCTGGCGTGATCGTGTACGTGCCAGGAGTCAGATTCTCGAGGGTGACGGTTGCGGTAAGGGTTTTGGTGAAGCTCGAGGGTCCAGTCACGGCAACGCTTGGGGCAGAACCACCAGGCAATCCAGAAATGTTAACGGTGAGTTTACCGACGGTCACAACATCTTGACCGCAGGCGCTAAGGATGGTGGCGAATGCCAGGGCTAAAACAGAAATTCTTTTCATAAATACTCCTTTAAATGCGGAATGATCCGCGCAAGAACACGTAAAAACCGTTTGATTCCACGGTGTCATAACTGACGCTGCTGTTGCCCGTCGAATAACCAGTTTCAAAGCGCAGTGCCAAACCGCCTCCGAGTTGATACTCGAGTGCCCCGTAAACAGACGCGCCAATGGCGGGGTCGTTGAGTTTGAAATTGCTGTCAAAGCTGCTGCTCGCGCCGCCACCAATGACCGCCTCCAAATTGGGCAGCAAGCTCGAGAGGTCACCTTTGGCAAAGCCGTAAACGTAAATGAACGAGTACAGAATGCCTGGGTTGGGCAGCAAACCAAATTGCAAGCCTGCGCCCGTGCCGCCATAAGCCCGCCAGCCTGGAGCAATGGCAATGTTGGCGTTGATGGACGGTTGTAAACGCAATGACAGGTCGTAATCCACGCCCACGGTATTGTTGCTGATCTTCGAGAACACCCGAGCATAAGTGCGCAAGGTCACGCCGCCAGAGACGTAATAGCTGGCATCGCTGGCAATGGGTGTGTCGTAAGAGATGTAGGGTTGAAGCTCGAGTTTCGGGTTGTCGTTTGAGTTGTTGTTTCCATCGACAAATGCCAGTTCGATGCGTGTGCCATAAGTCACGTCTTTGACCAGATCAAAGGCGATTTGTAAGGCTCCAAAAATGCTGTAACCCTTCGAGATGCCAACTTGGGCAAAACCGTCGATGCGTTGGGCATAACCTGACGTGGACAAGCCGATCAGGACGATGATACTTACGAGTAGGCTGATTTTTAATTTCATGGTGCTCCTTGTTTGAATTGGTTCTTTTGACGCTTGATGATTTGGCTTTCTCGAGGGTCAATGGTTTTGAGTCAAATTCTTGTAGTGTTCTCCTTGTCCAACACAGTTTTGAAAACGTTTTCAAAACTATTGCAAAAAAATATTGATCACTTCAAAAAACAGCTTGTTTAGCGGGGTAAAGTTGTGGACTCGCGGACGATCAATTCGGTGGAAAGCTTTGGCAATTTTGGCTCACGACCCTCGAGCAACATCAAAATCAGTTGTGCCGCCGCCTGTCCCATCTCGAACATTGGTTGACGCACGGTGGTGAGCGGCGGAATCGAAAAACGTGCGGTTGGAAGGTCATCAAAACCAATCAGTGAAATGTCTTCTGGAACGCGAATCCCACGTCTGAACAAGGTCAGTCTTGCGCCGTGTGCCATGCCGTCATTGGCGGCAAAAACCGCTGTAAACCGCGAACCTCGAGCCAAGAGGGCATCCATTGCCAGTACCCCAGATTGTTCGTTGTAATCGCCCTCGCACAACAAGCTTTCATCAAAAGAAACCCCAGCCTGAGCCAACGCCAACTTGTAACCTTCAAGTCGCTCTCGGGCATCTTGACGGCTTAAAGGACCAGTCAGATGCGCAATGCGCCGATGCCCCAACTCGAGCAGGTGCTTGGTCGCCTCGAACGCGCCGTGTTTGTTGTCGATGCTGATGCACTGCGCCTCGAGTCCTGGAATCACTCGGCTGACCGCCACCACAGGCAGGTTCTTTGAAAGTGTTAAGAGTTGCGCATCGCTGGTCAGACCACCGAGCACAATCAGGGCATCGACCCGACGGCGACTTAAAGCCTCGAGTGACGCGAGTTCGTCGCGTTCTTGCCAGTGACCACCAACAAAAAGCGGGTGGTAGCTGCTTTCGGACAAACCGATCTCGATGCCTTTGAGGGTTTTGCCGTAAAACAAACTATCGAGTTCTTGGGTTAATACGCCAATACTCATGCTCTGCCCAGTTTTGAGGCTTTGCGCCATGACATTTGGGCTGTAGCCAAGACGTGCAATCACCTCTTGAACGCGCCGTCGTTTGGCTTCGTTGACAACTGCCGTACCGTTCAAAATTCTCGAGACGGTGCTGGGTGAAACCTCAGCGGCTCGAGCAACTTGGGTAAGGGTGACAGGATTGGACACGAAAGACCTTTCAGACATACGTCAGTTTAGAGCACAAAGCATTGCGAAGCAGGATGTTGTTTTTTTGGCTGGGGAGAGTTTAACGAATCTTGAAATCGTTGTCAAGACTTCTCGAGAAGATCGGGGCTTGCACTTGAGCCTTTTGGTATGTATATTGGGCGACAGCACCAAAATCAAATGGCTTGAAGAACCGATTTCGTTCGGAATTCATCGTATATGCGTCTATATAGACACGTAAATGTGTTGGGTCTCAGGCAATCTCAATTCGAGCCTTTAAAGTCAAACCCTCTATCCGAGTCTTTCGCGTTGTGAATTTGACCACCTAAGATTTTGACAACGTTTTCAAAAATTAAAGTTGTATTGCGGGAGTGAAACATGAAATTCAAAGCTTCAAACCACTTTTTCCAACTGATCGGGGCAATCATGATCTCGAGTTTGAGCGCCTGTGCCGTCAATTCCAAGCCCAGCGTGCTCGAGCCGATACCACCAAGCCAAGGCGCATTCAGCACGGGCGTGTACCGCAATTTGTTTCAAGAGTCGAACTCGAGTTTGAGCCAAGCCCAAATCCAAACCAGACTTGTTGATACCTGGAATCAATTTTTTGAGAGCACCGACGACAACCAGCGCCTGTATTACCCAGCAGGCAGCAACAGCAACGGCGCTCTCGCCTATATTTTAAACCCAGCCGACAACGACGTGCGTACCGAAGGCATGTCTTACGGCATGATGATCTCGGTGCAGATGGACAAGCAAACTCAGTTTAACGCCATCTGGAACTGGGCAAAAACCAACATGCAGCACGCCAGTGGCTCGAGCCAAGGTTATTTTGCTTGGCATTGCAGCCCTGAGGGCACAAAACTAGACAACAATGCCGCCCCCGACGGCGAGGAATACTTTGCAATGTCATTGTTTTTTGCGGCAGGTCGTTGGGGCAATGGCGCTGGCATTTTCGATTATCAAGCCCAAGCCAATAACATTTTAAATGTGATGCTGCATAAAGAAGACATGAACGGCGGCATTGTCGGCGGTATCAGCAACATGTTTGGAACTGCCAACCAAGTCGTTTTTGTGCCCAGCACCAACGCCAACCTGAATGGTTTTACCGACCCGAGCTATCATGTCGCCGCGTTTTACGATTTGTTCTCGAGGTTTGCGGCTGGTTATACCGACCAACAATCAGACCGTGCGCGTTGGGCAAGCATCGCCAGCACCAGCCGCAACGAATTGTTTGGCAAAGCGGTTCACCCAAGCACTGGTTTAAGCCCAAATTACAGCAATTTTGATGGCACACCCAAACAACTTAACCCCAACGACGGCAACAACAATTATGCCTACGATGCCTGGCGGGTCGCCATGAACTGGGCTGTGGATTACGCCTGGTTTGCAGCCCAAGACCTCGAGAAAACCTGGGCAGATCGTATTCAAACCTTCATGGACAAAGAGGGCATCAACAGCTTTCACAACGTCTACACCCTGACTGGCGTCGCACAAGACAATTATCACGACGCTGGGCACATTGGAATGCTCGCCACCGCCAGCCTTGCCGCCACCAATGCTCGAGCTTACAAGTTTAGCCAAGCGTTGTGGGAAGCCCAAATTCCAACGGGCAAATACCGTTATTACTCTGGTTTGCTGTACTTTTTTGGCTTGCTGAACAATGCGGGAGCGTACAAGATTTACGCCCCCAAGAACATTTAGGTTCTTTAAAACTCGAGGCATGGGTATTGCAAGGTTTTCATATATTCCAAGAGCAAAATTATTCTTATTTCAAATCATTTAACGCACGAACAACCAACAAGAATCTCGAGCTTCAAGTTTTGAGGTTGTGGTCAACCATTGTCAAAACTCGAGTATTCAATCAAATTAAATCCGTTACTCAAAGAGCATTTCAATCTCGAGCCACAAAACATCAGGAGGTTTTATGAAGCTACGAACCTGGATTCTCGGCATGGCAATCGGCACACTCGTATTGGTCGGTTGCGGACAGCAAACCCAAAACTCGAGCATCACCGTTCAAACTCGAGCAACTTTATTAACGCATCAAGAAGCCGAAACCATGACCAACGGTGGCGGTTGCACGGGCATTGGCGCAACCACCGTCTCGTATTACTGCAACAACGATGCAACTTTTAATTCGTACACTTTCGCGCAAACGGGACGCTTTACAGTCACGGTTCGCGGCGCTTCGAGCAACGCTTCCGCCGCAGGCATCAGCGTTTACGTGGCTGGGGCAAAAGTGGCAGCCCTGAATTTTATAGGCACGGCATTCGCCAGTGCCAGCCAAAGTTTTGACCTTGCCACCTCTGGCAGCAAAGAAATTCGGCTGAAGCTCGAGACGGACAACGGCAGCAACGACACGTTCATCGACTGGTACGAAATCGCTTACGAGGGGACAACACCGCCACCACCGCCACCACCCACACCCTCGAGCACGGGCGCGTATGCCAGCGGTGTCTACCGCAACATGGTCAAAGAATGGAACTCGAGCATCACCGATGCGCAGATCACAGCAAAACTTAGTGCCTATTGGGATCAATTGTTTGTCAGCACCGACAACACCAAACGCGTGTATTACCCCGATGGTAGCAATGCCAATGGCGCACTGGGTTATATTTACAACGAAGGGCAAAGCGCGGGTACAGACATGGACGTGCGCAGCGAGGGCATGTCTTACGGCATGATGATCGCCGTGCAGATGAACCAAAAAGCCGTGTTTGACGCAATCTGGAATTGGTCGCAAAGTTACATGCTCAACACCACCGGATACCGCGCTGGACATTTTGCTTGGCGCGTGCGACCAGACCACAGCGTAATTGATCCCAACCCTGCCCCAGACGGCGAAGAATATTATACGACCGCTTTGTTTTTTGCGGGCAACCGTTGGGGCAATGGCACGGGTATTTACAATTACACGGCTCAAGCCAACACTATTTTGAACGCCATGTTGCACAAAGAAGACCAGAACGGCGGCGTGGTCAACAGCTATCACAATTTGTTTGACCCAACCAACAAGATGGCAGTGTTCAGTCCAGACAACCTCAGCGCCAGTTATTCCGACCCGTCGTATCATTTGCCAGCCTTTTACGAACTCTGGGGATTGTGGGCAACGGGATACAATGGACAACAAACCCAAGACCGCCAATTCTGGAAAGATGCCGCTACTCGCAGCCGACTGTACTTTTCGCAGACCACCAACGCCAACGGTTTAGCCCCAGATTATGCCGATTTTAACGGCGCACCACACTGTTGCGGCGACCATCAAGACTTCAGGTTCGATGCTTGGCGCACCGCCATGAACTGGGCGGTAGACAACGCCTGGTGGGCAAAGAATCCCTCGAGCGGCAACAATGCAGTCACGCTGTCCAACCGCATTCTGAATTTTTTTGATGCGCAAGGGGTCAACACTTACGGCAACAATTTTAAGTGGACGGACAGCACGCCATTCAACACCGACCACTCCGTGGGATTGGTTGCCATGAACGCCGCAAGCACACTCTCGAGCAACAATGCCGTGGCTTGGAAATTTGTTGAAGCCTTCTGGAACTCAAACCTCGAGACTGGCGCGTACCGTTATTACAACGACTTGCTGGCGTTTATGGGCATGTTGCACATCACGGGCAATTTTAAAATTTACGCTCCAGGTACAGTAACAAATACCATTCCCGCCGCGCCCTCGAGTTTGACCGGCAGTGCGGCATCCTCGAGCCAAATCAATTTGACTTGGGTGGACAACAGTAGCAACGAAATCGGGTTTAAGCTCGAGCGCAAAACGGGTACGGGCGCGTATGCCCAAATTGCCACGGTGGGTGCAGGCGTCACCGCCTACAATAATTCTGCCTTGACCGCCAGCACCACATACACCTACCGCGTTCGCGCCACCAACGCCACGGGCGATTCGGGTTACAGCAACGAAACCAGCGCCACCACCTCGAGCGTGAACACCAGCAACCGCGATGCCTACAGTGTGCTCGAGGCAGAAAGTTTTAACGCGCAATCAGGTGCGACCATTGAAGCAGGCGACGGCGGCAGCGTGGCGAATTTGGCAAGCTCGAGCAGCTACATTGTTTTGAACGCTGTGAACTTTGGAACGACGGGTGCAAGTTCGGTCGAATTTCGCACCAACACGCCAGGTTTTGGCACGAACCTGCAAATTCGCATTGGCAGCCAAACCGCCACGGTATTTTGCACTGTCTACCCCGCAGGTGGCGGCACTTGGGAAACCAAATCGAACACCTGTTTTCTGCCGACCAAACCCACAGGATTGCAGGATGTTTATGTCACGGTAACGGGTGCAGCCAAAATCAATTGGCTTCGATTCACACCTTAAACCACGAAGTCTTTTAGACCTTAAAGCCAAACGATTCTCGAGAACACCAATTTAAATTGGTGTTCTTGTTTTTTGTTTGAAGACTCGAGTCTGCAATTTGAGACAGAAACGTTGCATATGACACGCTGACAAAACGCCGTATAATTTTGACGGAGGATTTAAAAGCATGTCAAGAACCAGCACCTACCTAAACTTTGAGCGCAACACCGAAGAGGCATTCTTGTTTTATAAAAGCGTTTTCGGCACCGAATTTCTGGCACCAATCACCCGCATGAGCGCCAGCGGCGCACCAGACCTGAGTGAAGCCGACCAAAACCTGGTCATGAACGTTGCCCTGCCGATTGTGGGCGGTCATATCCTGATGGGCACAGACGCGCCAGAATCGATGGGTTTTGGTTTGGCGCAGGGCAACAACGTGCACATCAACCTCGAGCCGGACACTTTAGAAGAAACCGAACGGCTTTTTGCGGCGCTGTCCGAAGGCGGCAAAATCGGAATGCCGCTCGAGAAAATGGTCTGGGGTGCGGTTTTTGGGTCTTTAACCGACCGATACGGTATTCAATGGATGCTCAACTGCGCCGTTCAATAAGTTTTTGGGAGAATCATGTCCACGATTTTAACCGTCTCGAGCACCGTTAACGCCCCGATTGACCTCGTTTGGCGAGCCTTCACCCAACCCGAACACATCACCCAATGGAATTTTGCTTCCGACACTTGGGAGTGCCCCACCGCCAGCAACGACTTGCGCGTTGGCGGCGCGTTCTCGTACAGAATGCAAGCCAAAGACGGCAGCATGGGCTTTGATTTTGCGGGCACGTACAACAAAGTCGTTGTGCTCGAGCAAATTGATTACACCATTGGTGATCGAACCGTCAGCGTCAGATTCGAGCGAATCAATGGCGAGCAGACCAAGATCACCGAAGATTTTGAAGCCGAAGATCAAAACAGTTCGGAATTGCAAAAAAATGGTTGGCAAGCGATCCTCGAGCATTTTAAGAAGCACGCTGAATCGCTGAGAACGGCGTAGTTGTCCTGTGATAAAAACCCGAGTCATTGCCTGCCCATGACTCGGGTGCAGCCTCGTCCTGGAATGCGGCGCTGTGAGGTGAAATACCGGTAAATGGCGTCGAATTTTTGTTTGAAAGCATTATTGTTTGTACTTTGGTTTTAAGACCAAATTATGCCCAAACCGCAACGGCGACCTTGCCGCGCACCCGCCCCGCCTCGAGGTCACGCATCGCGTCTGGAAGGGCTGAGAGTGGACAGATTCTGTCAATCGCTGGTGTCAGTGCGCCCTGTTCGATCATCTTGGCGAGCGTCTCGAGGTCTTGGTTGTTTTCGTTGCAGATGAAAGTCACCAGGCGCTGACGGACAAATGGCGCGAGCAGCATGGCTTGCAGCACGCGACCCATCGCGCCAAAAAATTGATTGCCCCCCTCAGCCCCGACGATCACCAGCCTTCCAGTGTCAGTCAACAGCCGACGCAGTTGTGACAGCGGTCGGTTGCCGCCAGTGTCGATGATCAGGTCGTAACGCGCCTGGAATTTGCCCAAGTCGCTGAGCGTGTAATCGATGACCTCGTCGGCGCCAAGGGATTGCACCAAGTTTAGCTTCGCGGTGCTGCAAACACCGGTGACGGTTGCGCCCAATGCCTTGGCGATTTGCACCGCGAAACTGCCAACGCCGCCCGATGCCCCGACGATCAGCACGCGCTCTCCAGACTGGACGCGCCCGTGATCGCGCAGGGCTTGCAGGGCGGTCAAGGCGGAGACGGGTACGACGGCTGCCTGCTCGAAGGAGGTGTTGGCGGGCATCAGGGCGAGCTTGTCGGCTCGAGCGCTGGTGTACTCGGCATACGAGCCGTTGCCGATGCCGAAGACCCGATCTCCTGGTCGCAAGGTCCTGACATTCTTGCCGACCGCCTGCACCAGACCCGCCAAGTCCATGCCCAGCACGGGGTTTTTGGGCTTTAAAAAGCCGTATCCCGCGATTCGGAGCAGGTATGGTCGCCCCGTCATGAGGTGCCAAGCGCCACGGTCGAGTCCTGCGGCACGAACCTGGACGAGCACTTGATCGTCGTTGATCTGGGGAACCTCGAGGTTTCTGATTTGCAAGTTTTCAGCCGAGCCGTATCGGTCGCGCACGACGGCTTTCATGGTGCGGCGGTCGGTCAGTTCTTGGTTGGTTGCGGCATCAATCGAATTGGGGGTGCTTTGGGCAGTTGGGTTCATTTTTGTTTCCTCTCGGGTTTTCTTACTATCCTTACGTTGTAAGGTTGTAATTGATGGTAGCCTTACTTTGTAAGATTGTCAAGAGGGAAATGGTGAACATGCAACGCAAGACAACAAAACCGAGCAGCCCCAAGACCGCAACCCGCCCAAGGCTCAACCGCCAAACCGTGCTGAAAACCGCCCTCGAGCTTGCAGACCGAGACGGCATCGATGCGCTGACCATGCGCAAACTTGCCCAGAAGCTTGGGGTCGAGGCGATGTCGCTCTATCATCACGTTGCCAACAAGGTCGAGCTGCTGGACGGCATGATCGACCTGGTGTTTGCCCAGATCGAGCTGCCAACCCAAGAAAACAACTGGAAAAGCGCCATGCGTGACCGTGCGATTTCAGCCCTCAAGGTACTGATCGCGCACCCATGGGCACTCAGCCTGATGGAATCGCGCTCCGCCCCAGGTGCTGCCAACCTGCGACATCACAACGCGGTGCTGGAGTGTCTCAGGGCGAACGGCTTCTCGGTGGCGGCGACGGCACACGCCTACTCGATTCTGGACAGTTACATTTACGGCTTTGCCCTAGGGCAAATCAACCTGCCATTTCAGACCGCCGATCAAGCCGCCGATGTTCTGGAAACCATGATGGTCCAGATGACCCCAAGCGAATATCCCTACCTGATGGAAATCGCCGTTGAACACGTGCTCAAACCTGGTTACAGTTACGCGGGCGAGTTTGAAATTGGGCTTGACCTGATTCTCGAGGGACTCGAGCGTTTGCGAACCCTATTGTGACAGAGATTAAAGCTCGAGCCGTGTGGACCTAAAATCAAACTGGCATTTGATTCATACGACCCAGAAACTCGAGCAGCACACGGTTAAAGAACGCTGGGTTGTCTTGATTCGAGCAGTGCCCAGCCTTTGGAACAATGATGTAATCCTGGCACTGGGCTTCTCGAGATGCCCAGGTTTTGGCTTGTTTGGCGATGGCTCCGGCATTGTCGTGGTCGCCGCGCAACAGCAAGAAAGGCTTGGCAATACGGTATTCGGGGTCGTCACGCAAGATGTTGGTCGTCTCGAGCAAAACGGTTTCAAGCTCAAATTTGGTCATGACCCGCATTGCGTGGTCCAAATATTGTTGCACTTCGGGACGCAACGCCGAGGCTTTGGCACTTTGCGAAATCAGGGTATTGTACGGGTACAAGGCAAGCATCGCGGGGGTGATTTTAAGCGCAAATCGCTCGAACCAACCGAGCGGTGTACTGTTGCAAACGCAGTCCACCAACACCAAGGCACGCACACGGTCTGGATGTTGGCGCACCAGTTCTTGCAAAATATTGCCGCCCATCGATTGCCCGACAAAAACCGCCTCGCGCCGACCGATTGCATCAAGCATCGATATCAAATCCTCGAGCGCAAGTTGCAAATTGAACTTGCCCACCGGTCTTGACTGACCGTGCCCACGCACATCCCAGGTCAGTGTCGAAAAGTGATTTTGAAGCGCCGATATTTGGTCCTCAAACATCCGATGGTCCGCTCCCGCCCCGTGCGTGAAGACCACCAGCGCTTGGTTTGGATCACCTTCGAGCCAATAGTGAATCGGGCAGCCGTGACGTTCAAGAATACATTCTGACATCGCTTAAACCTCCTCGGGTTTTTAAGGGCGGGCAATGGAGACAAAAGCGCGTTCGGTGCCGTTGCCAAAGTTGCCGCCGCAAGCGCCCGAAACGGCTTTGAAACTTAAGCCCGATTGGCTGGTCAAGCCCGTTTCGTTTGGACCAACCTCAAGCTGAGAGCGGGTTCCATCCTGGGCAATTTGTGTGGCGCTGACTTGGTACGAACCCAGCGGAATATCGGTTGCCAAACTGGTGTCGTTCCAGTTCAGGGTGCGGACGATTGTCTTGCCAGCGCTGCCATCGACCAGTTCGCCCGTGGGTACAAGTTTGAGTTCAATTTTTAAGTTGCCGTGAATGTCAAAATCGCCGTCGTGGCGGTACACTGGCATCAAACGCAGCTCGCCACCAAAATACGTCTCAGCGCCACGGTCTGCAATCAGACCCTCGAGTTTCCAACGAAAATCACGCATCACCCCCTGCGAGGGGACAACCGCGTCGTAATCGGCGATCTGGTCATGCCCGAGTCGCAAACACTGGCGTTTGCCGCCAAACTCGGGTTGCGCCCAGGCGTAAACCTTGTACGGAATATCAATCAAACCCGTCACCCGATACTGACCGTTCGCGTCCGTGTGCGCCGTGACCAAACCGGTGGTAATGGCAGGTTTGACCCAGACCAACGCCCCAACGACTGGCTTTCCTCGAGCGTCGAGCGCCCGTCCCGAAATGCTGTTTTTGCCTGCGGGGGAACTTTCGCCAACAGGACAAGCGGTCAAAGCCACGGCGAACAATACTGAAATAATGCCAGGTTTAAACATGATTTTGTCTCCTTGAGGTTGCAATCTGCTCGCAACGAGATCAGGGTACGAAGATTGCTGTGACCAGGCTGTGACAGCAAAAATTGGCAATCACGAGATACGCCAAATGGCATACGCCCCGAAGTTCTCGAGATGAAGTTGCGCTAGCGCCCCAACGCGGCTCGAGGGTGTGCGGCTGGTTTGCAAATGTTATTGCCAGCGCTCGAGCCACGACTGCCAAATGGGCTTTACTTCGTGCCAAACCAATGCTGTTGAATTTGGGTCAGTTCGCCAGCGCCAATCATTTCGGTTAGGGTTTCATTGATGGCTTTGCGGTTTGGACTGCCGAGCGGAATCGCAATGCCGTAATATTCGGGTTTGAAGACATCGCCGACCACCGTCAACGTGCCGTTGCCCTCATGGCTGGCTTGGTATTGCAAGACTGGCGCGTCATAAACGACGGCTTCTGCCTCGCCTCGCTCGAGTTGAGAAATGGCTTGTTCGATGGTTGGCGCGGTTTGAAATCGCACCGCATTTTGCGCCAGGTAAGCCTCGGAAGTTGTGCCCGCAACGGTCAAGACCCGTTTCCCTGGCAGATCGCTGATGCCGCGAATCCCGCTTTGGATTTGTTGTACCGTCAAATTGGCGGTCACGCTGGCGGTAAAATTTGCCAGCAGCACCACGCTGACCACCATCCAAAACATGCCTGCAAGACGCCCGATGACCGACCTGGGGTTTTTCTCGCCCAGGTCGTTTTGCGGAAAGCTCATGGCAGCCCACCAGATGCCCTCAGTGACCCCTTTAAGGTAACCTTTGGGGTAATCGGGGCGGTGACGCATGACCAGCCACATCAGATGCCCTGCAATCACGATGCTCGAGACAATCATCAGGGCAACAAAAGCCAATTGTGGCGAGAAAAGGTTGCGAAACGCCGTCATGGGGTTGAAACTTGAACGCACTGGAACCAGCACCTGAAGCCCAGAGTTAAACATCGGCAAACTGAAATCAACCATTTGTTCGCGCTCTTTGGTGATGCTGATGCCCGCAATGCCAACGTCGGCTTGTTTGTTTGCCACGGCATTCAAGACCTCTTTGACGGTTTTAAGATACTTGTACTGGGTTGTCCAGCCGTTTTTGGTGGCAATCGCGTTCCACAAGTCAATGCTGTAACCTTCAAAACCCGAGCCTGCTGGCATGACAAACGGTGTCAAGGGTTTGATGGCGACAATCAAGGTCTTTTGGGCAAAAACATTGCTTTGAAGCGCCAGCAACAGCAAAACCGTAAAACCAAAACGCATCAATCAATTCCTGTTCGCTTGTTCATTGAACGATTATGTTATCAGTCCGCCGTTTGTTTTGCCCAAAGTCTGACGCTACGTTTTTATTCCTCGAGCACGTGTCGCAACCAGACCTCGGGGCGCTCGAGGAAACTCTGCCAGTCGCGCAACAGGTCAAGATCAGCCCTGGCAACCTCCCGAATACCAAAATCGCCAAACTCGAGAATCGTTGCCCCAGGAACGGACAGCACAATGGGGGAGTGCGTCGCGGCAATCACCTGCGAGCCGTTCTTAGCCAGCGTCGCCAGCAAACCCACCAGTCCGAGCGTGGCGTTAAACGACAGCGCGGTTTCGGGTTCGTCCAGAAAGTACATGCCTTTGGATTCAAAATGCGAATTCAGTAAACCCAGCAAACCCTCGCCGTGCGAACGCCGTGCCAATGGGCGTTCACCCGCCCTGGGTGCGGGTTTGGCTTCGCGGTCAAGGTCACCGATCAAAGAGCCAAGCGTTGAGGCACGCAAGAAAAAACCTTCGGTGCTGGCTTGACTCGAGAGACCCAAATCAGCATTCCAAGCCAGCGGGACATCCTCGAATGACAGCAACGTTCCGGTGCGGTTGCTGAATGGCGAAACCGAACCAATCCTTGGATAACGCGCCGCCAACGCCTCGAGAATCGTGGTTTTGCCCGAACCGTTCTCGCCAACGAAAAAAGTGATTGGCGTCTGAAACTTTAAACCATGTTTTTTAACGTGTTGCACCGCAGGCACTCGAAACGGGTGAAGGTCGTCACGCCATCTTGAATCGTTAAACCGCAGACTTTGAAGATGAAGTTTGGTCACCGCTTCAAGTCTAAAGAAAACCCTCAACTCGAGCAAGTGAGAACTTAACAATCATTGCAGATCAGGCAACACTCGAGCGGATCGGAGTTTAAAGAATGCAGATAGATTTGATGTTTGGGGCATTTTTGAAAATCGGTTTCTTGAACGTTAAAATCCCAATCTCGAGCCTCGATGTATTCTAGTTTGAAAGCTGTCACAAGAACTTTGAAATGCCGCAAATCATCCAGCACCCACGGTTGACCTTGGTCTGGTCCAGGCTCGTAACCCAAAACGCTCCAACGGTGACGCTCGAGTGCCAGATCGATCACTTTTAACAAAAAAGATTGTTGCTCGAGAAACGAAACCGCATCCCATTTGATCTGTGAAAGATCAAAGCCGACAACGCCCGAACCGGTCACGGCTTGGTCTTTTTCGGCGAGCCAAACCATCAAGGTTTTTTCCCAGTCGCTGCTGGCAAGATCACTTCCTGCCAGCAATAAAACACTCAGAAATACCGTCGTTCCACCGTTGCTCATCTGTAAATCGGCAAGCTTGGACTGCTCAAGGCTGACGTGATTTGCCATGAATGTCATCTTTCCTAAGGGTTCAGGCTTGTGCCAACAGGTACGAAATCACCTGGCTTGCGCTGTAATCGCTCGAGTAACGCTCGATAAACCGACCCAATTTTAAGAGATCATCGCCGCTGGTCACCAGCGCATGTTCGACATCGCCGTTGCGTTGCACCTGCGCCATGCCGACATCCGCCATCAGGGAATTGCACAAACACTTGCGTCCGATGGTCTCCTCGAGTTTGCCGCCTTTGGACAGGAACGCCTCATGGGGTTCGGAGGCGCAACGAAAACCGAGTTTGCCCTGATCGGTCTGGTACATTTCACGCAGGTACGCCAGGTCACACACGCGCCTCCGCGCCTGGTAAATGCTGTCCTCGGAAAGCGTTCCAGGAATTTCGACGACCTTGAACGGAAAGCCCGTCGGTGAAGCCAGAGGGTCGGTAAAAATGCCGACGCTGCCGTTTTGCACGCCAGTCAGGGCGGTGGCTTTGATCTCTGGGGTCAAACCAGATTCGCGGCTGTAGGCAAAAAGTGTTCCCACCTGAATGCCCGCCGCACCGTGCTCGAGCGCCTGTTGCAGGGCGTCGGGCGTTCCGGTGCCCCCCGCCAACCAGAAGGGCAAGCCAAGGGCTTTCAGCGCCGCCAGATCGACCACATCGCGTTCGCCGTAAATCGGTTGACCGCGCTCGTCGAACGTGGTTTGACCGCGCGGCGGGGCGTTGTGACCGCCGGCGGTCGGACCTTCGACGATAAAACCTTCAATCGAACCATTTGACTTGCGCATCAGCATGGTCGCCAGCAAATTCGAGGCGATGATCGGCAAGAATTTTGGGCGCTTGAGCGCCATTGGCGTGCCAAACTCACTCGGCTCGAGACTCATGGAAAAGGTTTCGGTTGCGCCCGTCACATCCAATTTTAAGGATGCCGCTTCACCCAAGGCGAATTTGTCGAGCACGCCAGGAATGTCTCTGGGAATGCCAGCACCCATCAAAATATAATCCACACCCGCCAGCATTGCGCCGTACAGCGTGCCAAGCGTGTGGGTTTGAATTTTGGTCAATAAGTTCATGCCCACGGGCGCGTTGTGACCCTCTTTCGCCAAAAATACCTCGACAAAACCGCCGACCACCATCATGACCCTGGCATTTTGACTGCCCAGACCAACCTGCAACGGCAAACGCTTGTACGGCTCACCAGCCGCCCGTCCGCCCGGTTTGTAATACGTCTCGAGCGCGTACCGCGCCAATTCTGGGTACGGGAAATGCTCGAGCGCCCGCCGTGTGCTGCCGTCGAGATCGCCGTCTTGCAGGCGCCGCACGATGATCGTGTCCAGCGCCGTGCCAGAAATCACGCCGAGCTGTCCGGTGCTCGAGACGGCTTGAGCCAGTTTCCAGTTGGAGACGGCGGCGCCCATGCCACCTTGAATGATGCGGGGTAAATCTGAATGGCTTGTCTGGTCGTTTTGAATCATTTGTACTGCTCCCTCGAGGTTGCCATGATGCAAATCATGACAACTCCTGACTTGAACGCGGTTTTAAGATGAATCGAAATCCAGCATCATCTCTGCATTTCAACTCAAAAATTGCGCCCAAACCACACAGGAACGCACACGAACCAACCTCGAGTTTAAACTTAATCCCCAAAAATTCGTGACTCGAGCTGTGATTAACGCACGTTCTGATTGGCTCGATTCACGTACCGAGAACGGACGCGCCTCCCAATCGGCTCGAGGTTCGGGATGGTTCTGGGCGTGCCAGGCGAGCAGCAATGCCAGAATCAGATGCGAAACCCAAGCGCGGGTGGCTTCAAAACGTTTCAGACCGCCCCGAAGGCGCGGATGCGATGCCACAAACGCCTCCAAAAAATCCTCGAGTTGAGCGCTGACCTCGAGTTTGGCGAGTTGAGCGCCAAGCTCAAACTTTTCCCAAGTCATCTCGTGGTCCGATAAAGCACGCCTGAGCGCTTTTTGCAGCGCTCCAAACTCGAGACTGGGCATGGGTAAAGTGGTGGTCATGGTTCTAAATCGGGCTTGAATGGAAGATCAAGCTTAGATTAGCAGGCTCGAGCGGGGAAAAACAGGAAAAAACGCAACAACCGTTGTGGCTTTTAACTTGGTCATCTGATTTGGCTTTCACAACCCGTCAATCTGCGTCGTGCAGTCATGCGGCGAGGCGTTTCAGCCGCGCAACCGACGGTTTTGGAACGGCTCGGGCGGTGAAACCCAACTGGCAGCCATGACCGGACGCAAGAACAACGGCGCGAGCCGAGCCAGCACGGCGTTGCTGATCGCCTTCCGGTTTGAGAACACGGTCGACCTTGGGGCAAGCACCAAACGCGCCCTGGAAAAAATTCTGGCGTACTCAAATTCGGGCAGAGCTGCTTTAACCCAATTTTTCTTGACCCTGAGCCTCGAGTAGGTTTTGTGCCTCGAGTTGCAAGGCTTGGAAAGCCCGCTGGTCGTGCTGACGTTTGGCTTGTCTGTCCTTGCGCTGCTTTGCCCGGAGGGGGGCGTTTTTGGCGAGGAGTTTTCCCTCCTCGTATTGCTTTCGAAAGGAAGCGAGCGTTGAAGAATAAATCGCCTCTCTCCGCAGAAGGGCTCC
>CAXTTL010000072.1:0-20021 GCA_964247135.1 uncultured Deinococcales bacterium | reverse complement strand
CGAGTGGTTTAATGCGACCAAGCTCGAGGATGTCCGAATCGCCAAACTTGTGGTCCAGGTGAAAGAGGGTTTGAAATGAAACGTGCCTTGATGTTCCTTTTCTCAATTTTGTTCTGCTCGAGCCTTGCCTTGGCGCACAAACCGAGCGATTCGTACCTCAACATCAACCTGAAAAACGCCAGTCTGACTGGACGCTGGGATGTGGCGCTGCGCGACCTGGATTATGCGATTGGGCTTGACGATAACGACGATGGCGCGATCACCTGGGGCGAATTGAAAACGCACCGTGTTGCGGTGGAAAGTTATTTGCTCTCAAAACTCGAGGTTCGCAGCGAAAACCAAACCTGCAAACTCAGCTCGAGCGGTTATTTGGTGGACGACCACACCGACGGCGCTTACGTGGTCATGCCGTTTTCCAGCGATTGCTCGAGCAACCCAAGCAGCCTCAAAGTCAATTACAATTTGCTGTTTGACCTCGACCCGCAACATCGGGGCTTACTCAACCTCGAGACAATAAATGGCACACAAACCGCGATTTTCAGCCCCGAAAACCATAACCTCAGCGTTCAACTTCATGCGCAAAATCCTGTTTCGCAGTTCCTCGAGTTTGTACGTGAGGGTGTGCTGCACATTTGGGGCGGCATCGACCACATATTGTTTTTGCTCGCACTCTTGTTGCCCAGCGTGTTGCGCCGCGAAAACGGACTCTGGATGCCCGTCGGAAATTTCAAAAACGCACTCTCGAGCGTCCTGAAAATCGTGACCGCCTTCACCCTCGCGCACTCGATCACCCTTTCACTCGCGGCGTTCCAAGTCATCAGCTTGCCCTCGAGACTGGTTGAGAGCACGATTGCCGCCTCCGTGGTGCTCGCCGCGCTCAACAATGTCTTTCCAGTCGTTCAAGAACGCCGCCGTTGGCTGGTCGCCTTCGGATTTGGATTGATTCACGGCTTTGGGTTTGCCAGCGTGCTCACCGACCTCGAACTCACTCGAGCCACCCTGCTGCGGTCGCTGGTCGGCTTCAACGTCGGCGTCGAACTCGGGCAGCTCAGCATCGTGATGCTGTTCTTACCGCTCGCCTTCAGTTTGCGAGGCTCGAGCTTTTACAACCGTTTTACGCTTGCCATCGGTTCGCTTGCCGTTGCTGCCATTGCCGGAATTTGGATGGCGGAACGAATTTTTGATTTCAAGGTCTTGCCGATTTGATTGAAAATCGTTCAAAAACCTGATCGTAAACTGTAGGGTGCGCCTCGCGCACCGTTGTACACAAGTTCTTGGTGCGCGAGGCGACCATGCCCGTCAGCGATCCCGCCCGTCAGGTGCGTTTTGGGATCAAGACAGGTGCATTTTATGGTCAAGAAGCGCACCCTACGCGACATTATGCTGTGCAATCACCAACGCCAACCCAGTCTCGAGCTTCAAATTGACAGTTCCAAACGCTAAATTTGAAATCCCAAAACCGGTTCCAAACCCGAGCGTTGCATTCTCGAGGTTCCATTTTGCGCCAGTGATGTTTAGACCTGTGACAGTGGGGGAGAGCGCCAGCAGGCTGAAGGTCTGGTTTTGGTGCAAGTTAAGCTCGAGTTTTTGATGCGGTGTTAGAATCCAACCCGTTTCAAAGCCGCTCTCGAGCACAATCTCAAATCCCTCGAGCGCGTTCTTGGCGGCAGATAAGGCAATCGCCAGGGTGTGGTCAAACCGTCCCCCGAATGCACCAAAAACCGTGGCTCGGGTCGCGCCGGCGTCTTTGGCGGCTTGAATGGCGAGTTCAAAATCGGTGCTGTCCTTGTCGGGATTAAACTCGAGGCGCGGCACGCCAGGAAATGCCAGTCCTTCGCTCGAGTCAAAATCGCCCACCCACAAATCGAGTTTGAGGTTTAAGGTTTTGGCGTGGCGTGCGCCACCGTCGGCGGCAATCACCAGGTTGGTTTCTCGAGCGCGTTTTCGTACCGTGGCTGTGATCTCGAGCTGCCCACCCACCAGGATTGCCGCGTGCCTCATTTCATTCCGAGCTGGTAACGCATGGCGCGGGGCGTGTCGCCGGTGCGTTCGAGCAAGCCGTCTTTGGTCATGACGCGCAGCAGGTGGCTGGCTTGCGAGAGGTTGATGCCCAAGAGGGCGCGAACGTCGCGGTTGGCGACGCTGCCGAGGTTCTCGACCAGTTCGATCACGCGTTGTTTGACCAGCGCTCGGGTTTCACCGAAACTGAATTTAACTTCCGCTTTGCCAGGCTCGAGTCGGGGTCGTGATGGCATGGGAATGGGTTTGCCAATCGCATTCAGCGCGGCATTGGACAGCACCCAAGCCTCACCGTGACGGATAACCAGATCGCTGGTTTCGAGCGGTTTGAGCGCTCGAGCCACCTGATCTTCGGGCAGTTGCAAGGCTTTGGAAAGCGATGCCCTGTCGCCCTCGAGTTCGCGTTTCAAGTATGCCAGCACGATCAGGGCATCGAGGTTCAACGCGCCCATTTCCTCTTGCTTGCGGGCGATAAACCTTGTGAACGCCTCGTCGAATTCGGGGTTGTGCAGCCGCAAGACCACGCTGTCGGGGTAGGAGGTGTACTCGGGAATCTCCTTGCCGTGACGTAGCAACAATCGGTACATTCGGTCCACGCCGATGCCCGCCCGCTCGATAAAGCCCATTCGTGCCAGCGCATCGGCAAGCACGGGATTGCGACGTTTCGGGGCGTGCCGCAAAATGTTTTGCGCATTGACGCCGCCAGCAAACGACCCAGGGTTTGAAATCTCGAGTTTGTTCGGATGGTGATGAATTTGAATCGTGTCGCGGCTGGTGTAATCGCGGTGCACCAGGGCGTTCAAAATCGCTTCGCGGTAAACCACCTCGTCGTAATCCCAGATTTCAATTTGAAACAAGCCAACGTTCAAGGTTTTGTACTGATTCCGAGCCTGAATCAATTCCCGCAAGCGCTCCAGCAGTGCTGGAAGCGGCTTTAACAGGGTTTCGCGGAATTCAAACTCGAGGTCGTTGGTGGCATGGTTGTAATAATCGAGTTCGGTTTGCGGCACGTAGCGTTTTAAGGCGCGTGGCGTTCCAGCCAGCAAAATCCCGGCAATGTTGGGTTGTTCGCCCTCCAATAACCCGAGCGCCTGCAACAAATCCAAATCGGGCAGTTCCGCCAGTCCCGCGCCGCGCCGCGACTCGAGCACCCCGCGCAGGCGATGCACCTCGAGCGGGTCGATGTCGGAGAGGCTGCCCATCGGCGGTACGGTCGCCGTGAAATCGGGGTCGGGCATTGGGTCGCTGGTGCTTGCGCCCAGAGGCTCGAGGCTCGCGCCGTTCCAGTGCAGCACCTCGCCCTGCGGGGTTGCCAGCACCATCTGCGACCTTGGCACATTGACCACCAATAAGGATTTGCCATCCAAAGTCGCCGAGGTGCAATTGACGGTCAGTTTGCCGCTGGTCAGCTCGTACAGGGCGTGCGTCAGTTGCAGGGGGTGCAAGTCGGGCGCACCCTCGAGCGCCCCGTCGCGGGTCACACCGACGACCATCGTGCCGCCCTTGGCGTTGGCAAGCCCAACCGCATGACGCGCCAGTTCGGCAGGGTTCACATTCCCGTCGAGCATGACGGTGGTGTCTCGAGAATTGCGAAAAAGGCTCGAGAGGTCGGTGGCAAGCATTTTGTCAGGTTAACATTTTTGGCTGGGCATCAGGTTTGCTCGAGACGGTGTTGTTTTGTCTGGCATCTGCGAGGCGGTGATTTTTTTATCGGTGCGTTGGCTGTAAGCTTGCCTCGAGCGCGTAACTGACAGCCTCCTCGAGTTTCATCTGTGCGCCCGCTTGCCAGGCGCTGTGAAAACTGGTTTCGTCGAGCTGCGCTTTTGCTATCGCCATGAACCGTTCGTTGCGATCATGCCAAAGCAGACTGATGCGTGAGGTGTCCGCAATATGGCAGCGTTCGGCGGCGCCCCACAGTTGGCTGGCGCGTTTGGCTTGTCCCTGCAATGCCGCAAGGTTTGCCAGGTTCTCGAAGGCGTTGCGAATGTTCATTGTGTTCTTGACCTGCCAACTGTATCTCAGTGCCTGCTCTGCCAGAAGGCGTGCCGACTCGAGGTCGCCAAGGTCTTGCATCACGGCACTGAGGCTGTCCTGAGCCGTACTCGCCATGTACAGGTCGGGAAGGTCTTTGGCGATCAGCAGCGCCTCCTCGAGATAGGCTTTGGCGGCTTGCAGGTCGCCGAGCAAAAACACCAGAAAGCCCAAATTGCCGAGCGAAGCTCCGATCTCGAGGCGCAAGCCCAGTTTGCGGTTGAGGCTCAGGCTTTCCTCGAGGTAGCTGCGGCTTTTGACGTAATCGCCCTTGATGAACGCCAGGGCGCCACCGACAATCCACAGGGCATTGGCGGTCAGTCCCGAATGGTTGATGTTGCGTGCCAACGCCAGTCCCGCCTCACCGTAATGTTCTACGGCAGTCCAGTCGCTTTGTTTTTGGGCTGCCAGGCTCAAACCCAAGTGGGCTTGAACAATGTACTCGTCGATCTCGAGGGTCTGAGCCAGCGCCAGTGCCTCTCGTCCGTAAGCGGTGCCGAGCGCCAAGTGCTCAGAGTGAATCATGGCGATGCGTGAAATCAGCAGCAGCGCCTGAAATCGTTCGGCGCTGGCGCTTGCCGCCTCGGGATGGGACAGCACGGTTCTGAGCCAGTGGATGCCTTCACTGTTGTAACCCTGAGATTGCCAGAGGGTGCCGAGCATGATGCCCAGGCGCAAGCCGAACATCCCGTGATTGTTGTCTTGCGACCAAGCCAGGGCTTCCAGCAGGTTTTCGTACTCTTGTTTGCAGCCTCGAATCTGAGCCTTCAAGCCGTTCTGACTTGATGCTACGAGCAGTGCCATAAAATAATGTGCGTGTTTGGTTTGGATGTCTGATGCTTGGCTAAAGCCAGCAAATTTTTCTTTGGCGTACTCGAGTAGCAACGGGTGAAAGTCGTAACGCGCTTCGCCGCCATGTTCAGTCTCTGGCAGCCGCAAAACCGATTTGTTGACCAGCGCCGCGAGTAGACCCAAGTTCGCATCCGCCACGCTCGAGGCTGCCTCGCGGGTGAAGCCGCCGCGAAAGACAGAAAGCCTCGCCAGAAGCAGTTGCTCTCTGGGCTTCAACAGATTCCAGGAGTGTTCAAACACAACCCGCAAGCTTTGATGCCTGCCAGGAATGTTGCGCGATGAAGTCTCGAGCACGTCTTGGTTGATGGTGATTTCACGCACCAAATCTGGCAGGGACAACGACCGCAACCACGCGGATGCCAGTTCGATCCCCAGCGGTGAACCCTCGACCAATTTGCAAACCTCGAGCACGAACCCCAGGTTCTCTGGGGTGAGTTGAAAATCCAAGCGGGCGCGTTTGGCGCGTTGCACGAACAATTCTATTGCATCCACGTATTTTGATTCGGCAAAACTCGAGCCGCTCGAAAATGGCAAACCCTGCAATGGCAGCACGTGCTCTTCCTCGAGGTTCAGGCGTTCTCGGGAGGTGACCACCAGGGTCAAATTCGGGCAGACCTCGAGCAGCTCGGAGACGAGCAGCGCAGCCTCCACCAGATGCTCAAAGTTGTCGAGCACCAGCAGCATGTGCTTGTTGCCAATGGCAGTTTTGACGTCGGCAAAAGGATCATCGGTGGGTTTGACCTGCAAGGTTTGCGCCAACACCAACGGAATTTGCGCGGGTTCGGTCAGCGACTCGAGCGCCACAAAGTACACGCCGTCAGGGAAATTTCCCTCCTCGAGTTGCCCCGCCGCCAATTGCAAGGACAAGCGTGTTTTGCCGATGCCGCCAGGACCCAAGAGTGTCAACAGTTGCACTTCGGGTTGAGCGATCATCAACCCCAATTCGACCAGTTCGGGATCGCGCCCAATGAACGAGGTCTTGCTGCGCGGCAAATTGTGCGCAATAATTCGCGCCGCCGCACCGCCCTCAAGCGTTGTGACATAACGCTGCCGCGCCGCCTCTCGAGACAAGTTCAACTCGATGCCGAATTCTTTCGCCTGATTTTTCAACTCATCTTGCAACGCACTGTCACCAGCGACCAGCAGAGGGTACAGTTGCTCGAGGTCTTCTGGTGTTTGCTCCTGACGTTTGATGGCAAACGACTTCTGTGCCCATTGAGCCGCGAGATCGAACTTGCCCTTGCCCGCCTCGGTTTGTGCCGCCCGAATCAAAGCCCCACGCACCTTGGCGTCCAGAAATTCTCGGGTGCCATACACCCACTCCTCGAGTTCTGCGCCCCAGTCCGGCAACGTGAAACCGAACAAGAACTCGCCCTTGTACAAGGTCAGCAGGCGGTTCGCATCCCGTTCCGAGATTGCGGATTGCAACGCCGTCAGGTCGCTTTCCACCGCCGTCCAGATGGTGTGCTCGTTTGACAGGATCAGATCGCTCGAAACTTGGCGAAGTTGGTTTATGGCTGTGCGCAAGCTGCCCGCCGGATTCGCGGCATTAAACCAGAACATTTCCTGCACGTGACGTTTTTCTCGTCTGCCCTCGAGCGCCAAGTACGCCAGCAACAGCAACGGTTTGGGTCGCTGAAAAGACGGTGGCTCGAGTGACAGCCCACCAAGAACGTTGAGGTGCATCACCATGCGTTCATTATATGGCGCTGCGTCAAAAATCTTTACGTTCTGCCATTCTCGAGCCTCAGCAGCACTGCGTTGGCACAGGTACACAAGACTTCGGATACGAAATCGAATATCTGTTGATGCCCCGTTGACGCTCCGTTGACGCCCACTTTCATAAGCTCTGTGCATATCAGATCAAACACACGCATCTCCTCAAGCATGACAGGAGCACCACCGTGAACACTGCCAACCTCCCACTGATCGAAGGCTTTCTCCTCAGCGCCGGTTTGATCGTCGGGATCGGACCACAAAACACCCTGATCCTGCGCCAAGGCTTGCGCCGCCAGCACCTGCTGTTGATCGTGCTGCTCTGCACGTTGCTCGACGCCGTGCTGATCGGTCTGGGCACGTTCGGTGTCGGGGCTGTGATGCAGGGCGAGTGGCTGTCCAAACTGATGACCTGCGCCGGAGTTGCGGCGTTGATGTATTACGGAGCCTGCTCGTTTTGGGTGGCACTCGCGCCCGCACTCGAGGCAACCGAGGTTGTGATTCTGCCGACCCGCAGGCAGATCGTGACGGCGTTGTTGACGGTCAGCCTGCTCAACCCCAGCGTTTACATCGATACAATGCTGCTGATCGGTGGTGGAGCCAACCATTACCAGAGCGATCAACGCCCGTGGTTCGCGCTCGGTGCGATTGCCGCCTCAATGCTGTGGTTTTTGGGTCTGACCTACGGTTCGGCGCTGCTCGCGCCAGTGTTAAAGCAAGCTCGGGTTTTGCGTGCCATTGACCTTTGCAGCGGTGTTTTGTTGTGGTTCATGGCGTTTCGTCTCGCCAGCCATCTTGTTTAAAGTTTGTGTCTCGAGCCACAAAAAGGAGGGTCTTAAACAAAGTTTATAAAAGTACGCTGCTCACGTCGTAAATCACAGTATTTTCACAGACCAAAGGAGCTTTATCATGAATCAACCCCGAAGTGTTAGGCTACCCCAAGCCCTCAAAAAATTCTTGCTGCTGACGGTGCTTTTCTCGAGTCTGCAAATCACGACAAGCGCCTTGGCATTTGACGCTGGGCATCACAATGACCTCAGCATTGACGCCGCAACGCATCAGGGACTCAGTCCACTCAGCGCCACAATCATTGCCAACGACAATCTGTTGGTCGATTATTACACGAGTCAACCGCTGGTCGGGGCTGGCAAAGAACTCGATAAACTGCATTTTGATAATTTACTGACCACCGATTTGGTACGCACCTACTGGAATCGTTTGACCATCAACACCAAAACCGCCGTGCAAAAAGCGGCTCGAGATGGTGACTGGCGTAAAATCATGGCGCTAACAGGCTATTCGTTGCACGCGGTTCAAGATTTTTACACCCATTCCAACTGGGCAGATTTACTTGGCAGCGTCGATGGTTTACAAACCAGCACCTATTTTAATACGCCAATCAGCCCAACCGAAAATCGTTTGCGAAGCGGCAAGTACCCGAACAGTTCACCAGAACAGGCAACCGATCACGGAACAACGGGCGTCGGCATGAACCACGACTTTTATGGTCGCCCAAACTGGATGAACGCCTATTCGACCGCCTATGCCGGCTCGAGAGAATGGATCAACGCAATTCAGGGCTGGGTGACAGAAGTCAACCCAAACATCTGGAATCAAGTTCGCCAACCAACCTTTGACCCAACCGATCTGGGGCGAACAGCAGTCCAAATTGCCCTGATGTACGACCTGAGCACATGGTTGGGGCACTGGAAAGGACCGAACAGCAAATACCTACCAGATTTTGCGATTGCCACAGCCGCCTTTATCTCGAGTCCGGAATCCAGCGCAACACTGGCGTTCAAGGCTCCCAAATTATGGTATCTCGAGCTGACCTTTGACCTCGACAAAACCGACAAGGTGACGGCGGCAGTACCGCAAATCCCCAGCATTGATCTGCATAAACAAGCCGTGGTGGTCAAAACCAATTCGGTCAGTGAAGACAAAGTTGGCACTTTTGAACAAAAAATTGATCCAGGTGGCACCGCCGATTTTTACGCCAAAATAACCGTGGACGGACGCACGTACACCGAAAGTGTTTACCAAAACCAGAATCCGATCACGCCCGACTGGACAACCATTGCCTTTGTGGATGACAACAAAACAAGCTCGAGTATCAAGTACGAACTTTGGGATCAAGACCTACCCGACAACGCCGATGACCACTGCGACATCAATCCAAATGCGGGCTATGATTTAGCCATCAATTACAGCCTTAACCAGACCAGCAAAATCGCTGGCAAAGGCAACGAAAAAGACCGAGCCAACCTTGACGCCACCGTCAGCACCAAAAAATTGGTCAAACTGGCAAAATTCCCAGCCATGACCCCGATTTCAATGGCGTTTGAAGTCATGCCAGGAGCCGCCACCGATGTTGCCATCGGCGCAAACGGTTCGGTTTGGGTGGTTGGCATGGACAAAGCCGTTTACAACTGGACAGGTTCAACTTGGCTACGAATTGAATCGAGCGAGATCACCCGAGTTGCCGTGGACCCCCAAGGCAACCCCTGGGTGATTGGTGGCGGCGGAAGCATGTTCCGCCGGGTCAACAACGCCTGGCAGCAAGTACCTGGGCAAGCCCTTGACATTGGCATTGGCGCAGATGGCAGTGTCTACCATGTGGGCTTATCCAACACCTTGTACAAATGGACTGGTTCTGGCTGGAGCGACAGCTTTGGTTCAGACGCGGCTCAAGTTGCCGTAGACCCTCAAGGCAACCCTTGGACTGTTGGTAAAACAGGTCAGATTGCCAAGTACATTGGTGGGGTTAAACAAGTGATCCAAGGTGCAGCCAAAGACATTGCCATCGCTGCCAACGGCGTGGTTTTTGTGATCGGTACAGACGACGTGGTCTACACCTTGGCTTTTAATGGATGGGTTGGACTCAGTGGCAATGTCGGAGCCAGCCGAATCGGCGCAGATGCAGACGGCATTCCTTGGATTGTCACCGATTCTAATGTGATTGGGCGTGGCATACCAAAATACTAAACAGTGGTCGCAATAAAACCTCCAAGGGAAATTACCCTTGGAGGTTTTGCACAGTTTAAAATCAAAAAAATAACAACGAATACTCGAGATTGGACGCACCAACAAAACCCTGCGTCGCAACGGCTCGAGCAATACCAATCTATGCAGGCTTTTAAAGCTCGAGCAACAACCCTGCCAGCAATGCCGTGCGCGGCGCAAGTTCGGAGATCGTAATAAACTCGAGGTCTTTTTGATGCGCGTTCTTGCCAAACGCGCCAAAACCGTCCAGCGTCGGCGCGATGGTCGCCGTGAAATTGCCGTCGCTGCCGCCACCAACCCGCGCCGCGCCAGGGTTGAAACCAATCTCGTTCGCAATCTTTTGGGCTTTCTCGAGGATCGCCATTGACCCAGGCGTGGGTTCCATCGGTGGGCGATTCAAGCCGTCCGTGATTTCGTAACGGGTTCCCTCGAGCGGTTGGATCAAACGGATTTCGCGCTCGATTCGTTCGGCTTCCACCATGCTCCAAACCCGAATGTCCACCTCGAGTTTGACCTCATCGGCGACCACGTTGGTCGCGCTGCCGCCGTGAATCACGTTCGGTCCCAGCGTCGTGCCAAGCTCGAGGTTCTGTAACTTCACGACCTCGGTGATAAAGTGCGCGGCGCTGACGATGGCGTTGCGTCCATTTTCGGGTTCTGTGCCCTGGTGGGCGGCTTTGCCAAAAACGTGAATGGTGTACATGCCCACGCCCTTGCGAGCCACCTTCAAATCGCCGTTCAAATGCGGCGGCTCGAGCACCAGCACGGCACTCGCGCCCTGCGCCAGCGCTTCAATGTGTGGACGACCCGCGTAAGAGGCAATCTCTTCGTCGGGGGTAATCAGAAAATCGATGGTGCAAGAAGGCTCGAGGTTGAGGGTTTTGAGCGTTTTGATCGCCCAGATGGCTTGGACGATGCCGGCTTTCATGTCGTAACCGCCAGGTCCGTAAGCTTGATCGCCCTCGATACGCCACAAGCCAGTTTTCCAGGCGCCGACGCTGTACACCGTGTCGGCATGAGCCAGCAAAACGACCCTGTTACTCGAGCTTCCAGGAATGCGGCACTGCAAGATGTCGCCCAGTTCGTGTTTTGTTCGCGTGATTTCACCAAATGGCTTCAGCCAAGCTTGCAGCGTGTCCTGAACCAAGTTGATGCGGGCGGCGTCGGTCGATGGCGACTCGAGCTTTACCAGGGTTTCAATGTCATTCAGGATGCTCGAGGTGCTGGCGGTCAGGTGCTCCAAAATGGCTTGCATCTTCAGATTCTACCCAGAAATTAAATAAAGAAGAGGATGCCCAGCGCCAAACTCGAGCGCAATTTGGTGTTCAAGTTCGCAGAGTAACTCAAACCGTACTCGAAAAAGAACGTGACCGGCTCGAGGAACGTGTTTTGCAACCAGGCGGGGTGATACTCCAGTCCGGCGTTGCCAAAGAGCGCCCAGGTGTCAGCCCAGAAATAGCCGACCGCCAGCCCAAAGACAATGTTGACCTGCGATGACAGGTCCAGATGCCACTGCACGCCCGCCTCAATCCAACTCGAGCCGACCCTGGCGCGTATCCCGACCTGCTGGGCAATCACATTCCAGGCTTCGACTTGTACGGCAAAGCCAATGTCGCCAGGCAAACCCGTTTCGGTCACGCCCGAACCCGTGAAGACTCCAGAACCCGTCAGGCTTGCACCGATGCTAAATTTGGTTTCCTCGGCTCGGGCGATTCCAGAGATTGAGCATAAAACCAGCAAGAATAGGAAGACGCGTTTCATTTGAACCTCTCGAGCTGTTGATCGACGGTATTTGGTACGACCTCGAGATTGCTAAATTCTGGCGGCAAGCCCAGGTCGTCGTAACCCTCAAACTCGACGATGGCGCGTTTGTAAACTTCAAGAATGCGGTTGGTCATGGTGCGATGCGATCCTTCCTGGGCTGCCCAAATCGCGGCACGGCTCGAGAATTTTGCCCGAAGCTCCGAATCGGTCATCAATTGGACTGTCTTTTCGGCAAAGGCTTGTTTGTCGTTTTTTTGCACCAAAAATCCGGTTTCGCCATCCAAGACGCAAGAAATAATGCCCATCTCGGCTCGAGCCACCACCGGACAAGCGCAAGCCGCCGCCTCGAGCGCCACCAACCCCTGGGTTTCGCTGGTGCTGGCAAACACGAAAACATCGGCGTGTTGATAGTACGCGCCGACGCCCGAGGCGTTGACGTAACCCGTGAAAATAACGGCGTCTTTCAAACCCAGTTCCAAACTCAGATGCTCGAGGTTCTTGCGTTCAGGTCCGTCACCGACGATCACCAGCCGCGAATTTGGACGTTGGCTGTGAATCAATTTAAAACGATCCAGCAAAGCATCAACACTTTTTTCTTTGCCCAACCTCGAGACGGTCAATAAACGCTTCGTGCCTGGCGGAACGCCCAAAGCTGGGAAAGGATCGGCTTGCGGGGCGGTCAGGCGCTCCAAATCGATGCCGTTCGGCACGACCGTCACACGGGTTCTGACGCCCATTTGATCCAACTCGAGCGCCATTTGGGTGGCGGGCGCGATCAGCTCTAAACAACGGTTGCAAAACCAGACGTCCGCCACGGCGAACAGGGTTTTGGTGCTCAAATCCAAGCCTTTTTTGAGTTGTCTGGTGACGCGCCGCCCAGTTTTGGTGCTTCGGGCGTACCAGCGTTCACTGGTCATCAACCACGACAGGGTCGCGTAAAACGGTGCGTAATGAATGTAGTCCCGAAATCTGGTGTGGTAGGTGTGCACCACCGGAATGCTCAGCAACCTGCCGACCCCGAGCGCCAATATTGGCATCAGGGCGCCGTGCGTGTGAATCACATCAAAATTGAGTTTTGAAAATTGCCACATTTTGCGCAAACTCGGCGGAAACGCCCAGCGCTGCTCGGGTTGAGGTCGGTACACCGTGGAGCGCAGTCGAATCACGCCAGGCTCAGGCAATTGCTGCGGGTGTTTGGGCGCCACAATCGTGACCTCGTGCCCGAGTTCGCGCAAACCTTCGACCATGTTGGTGACGCTTGTTACAACGCCATTGATTTGCGGCAAGTACACGTCGGTAAAGACTGCAATGCGCAAAGGGCGTTGCTCGAGCGTGTGGGGTTTGGCTCGAGGTTCCAGTGGTAAACGTGAGAGAACGCTTTTCAGCATTAATTGAATCATACCCGAGCGGCATGAGCGATGTTGGGTTTTTAAGTCCTTCCAGACTCGAGCGCCTTCAAAACCCGCGTCAGCACAACCTGCTCTGGACTCGAGGTTTCAAGGGTATGGGTATCAACCTCGAGCAATTTCACGTGGTTGCCCAAAAACCCAAGGGTCGGCAGGACATGATCTTGATAAAACTTGAACCTGTTACCGATGGCTTGTGGCGTGTCGTCGCTGCGCCCTCGAGCCAGCAAGCGTTTTTGCATGTCAATCAGTGAAATGCAGAGGTGAATCACCGCCAGCACAGGAATCTCGAGTTTGCCCAAACCTTTGAGCAAATGCTTGGCGGCTTGGATTCGTCTCGGGTAGCCGTCCAGAATCCAGGGTTGCGTTTGAAGTTCTGGTCTGTTCGCCAGTTCAAATTCAATCACCAACTCAGTCCAAGAATCGGGAATCAATAAACCGTGACGAACGCAATGCTCGAGGTACGTCACTTTGCTCGAGAAACCGTTCGGGATCGGATCGGGCAATTGCTGCTCGAGCTTCATTCGTTCATTTGGGTCGCTTTGAATCCGTTCAATCATGCCGCGCAGCAAATCTCCCATCGAAATGTGGTGTTTGGCAATTCCGAGCGCCAGCAATTGTTTGGCAACCGTTCCCTTGCCGCTTCCACTCGCGCCGAGCAGCAAAAAAACGCCCCGCGCTGGGCGGGGTTGAAGGTCAAATTTTTGGTCTGAAGGTTTCATCTCGGGCTTTGATTCTACAAGATTTTGATGATCACCATGATGCCCATTGCCAGATGCACCAACAATTTTAATCCGATGCCGCCGAGCATTCCGACCAGGGTTCCGATGCCACTTTTTGCCGCCTGTTCAAAAGACTTTTTTGAAACCACCATCTCGAGCGCAATGGCACCGAGCACTGGGCAGATCAAAAAACCGAACGGTGGCAGCACAAAAATACCCGCAAGTCCGCCCAGCAACGCGCCCCAACCCGCCGCGCTCGAGCCGCCAAACTTGCGGGCGCCCCAGGCTGCCGCCAGGTTGTCGATCACGAAAGCGCTGCTGCCGACCAGCGCCAAACCGATCAGGAACGTCCAGTTGATCGGGTCAAAGCCTGTGATCAGCGCGTGAGCCAGCGCCGCAAGCCAAATGATGATGGTCGCGGGCACAACAGGAAAAAACGTGGCTGCAACGCCGCCAAGCCACAAGATCACAAATAAAATTCCAGCAATCAGCGTCATAAGAACATTACGATACAATCACGGTAATAGTTTCAAGCATTTTTGATCGTGTACCATGTTTGAACACGAGTCTCGAGGAGCGTTATTTGTGAATGCGGTCTGTCTGGTTTTTTTGGTGCGGCAAAAGAGTTTGCTGGCGTCTGGGCGTTTTGAACAGCTTTTAGGTTTGCTCGAGTCCAATGCTGGCGCGACGGCGCAGATGTACCTTTCCCGAAACGTGCTGGAATCCATCAGCCCAGCATTGCAATTTCGAGTTAAGACCTTGCTCGAGATCAAAAAACTCGAACTGCTGGGCGGCGCGATGTTTGAACCGTGGCTGCCGCTGATTCCCAAGCCGGATGCCGCCGCGCAATTAAAACAATATTCTGCTGTGCTCGAGCAGATGTTTGGCGTTTTCACGCGCGGGGTTTGGCTGCTCGATTGCGCCTGGGAGAGCCAGATTGCCAGTGTGCTGATTTCTGCGGGTTTTGAATTCACGTTCTTAAGCACCGCGCAACTCGAGCGCCATGCGGGCTTGTGGATCACCGAAGAGGGCGGCAAAACCTTGCGTTTGTTTGGCTTTGATGCTGGCTTGCCGAATCATCCAAATCTCGAGCCTCGAGATCAAGTGCAGACCGTGGTGCTTGAGTTGGAAGACTCCAACGAATCTATTTTGGCAATTGAAACTTTAATATCTCAACTCGAGGTCACCAAATTGTGCTCGCAGATCATCGACACGCAAACACCCCAAGCGCTCATTTACCCAAAACCGAGTTGGAACCGTGCCCAGCCGTGGCGCGAACTGTTGGCAAATCCGCAAATCAACTGGCTTCACAAACGCATCGCCAGGGCTTCGGCAAAACTCAATTCGCAATTTCGGGTTCCCGAAGAGGCGTATCGGTTCTTGTACCAAGCCCAGCAAGCCAGCCTCCTCGAGCAACCGCAGCTGCATTCCGAAGCCTATCAAAACATCATTCAAAGCGAGAATATCCTCGAGCCGCACAAGTATTCCTGGCTCGAGATTGAGCTGCTCGATTTTGATTGCGACGGCAGCGATGAGGTTCTGGCGGAAGCCAACACCATGAACTTGTACTTTAAACCGAGTCACGGCGGAAACATACTCGAGTTTGATGATCGACACCGCAACCTGAATTTGGTGGCTCGGGCGCTGTCCGATCATTTTATTGGCGCCGAAGAGTCAATGCAGCGTTTTGCGGCGGGACAGACCCTGGAACTTGGCGATTTTCTGGGCACGCCTTTTGAAGCCAGCAAATACCGTGACCGCGTGACCATGACCCGCGCTGGCACGGTTCGCGGTCCTTTGGGTGTGCCGGTAGCCGTTGAAATCAAAAAAGCGATCCGAATTTTCCCCAAAGAATCCAAACTCGAGATCATTTACCGATTGACCAACCACGGACACTGGGACATCGTGACCCGTTTCGGTTCGGCTTGGGAACTCGAGCTTGTGGGTCAAGATGTTGCCCTGATTTCGGGATCAACAGAAATTTTAAGCCAAAATTTAAACCTCGAGCACCGCAGCACCCAAAGCCTCGGTGTGCGGCAAAACAGTGTCGGACTCGAGCTGCGCCTTCATTGTGGACGCGAGAATCTGGTCTGGAGTTTTCAAAAACCAGATTCGATCCTGATTTTGCCGCTCTGGGATTTGGATTTGCCCAAAGGTCGCTCTCGGCGAATTCAGTACGAGATCAAACTGCTCGAGATTTAGATTGTCATTCTGGTCGCTCGAGATTCTTGCTTGACCCGTATACTCAATCGCGTGCGATTCAAACGGGTCAACATCAAATTGCTGCTTGCCATGCCAGGTTTGATTCTGGGCTTGATCGGTTTTTTTGGCAGCCTGTGGTTGGGCGTTGACTTTACCGACCTGCCGCCCGAGATACTGGGTTTTGCCGCCCTGACCGCTTTTTTTTCGATAGCTTTTTTGTCGGCTTTTTTTGAGCGTTTTATCCCAAGTTTTAGCTTCGCCGGCGGGATGCTCGAGGGGATCATGCAGGGTTTGGGTTTGAACGGCTTGTGGGCGTTTTTTTTGGCGCTGACCAGTTCCTTGGGCGAGGAATTGTTCTTTCGCGGATTCTTGCTGGCATTGGGCGTCAAATTTTTGCCCGTCTGGCTGGCGGTGCTGGCTCAGGCAGCCGTTTTTGCGGCTTTTCATCCAGCCCCCGCCAAAGCCTGGGCTTATCCGCTCTGGACGGCGCTGGTCGGCGTACTGATGGCACTGGTAACACTGGGTTCTGGCAGCGTCGAACCCGCCATTTTGGCGCATTATCTTTTCAACCACCTCAACCTCAATCAAGCCATCAGCCCTCGAGCCTCCGTGCAAAACGGTTCGTGAACAACATGGTTTTTGGCTAACCCAGAAGACTTTCAAAATAGTGCGGTAGTCTGAATGGCGTGAAAAATAAATTATTGTTTTTGGGCGTCGTCTCGAGTTTCGTGCTCAGCCTCTTGACCAGTCATGTCTTGGCGCTCGATTTTGCCAACTTCACGCTCAAAGCCACGCTCAGTGCGCACCGTGGCACGGTGACGCAACTGGTGAAAAGTCCTGACGGCAAGCAAATTGCCTTTGCCACCTCGAGTTACGTCCATGTCATTGATGTCCAAAGTGGCAAACTTCTTTACAGCCTGATCGGACACCGTGGTTTTGTCTCGAGCGTGTCCTGGCGCGGTGACGGCAAATACCTGCTGACCTCGAGCTACGACAACACCGCCAAAATCTGGCAGGTTGGCACGGGTCAGGTGGTGCGCACCATTGCGGTGGGCAGCATTGACTTAAACATTGCGACCTTCAGTCCAGACGGCAAAAGTTTTGCCGTCGGCGGCGATGACAAACTGGTGCGGGTGTTTGACACCGAATCTGGCAAATTGCTGCGAACCTTAAAGGGTCACAACGAAATCGTC
Source organism: uncultured Deinococcales bacterium (assembly GCA_964247135.1). GTDB lineage: Bacteria > Deinococcota > Deinococci > Deinococcales > JAAFIG01 > JANXTZ01. The sequence continues at coordinate 3,113 of CAXTTL010000072.1, read as the reverse complement.
GAAGCCCTAGCCTACTCCCCCAACGGCAAAATGCTCGCCAGCGGCGATGATGAGGGCGGTCTGCGCATCTGGAATGTAAACGGCGAACCGATCAAAGCCTTAAAAAGTGGGCAGAGCACCATCCGTCAACTTGGCTTCAGCCCCAATTCTGCCAGCCTTGCCACCGTGGGCGACAACTCGGTGCGCTTGTGGACTGCGCCAAAATGGACCGCAAAAGTTATCACCTCCAAAGACGACCGTCAGATTTTTTCGTTCGCTTGGGACAGCGCCGGAAAGCGCATTGCCATCGCCGCATCCGACTATGTGATTCGTCTGATCGATTTGGATCACAACAATGCTTTTGCCTTAATCGGCAAGCACGCCGACGGTATCAACAGCGTGATCTGGCTCGATTCCAAAACCATCGCCTCTGGAGGGGTGGACGGTCTGGTCAGGGGTTGGGATGCTGCAAACAAAAAACAAAACTTTGCATTTTCGGGCACGCCCTCGAGGTTAAAAAGTGCGGTGTATTCAAACGACGGAACCATCTACGCCACCATCGCCAATGAAACCGATATTTTGATTTGGAAGGCGGCGGACAACACGCTCTCACAAACCCTGAAATCGGACTTTCCAGCCTGGCAAACCAACATCGCTTTTGCGCCCAACGGCAAGAGTCTGCTTTCTGGTGACGATTTTGGACATGTCAAACTCTGGGATTTAACGACGGGCAGCCTAAAAAACGATTTCAACAACAACGACGAACCGATAGCCGGACTGGCGTACAGCCCCGACGGCAAGAAATTCGCTTTTTCAGGCTCGAACGGTAAAATCAATGTCTTTGATGCCCTCGCGTTTAAAAGCCTTGCCACGTTTGAAAGTTTGCAAGACGAAAACCTGGCAGGTCTGACCTGGACGCCCGATGGCAATCATGTGCTGATTTATGGAAGTGACGGTACGATCAAAACCCTGATTGCCAGCTCTGGGCAAGTCAAAACCAACCTCGAGCGTCTCGAGGCAGGCATTCGCGCGTTGGACCTTTCGTTTGATGCTCAAACCATGATTGTCGGTTCAAACGACGGCGCGATTCAAGCCATGCAAATCAGTGGTAAAACCCTCTGGAAAACCCAACTTGCCAGCGCCTCGCCGCTCTCGGTTCGCTATTCTCCAGATGGGAAAAGCGTTGCGGTGTCCGCCACGGACGGCACGCTGCGTTTACTGGACTCGAGCACTGGAAAAATTCTTTACAGCCTGACCAACCACACCGATTCGACCTCGGCGTTGGCGTTCAGTCCAGACGGCACGCGGTTGCTGGTCGGCGCGGGAACCTTGGGGGCTGGCGGCACGTTTAGCCTGTACGGCTTAACCGACGACAGCAGCGCCTTTGGAGTCCGACCCGAAATGGTGGCGGCAAAACCCGCCAAACCCATCCCGACAGACTGGGCGAGCGCCAACTTCAACAAGGCGCTCAAAATCCGATTCTCGAGCGGCTACCGTGTCCTTGCGACGGTTGGCGACACCCTCGAGATTTCCAGCTTTAGCGAGCCGAACGCCAGCGTCTTGGTGCAATTGAGGACCGCCAAAAATTCTGGCAGCCTGCTCGAGATGGCACTCGAGGTTGCGCGTGAAGAATGCAGCCTGGCAGTGAAATTTGCCAACTGCACCGATCCAATCGGCGTTTCAGGTTTGACCAATCCTCTGGACCGCCTTGGCTACGAGATTAACTTTAGCCTTGAAGCCACCGCCAGCCAAAAATCCAACCCAACCCAAATTCAGCTCCCCGTTGTTGCCCTTGACGCTCGAGATGTCAGTGCTAACGCCATTGCCTTGCTCAGCGTCAAACCTGGCTCGAGCTTGACCACCGAAGCCGCCAGCGCTTTGTTGCGTGGCTTGGCGAATAATCTGGCTTTTGAAACTGCAAATTAAGCTCGAGTCTATGAATATTTCTCGAGAAGTGTGCTGCCCCAAGTTGCGAACAGCATATGGTTCGTTCCCAATCGCTCACCTTCAGTTGATGAAAACATTACAAACCTGTGATATTTTCTTCACGTCCAGGTTTCTTAAATTCGTCCTTAATCAAGGATTCATTTTCGACAATTGTCATTTGATTCGAGTAGACTTGGCGGGCAGCAAAAAATTATTTGGAGGTACTTTATGTGGCCATTTGGGAAAAGCATCAAGCAACGCGTTGAAGAAGAAATGAAGAAGTATCCCGATATTCTCTCACAACCCATTACGGTTGACGAATCTCAAGGAACTGTCAAGTTTCAGGGTGTTGTTTCAAACCCAGCGGTGATCAAACTGTTGACTTCGATTGCCTCAGGCATCAATGGCGTTAAAAATGTTGACACTGGAATGGTCGGCGTCGAACAAAACGAACCAGAAACCGTGCCACCCGTTGACGAAACCCAAGTTCAAGCCGCCATCGACGCCAGCGCCATCGCCAAATCGGTGTATCACGACATCAGCAGCAACGGCGAGCTTTCCAACAACCCAATTGACGTGTTGCAATCTGGCAGCGAAGTGGTGTTGCGCGGTGCGGTAGACTCCGACCACGAGTACCGCTTGGCGGTACAAATTGCCAGCGCCGTTTCGGGCGTGACTGGCGTCAACGCCAACGACCTGCAAATTGTCGAGGGTGCAAAACAAAAACACGAAGCCGCCAAAGCCGAAGAGGCTGCCAAGGTGGCTGCCCCAGGTTACGTTAACATTCCAGACGAATGGTACGTGGTACAACGTGGCGATACGCTGTCCGCCATTGCCACCAAATACTCGAGCGACATTGATACCCTTGCCAAAGCCAATGGCATTCACGATGTGAACCTGATCAAAATTGGTCAGAAGATTCAAATTCCGCGCTAAAATTAATAAGCTCGAACAGTGCGCCTTTGGGGCGCACTTTTTTGTTTGGCGTAACTCCGCAAGAATCCGCAATTCTCGAGCCAGTTTTTGATAATCACCCGACCCAGTATCTAAGAGCGTGTTTATAAAGGGTTTCTCGAGCAGGGCTACAAGCTTTAAGCTGCAAGCGAAAAACGCTGTTCCTTGGAGCTTAGAGCTTAAAGCCATTTTTACATCAAACCCTTGAGAATTTTTTCAAAATGGACTTCATAAACACGCTCTAAGATTTAAAA
>CAXTTL010000071.1:0-20286 GCA_964247135.1 uncultured Deinococcales bacterium | reverse complement strand
GAGATTTGTTTAAGTGTTGGAATCGTGGCGAACGAGAAAATCTCGGGCAACGCAACGTTTTTGTTGACGGGGTAAATCCACATGCGGGTTGGAATGTCGGCTTGCACTTCTTTGGACACCATGAATTCAACAAATTTTTGTGCCAGCGTAAGGTTTTTCGTGCCTTTCAGAATGCCCACGCCTTCAATTTGCAAGAAGCTCGAGCCTGGGAGCAATAAATTTGCGGTGGGGGCGGTGCTGGGTTTGTCTTTGGCGTAGAACACTTCGGCGGCTGGACTCGAGGCGTATGAAACCACAATCGGGCGAGCGCCGCCGTTGAGGCTGAATTCGGTATAATACGCGCCGTCCCAACCTGCGGCAACTTTCAGATCATTCCCGCGCAAGGCTTTCCAGAATTTAAGTGCGCCCGTCTCGCCAAAGGTTTTGATGGTCGCCAGCAAGAACGCGTTTCCGGTGCTCGAGGCGCTTGGGTTTTCAACGACCAGCAAGCCCTTGTAAGCGGGTTTGGTCAGGTCGGACAGGGTTTTGGGAAGCTCGAGTTTGTTCTTTTCAAACCAGGCTTTGTCATAATTCAGCGATACAAAACCGTAATCAACGGGCGTGACGTGCCAGGTCGGGTCAAAAAAGTACCTAGCGTTGAGGTCTTTGGCGGTTTTGGGCTTAAAAACCTGGAAGACATCTTCGCGTTTGGCACGCTCGAGCAGCGCATTGTCCACGCCGAAGGCAACGTCGGCGATTGGGTTGGCTTTGGAGAGCACGAGCTTGGAGAGCATCGCGCCCGCGTCGCCGGCTTTGATGAATTTCAGGTCAACGTTGTTATTGGCTTCAAAAGCTTGCACGAGTTTCTTGTCCAGATCAAACGAATCGTGCGTGACAATGGTCAAACTCGAGTTTGCCCCAAAAGCCAAAGTGGTGATTCCGAACGCCGTTAGCAAAGCAAAACCTGCAATACGTTTACGCATATTTCCCCTTTTGGTCGAAAGGAGAACCTGAGAAAGCAGCTCGAGTGGCAAATTGTTTTTGCACGTCACACTCCCTACGCCGGCATTACCCGGGTCAGGTTCTTGGGGTTTAATTCTCAGCGCGGTCAGATGCTCGTTTTCTCGAGTCTGGCGTTGCTCCCCCGATGACCGTGGCAAGGTTACACCCAAAGTTAAGCTGAGCACAAGCGTTATGATTGCACTGTGGCAGTTTTTCAAGGTTCTTCGGCATGGCTCGAGTACGATATTTACGGTTCAGAAAATGCCAAGGGCGATGTTGTTTTGGTGCATGGTCTGAGTGGTTCTAAGCGTTGGTGGTCAAGAAATATTCCTGCGTTCAAAAAAGAGTACCGCGTCTTTGTGCTCGAGCTTCCTGGTTTTGGTACGGCTCGAGCACAAAAAATTTTGGACTTACCCGCCTTGGGCGCCCTGATCCTCGAATTTGTCAAGGCTTCAGAGCTTGAGGGTTGCGTGTTGATTGGGCATTCGATGGGCGCCCACGCAAGCTTGCACGCGGCAGCACTCGAGCCGAATTGTTTTTCTGGTCTGGTGCTGGCAGCCTCGAGCGCTTTTGTCAACCGTCCTGTGCTGAACAGCGTGGCTTGGTTGATTCCAGCCTCGTTCATGGGCGCCTACGAATTTATTCCCACGGTGCTCTCCGATGGTTTTCAGGCTGGTTTATTCAATCTGTGGTCGGCGGCTCAGGCTTTAACGCGCGACAATCCAACATCCATTTTAGCTCGAGTCACCACACCAACGTTGTTGTTGCACGGCTCGAGGGATTTGCTGGTCACACTCGAGATGGCGAATGAACTTCAACGCGGTCTGGTCAATTCCACACTCGAAATGATTCCTGGCGCTGGGCACAATTTGATGTTTGACCGCAGTACGGAATTTAACAGATTGACACTCGAATTTTTGGAGCAGATAGCCATTGGCGAGTAGCAAAACACGAAATTTCGTCCCTCGAGAAATAAACAAAGCGCCCTTCTCTCCTGGGAGAGAAGGGCTGGGGATGAGAGGAGAAAGAGCAATTGTCTCCGCGCAAAAACAATGCGCTCGAGGTATGAAATCTTCAAGTACACTACATCCAAATGACCATAACCCTCTCCGATGTTCGTGCCGCTCGAGAAACGGTGCGCGATGTGATCACGCTGACGCCAATGCTGCACGATGAAACCTTGTCCAAAGATTTTGGCGTGCCAGTGTTTTTGAAGGCGGAGTGTTTGCAACGGTCTGGGTCGTTTAAAATTCGTGGGGCGTTCAATAAAATCTCGAGTTTGACGGCTGAAGAAAAGGCTCGAGGGGTGATTGCGCCTTCGGCGGGCAACCACGCGCAGGGTGTGGCACTGGCGGCAAGTGTCCACGGCGTGACGTGTACGATTGTCATGCCGAGTTTCGCGCCGCTGACCAAAGTCGAGGCGACCCGTGGTTACGGCGCGACGGTGATTCTCGAGGGGACAACCTTTGACGATGCGGCGGCGCACGCTCGAGCCTTGGCGACCCAGCGCGGGTTGACTTTCGTTCACGCCTTCAATGACGAAAAAGTCATGGCGGGGCAGGGCACGATTGGTTTGGAGGTTCTCGAGGCACTGCCCGAAGTTTCAGTGCTGATCGTGCCGATTGGCGGCGGTGGCTTGATCGCTGGCATTGCGACGGCAGTCAAGACTTTAAAACCCAGTGTGCGCATCGTTGGGGTTCAGGCAGCGGGTTGTGCGGCGGTCAAGCCTTCCTTGGCGGCTGGAGCGCCCGTGGCGGTGGCGGCGGCGCAAACCATCGCCGATGGGATCGCGGTCAAACGCCCTGGCGAGTTAACCCTGCCGATCATTCGAGCGCTGGTCGATGAGGTGCTCGAGGTCAGCGACGACGAGATTGCGCGGGCAATCGTGCATTGTTCGCAACGCGCAAAACTGGTGGTCGAGGGCGCTGGCGCGGCGGGACTGGCGGCATTGATCGCGGGTAAAATCAAACTCGAGCCGAACGATACGGTCTGTGCGCTTCTTTGCGGCGGCAACATCGACGGCAACCTGCTCTCGAGGGTGATCGAACAGGTCATGGTGCGTCAAGGACGGTACATGCTCTTAAAGCTGGCGGTGATTGACCGCCCTGGCATTCTGGCGCAACTGGTCGATCATCTGGCGCTGGTGAAAGCCAACATCATCGATATTTTTCACCGTCGCGCCTTGTGGCTCGCGCCGCTTGGCAAAGTTGGCGTCGAACTGGTGCTCGAGGTGCGCGATGAGGCGCACGGGCGCGAGGTGATTGCGCATCTCGAGTCGGCTGGATACCACGTGGACCGTGAACTTCTCGGCGAATGGCCCGAGTGACTATTGTCCGTAATCTTGCAATTTCTCGAGCACCCATTTTTTCTCGAGTACCCCCTCAAACACGGCTCGAATACGGTTTTCGCGGTCCACCATGACGGTGGTTGGCAGGGTTCTGACTTTCAAATCTCGGGTGAGATTCGTGGCAGCCTCACCTTTCAAAAACCGCCAACGCTCGAGCAGGGCGGGTTGAGCCACGGCTTTCGCATCGACCCGCAGCACGTTTGTGCCCTCGAGCGCACCCCAATGTTGCGCCCTGGTTTGTTCGGTCAGGCAGCTTGGGCTGACGAACGCAATAAAGTACGCGCCCGTCAAACCTTGACGGACTTCTGGCGCGACGGCTGCACCAAGTGGCACGATGGCGAACGCAACGCCGAACAAAACGATTAGACAAATCACAAAAAAACGCATTTTGACCTCTCGAGAGGGCGCAGCAAGCAGCGCCCCTACTGCGCCCTGCCTTATGTATGTGCCGCTACGGATTACTGGGTGTCGTTGTCGTCCCATCTGGGGCGAGCACTGGCGCTTGATAATTCGGGTCGTACAACTCGAGGTCTTTGACCAGCACGCTGCGCATGACAAGGCAACTCGTGGTCGTGAACTCGTCGGCTCGAGGTGGAACTTGAGCCACGTTGCGTTTGCAGTTGTCGAGCGCAATGGTCACTCGAGCTTCATTGCTGGTGGGTAATTGTGAAACTTCTGGGCGGTGGGTGACGGTGTCGGCTTCGATTTGCGGCGCGGCTGGGGCTGGGGTGCTCAGTTTTAAGCTTTCTTGCCTGTAGGCGTATGCCATGTTGACCCCCATCATGTTGCGGTAGCCAATGTATTTTGGTTGTCTGAACGCACCTGGAGGTGTTCCTGCCAGGGCATTCTCAATAAAGTGCTTCCAAATGATTGGCATCCATTCGCCCGAATAGGTTCGGTAGCCCATGTTTTTGGGTTTGTCGTGTCCCATCCAGACGGCGGCGGTCATGGTCGGGGTACTGCCGACAAACCACATGTCTTTGACGTCGTTGGTGGTGCCTGTTTTGCCGGCAATGGTGCGTCCAGAAATTTTGGCGTCTTTGGAAAGCTGTTCGCTTAAACCCGGCGGGTCGTACACAACGCCTTTGATCATGTCCAAACCAACGAATGCGGCTTGGGGCGTCCAAACGCGACGTTGCAAGGGTTTGTCTTCGTCGCTGGCAGGGTACAAGACCCGACCTTCGCTGTCTTCAATGCGCCGAATGTACGAGGGTTCGATCCAGAAACCACCGTTGACCAAACTGGCGTAAGCGGTTGCCATTTGAAGCGGCGTGACTTCAATCCCACCGATGGGACTCGAGATCGGGAGTTGATCTGGAACGTCAAAACCAAGCAATCGGAGCTTGTCACGAAAGGCATCGTAACCCACCGCTCGAGCCAAGTTGATGGTGGGTAAATTGAGTGACCAGTCGAGCGATTTTCTTAAAGGCACAAGCGGGTCAGAGATGCTGTTGTCAAAGTTTTTGGGACAGTAATAATTTCTTTGGCAGCCAGGCTGGGCTGGATTGCCAGAAACGTACATGTAGATTGGTTTGTTCGAGAAGGTACTCCATTGTTCATAATTTTTTTCGATAGCCAAGGTGTACAAGAGCGGTTTGATGCTCGAGCCTGGACTGCGGTTGAACTGCGAGCTGTTGGTGCGGTTGTATTGGTCTGCGCCGGATTGGTCACGCCCACCGACCATCGCCAGAATTTCGCCGGTGTAGGGGTTAATGCCGACGGTGGCGATTTCAGCTTCACTTTGCCCGTAAGGTCGCTTGGCGTTCACCACGGCTTGTTCGGCGGCGCGTTGGGCTTTGGGGTCAAGCGTGGTGTAAACCCGCAAACCACCGCCGGAGAAGGCTTTGTCGTTGTATTTTGGCGAGTTTAAAATCTTGCGAATTTCGTACATGAAATACGGCGCTAAAGATGTGCGGATTTCTTGAACAATATTGACTTTGGGATCAACCAATTTGGGATGGTTTGGATCGGTTTCGCTCGAGCAGCCCAGCAGTTTGCCGTCTTTATCGTAATGCACGTTGCTCCAGCCTTTGGGCACCAGTTTGACGCGCCAAGCGGCGTCACCTTCGCGTTTGGTGATCCATTTTTCGTCGATCATGCGTTTTAACCTAATTTTCATGCCCTCGCGGGTGCGGCAGAGATTTTGAAAGAAAACGTTCGGGGAAGGAATCAAACTCGAGAGGTACAAGCCGTCCTCAATCGTTAAATTGATGGGGTCTTTGCCCAAATACGATTTGGCGGCGGCGCGAATGCCGCGAATGTTGCCGCCCCAGAAGGCAACGTTTAAATACGCGGTTAAAATTTCGGCTTTGGTAAAATAGCGCTCAGACTCGACGGACAGCATCAATTCTTTGATTTTACGTTCGGCGGTTTGTTCTTGGCTTAAAAGCGTGTTGCGCATCAGTTGTTGGGTGATCGTCGAACCGCCCTGTTGGTTGCCCTTAAAAAAAGTTTGGTACAAACTCGCGCCGACGCGCACGGGATTAAAACCAAAGTGCTTAAAAAATTCGGCGTCCTCGGCGGCGATCACGGCAGCCACCGCCAGCGGCGAGACTTCATCGAGTTTGACTGGGCTGCGGTCGAGCCGTTCACCGTTGACGGTTGGCGCGAGCACACCCATCGCCGTACCATCTCGAGCGTAAACTTTGGTCGTGCCTTCAAGCCTTAACTGATCCAGTTGTCTGATGTCGGGCAGGTTCCGTCCCCAGCGCAGCAAAAATGTTGCGCCGATGGCTGCGCCCGAAATCACGGCGACCATGACCAGGGCGACAAGGATTTTTAAAATTCGTAAGACGGTGTTCATGTAAACCTCGAGCGCAGTTTAGGGCTTTGAAGGGCTTTGCGTGTGAGTGTGCCTCTCATGGAATTGTGCACATAAATGACTCGGCAAGCCTTTGATGACAACAATAAACTCGGGTTTTGATGGTGTTTACCACTTATTTAAGCCGTCATTTTCGGCTGGAGGCGCGTTCAGAAAATTTTGAACAGTTTGCAAGAAATTTTTGCCCGTTAAAGGCTTATAAACAATCTCGCTGGCGTGGGCGGTGGTCGCTCGAGTACGGGTTTCAGCGTCGTTCATTGAGGTCAGGACAATGACCGGAATGCGCTTAAAACGCGGCAGTTTTTTGATCCTCGAGCACACTTCAATGCCGTCCAAAACTGGCATGTTGACGTCAATCACAATCAATTCTGGCGTGTTGGTTTTCAAGTACGCCAGCGCCTCGCGCCCGTCGTTTAAAAGCGTTATTTCGTGACCGCCGGAGCTGAGAATCAACTCAAGCAAGGTCCGAGTTGACGCGTCGTCATCGACGACCAAAATCTTGGCTGGCGCGGCTTTGCTCATCAGGACTGTCATTCTAGCTCGAGTTGAGTCTTTTTAACCATGATGTTCTACAACATTTGCCTCGGCGGGTGCTTTGGTTTTGGCTTTTTCTTCTTCCAGAAGTGCCCGACGCAATATTTTACCGACCAAGGTTTTGGGCAATTCGTCCCTAAACTCGAGCAACTTTGGGGTTTTATAAGGCGCGAGTTTGAGTTTGCAAAACTCGAGAATTTCGGCTTCGCTGGCGGTTTGGTCGTCTTTTAACACCACGTAGGCTTTGACCGTTTCGCCTCGGTACGGGTCTGGCACGCCGACCACCACGGCTTCTTTGACTTTTGGGTGTTGGTACAGAACTTCTTCGACCTCCCTGGGGTAAACGTTGTAGCCGCTGGCGGCGATCATGTCTTTTTTGCGGTCCACGATGTAAAAGTAGCCGTCCGCATCCATGCGCACCATGTCGCCGGTCAGCAACCAACGCCCTGGGGTTTGACCGTCGTCCAAGCTGTCGCGGATGCACTTGGCGGTTTCCTCGGGGCGCTGCCAGTAGCCTTGCATGACGTTTGGACCGCTCACCGCCAGCTCGCCGATTTCGCCGACCCCAAGGCTCTGCCCGAGTTCGTTGACGATGCGACAATCCATGCCAGGCATCGGCATTCCAATGCTGCCCTCGCGTTTTTCGCCGAAGATTGGGTTGTTGTGCGTGCACGGGCTGGCTTCGGTCAAGCCGTAACCCTCGACCAGATGTCCTCCCGTTAAACCCTCAAACGCGTGCGCCACCTCGAGCGGCAAGGGCGCCGCCCCAGAAATGCAGGCTTTGATGCTCGAGAGGTCGTATTTTGCCACGTCTTTGTCATTGTTGATCGCAATGTACATGGTTGGCACACCTGGGAACATGGTCGGACGGTGTTTTTGAATTGCCTCCAAAACGTCTTTGGTGTTAAAACGCGGCAGCAGCACAATGCTGGCGGCGTATTTGACTGCCAGGTTCATGGCAACGGTCATGCCGTAAACGTGAAAGAACGGAATCACGCCGAGCACCACCTCCTGCCCGTCTTTGGCGTATGCCGTCCAGGCGGCGGCTTGAAAGACGTTCGCCATTAAATTTCGGTGCGTTAGCATTGCCCCTTTGGGCGTTCCGGTCGTGCCGCCCGTGTACTGCAACAACGCCAGATCATCGGCGGTGACTCGAGCATTTTCGGGCTGGGCTGGGTATTTCTCGAGCAGGTGCTTGAAGAAAAAAATGTGTTGCTCTGGTTTGACGCTGACCCAGGTTTTTTCGCGTCTGGCTTTGATCGGGTACAGAACATTTTTGGGAAACGGCAAATAATCTTCGATGCCCGTGACGATCACGCGCTTGACGGGCACGTTCGCAGCAATTTCACGGTAGCGCGGAAAAAAGTTACTGAGCAAAATCAGGGTTTCCGCGCCGGAATCTTTGAGTTGATGCTCGAGTTCACGAGCCACGTACAACGGACTGGTGTTGACGACCACCGCCCCCGCCAGGGTTGCGCCGTAAAACGAGATCACAAATTGTGGACTGTTGGGCAGCATGACCGCCACCCGATCACCCTTTTTGACGCCGAGCTGTTGCAATGCCGTGGCAAATTTTTGCGCCGCCGTCCAGAGTTGAGCGTAATTCATGGTGAAGCCCAGAAACTCGAGCGCCATGCGGTTTGGCTGGCGTTTGGCTGCCCCCTCGAGCAAACCTGTAATGGCGGCTTCGGGGTAGTGAAGCTCGTGTGAAACGTGTTGGTCATAATGTTGAAGCCAGGGTTTTTCGGTCATGAATCCACGTCCTTAAAGCGTTGCTCGAGTGCGAATGATCTATCAAGTTAAAAGTTGAACTTAGTATAAAAGAATTCGGGCAAAACGCAAACCCTGAACAGGAAAATCTCGAGAAGCACGATCCTCTCGAGATTTCTGTCTTGTCAAGATTTTTTTACAGACGGAATTTGAGACCGGTTCTCACCATCAATGAACCGAAACCAAAATCGACCGGATTGGTAAATTTAATGAGTAAAGGACTGGTTTCGACAAAATATCCCACTTTTGGCGCAAGTTGAATTTCAACACCCAACAATGCACCCAAGCCAAATGTTGCATTTCCCCCGACCACGCCCAGAAATACTCCAGGTCCGATATACAACTCCGAACCAGTTGGAGACAATGGAAAGCTAAAAAGCAGGTCGGCATCGATTCCAAAACCAACAGCAACATTGCCGCCTCCACCCGTTCCAAGCGCCAAGTCCAGATCAAACCTCAAACTTAAAGTGTTCGAGAACGCCAAGTCCAAATTGCCACCGAATGCCGAAAAATACGGGTTGGTGCCAAAATGAAAACCCAAATCGATTTTTTGCGCCGAACCCACCCCAGCCAAACCAAAAAACGCCACCAGCACAATCAACCATTTTTTCAAACCAAATGTCTTCATAAACTGCCTCCTTTTTGAAAACCACCTCGAGCCTACCAAAGCTTCGGTGAGAGACACCCTCCCGCGTTCACATTCTTGAAAACCAAGCTGAGGTTTGACTCGAGCATCACGTATCATGACGCATGGATTACCGTCGAATGCCAATTGAAATCGAAAGCCCCGAACAATTCGGTTACGGGCGCATCAAATACAACCTTGCCGAAAGTTCCGTGACAGACCTCAAATTTTCAAGTTTGGGGATTGATCTTGAAAACTTGGTGCTGGCTTACGGCGATCACCATGGCAAACTCGAGTTGCGCCAAGCTTTGGCAACTGAGGCAAACCTTTCGCCTGATGACGTGCTCCTGACCCCTGGCGCGGCGGCAGCCTTATTTATCATTCACAGCAGCTTGTTAGATGCGGGCAGCCGCATCTTGGTGATGCGTCCAAATTATGCCACCAACCTCGAGACGCCAAAAGCCATTGGAGCGCAAATCGATTATCTGGACTTGCACTTTGAAGATGGCTTTAAGCTTGACCTGAACGCACTCGAGCGCCAGATCACCCCTGAGACGAAACTGGTCAGCCTGACCAATCCGCACAACCCAACGGGCATGGTCATGACCCGAGCCACGCTTGGCAATGTGATCGATATCGTCCAAGCCAGCAACGCGTATTTGCTGTTCGATGAAACCTACCGCGACATGAATTTTGAGAGTATCGCACCGCTCGCCGCCAGCCTCTCAAAACGCGCCATCAGCGTCTCGAGCCTGTCCAAAAGTTACGGCTTGCCCGGAATTCGCATGGGTTGGTTGATGACAAAAGACAAAACATTGCAAGAAAAATTCTTAGCCGCCAAAGAACAGATTTTGATTGGCAACAGTGTGCTCGACGAAGAAGTGGCGTACCAAGTATTCGTCAAACGCGACACCATCCTCGAGTCAACCCGCGCCACGATCAAAACAAATTTTACAATCCTCAAAGCGTGGATGCTCGAGCAAAAGCACCTCACTTGGGTCGAACCGAGCGGTGGTGTCGTCTGCTTCCCCAAAATCTCGGGCGAGATTGATATTCCCAAATTTTACAAAATTCTCGAGGCTTCAGGCACGTTCGTCGGACCTGGGCACTGGTTCGAGCAAAGTGTGGGTGTGACCACACCAGACCAGCATTTTCGCCTTGGGTACTCCTGGGCGACCACAAGCGACCTCGAGTTGGGACTGAGAAACATCACGATGGCGCTCGAGGCTGCCAAAAAATAACAACTCGCTCCCTAAGAATTGGCTGTCAGCGACTTGCCACAATCGCATATCTTTCGTCATTAATGTTATTGCCCCAAAGAACAGTCTGATCGCTTAACTTGTGCAGGGTCAGATTCGACAACGATGTGGACAACATCTGAGTGATTTGACTGGCACGAAGACCAGCCCCAGTCATCCAATACCCTTCAATCAAGATTAAACGCCCTCCAGATCGAAGTAATTCCATCCAGCGTTGTGGCACTTTCTCAGGCTCTGGTAATGTCCAGAGCACATGCCGGCACATCACCACATCAAAACTTTGGACTGGAAATTGAGGGTGGGCAGCATCCATCACTTGAAATGCGATTTCTTGAGCAATTTGTTTTGCTTTGGTGACAGCAAGCTCAATCATGTTCGGCGAAAAATCAATACCAACAACCTTGTGACCTGCCTCAGCAACCAAAACGCTCAGTGAGCCTGTGCCACAGCCAACATCCAGCACCAAAGACGAGGTTGTTGGTAGCCATTGTTGCAAAAGTTCACGCCAAGCTTCACGCGTGACTGGATCAAACAAACCATGATCTGGTTCTTTGTCAAACGTTGCCGCCTCGAGATTCCAAAGCTCGAGGGATTCAGTTGAATTTTGTTCGCTCTTCACGACATTATCTTACAACTCGAGTTTGGAATCTTGAAAAGAAAGCTCGAGCTTTACGTCGAAACCTTTTCGCGGAACACAAATGGATTAAAGTTTGTTTTGTGGTCATAAACATCCACACCTTCGGCACGTTTTAGGATGCCCACCACAACATACGTGAGTGGCGTGAGTAGCACCTCGAGCGCGACTTTATAAAAATAAACGACTGCAATTAAATTCCATAATTCGTTTGCTTTCATCGCGTTCGCACCAATGCCGAAGGCAAGCCACGAGAATGTCAGGGTATCAGCGCCTTCTCCGATCAAGGTGCTGCCAATGGTTCGCACCCACAGATAACGCCCATTGGTCATGATTTTGAGTTTAGCGAGCACATAGGAATTCAAGAATTCCCCAACGAAAAGTGCTGCCAAACTCGCAAGCACAATCTGGGGCACAAAGCCAAGGACTGCCTCGAATGAGCCTTTGGTAAAACTGTTTGGGTCAGTCGGAAGCACCACCACCAGCGCAAAAATCAGGCTGGCAAAGAGGTTGGCTGCCATTCCAAACCAGATTACGCGTTTAGCCCTGGCATAACCGTAGACTTCGGTCAGGACATCGCCAAAAATGTAGGTCAGCGGGAACAGGATCGTACCGCCGTCGAAAGTGGGTTTCCAATTGCCAATGGTGGCACTCACAAGTTTGGTGCTGGCAATGTTGGAGACGACCAGAATCACGGCAAACGCGGCGAGGATCAGGTCAAAGTAACGAAACGTTTGGGGGGCGGTATTTTCTTTCACGGCGCAATTGTACGCTCGAACCCTGAAAAACCCAAACTCGAGCTTGGGGCGTAAACTGGTTTCAACATGAAAACCGAATCTTCTAAGGTGCGAACAGCGTATCGGACTTGCAATCTGTGCGAGGCGATGTGTGGACTCGAGATCAAGCTTGAGGGGGACAAGATTGTTTCGATTCGGGGGGATGAACTTGATTCGTTCTCGAAGGGGCACATCTGCCCGAAGGCGACGGCGCTCGAGGATGTGTACAACGATCCGAACCGACTTAAATTTCCGGTGCGCCGTACCGAAGGCGGCTGGCAGCAAATTTCTTGGGATGAGGCTTTTGATGAGGTCGTCTCGAGTTTGAAAGCCGTGCAAGCCAAATACGGCAAGGACGCGGTGGGCGTCTATCAGGGCAATCCGAGCGTTCACAATTCTGGAACGATGCTGACCGCCAGCGGATTTTTTAAAGCGCTCGGCTCGAGCAGCAAATTTTCGGCAACCAGCGCGGATCAATTGCCGCATCATTTCGCGGCGTGGCAAATGCTCGGGCATCCGCTCTTGGTTGCGATTCCTGACATTGACCGCACGGATTTCATGCTGATTTTGGGCGCGAATCCGCTGGCGTCCAACGGCAGCCTGATGACGGCGGCGGGCGTCAAGCGGCGGCTCGAGAAGATCAAAAAGCGTGGTGGCAAAATTGTTTTGGTTGACCCGCGCCGCAACGAAACTGCGGCAATCTCGAGCGAGCATCATTTTATTCGTCCTGGCACGGATGTGTTTTTGCTGCTGGCGATGCTCGAGGTGATTTTTGCCGAAAACCTGGTGAAACTCGGGCGACTGGCGGATTTTACGGATGGTTTGGAGGGGCTGCGTGAAGCCGTGCGCGAGTTCACACCAGAACGGGTCAGCGCTCGCATCGGTTGGACTGTGGAGGCGATTCGGGGTTTGGCTCGAGATTTTGCGAATGCGCCCTCAGCCGTGGCGTATGGTCGAATCGGGCTGAGCACCCAGGCGTTTGGCGGCTCGAGTCAGTGGTTGGTCACGGCGCTGAACATTGTCACGGGCAATTTTGATCGGGCTGGCGGCGCGATGCTGACCACGCCCGCAATTGATTTGATCCGCGCCAAAACCAAGGAGAATATTTTCAACCGTGCTCAAACTCGAGTTCGCGGTCTGCCAGAATTTGACGGGGAATATCCTGTGGCGGCGATGGCGGAAGAAATGTTGACCCTAGGCGAGGGTCAGATCAAAGCCTTCATCACGAATTCGGGCAATCCGGTGCTGTCCACCCCGAACGGTTCAAGGCTCGAGACGGCGCTCGAGAAACTCGAGTTTTTTGTGGCGATTGACATATACATCAACGAAACCACGCGTCATGCAAACATCATTTTACCGCCAGCCACCGGACTCGAGACGGCGCATTACGATTTGATCTTTCATCATCTGGCGGTTTCCAACCACGCAAAATATTCCGAGGCGACGCTGCCCAAAACGACGGGCGCAAAATACGATTGGGAAATTTTCGAGGAACTGCGCAACCGCCTGACGCTCGAGCCTGGAGGCACGCTGAAAGCGCCGCGTGACCCAGCCGAAAAACTCGAGTTGGGTTTAAAAACTGGAACATACAAATTGAGCCTCGAGACATTGCGTGAAAACCCGCACGGTTTGGATTTGGGCGCACTCGAGTCACGATTGCCAGAACGATTGTTGACACCGAACAAGCGCTTGCAACTCGCGCCAGACTTGTTGATCGCCGATCTTGTTCGAGCCAGAATTGATCTCGAGCAAGCCAGCCCCGAACTGGTCTTGATTGGACGCCGCGAGTTGCGCAGCAACAATTCTTGGATGCACAACGCGGAGCGGCTGGTGCGCGGCAAAAACCGTTGCACGCTGATGATTCACCCCAGCGATGCCGCGCACAAAGGAATTCTTGAAGGCTCGAGCGTGCGGGTTAGCTCAAAGGTCGGCAGCGTTGAACTGCCAGCCGAAATCACGGAGAACATCATGCCTGGAGTGGTCAGCATTCCGCACGGCTTTGGTCACGCTCGTGAAGGCGTGAAGCTCGAGGTGGCACACCAGAATGCGGGAATCAGCATCAACGATTTGACCGATGAATTGCTGCTGGATGATTTGACGGGCAATGCGGCGTTTTGTGGAGTGGGTGTCAATATCCAAGCTTTGACAACCTCACTGTAAATGTTCGGGTTTAAATTGGGCTAAGCTACGGCATGGACATGCTTGAACTTGGCAAAACCGTGCTCGGGGCGCAACCGTTCAGCGTTTGGCTTGGCACGACCATCACGGCGTTCTCGAGCGAAAACACCACGCTCGAGTTAAGTTTACGAGCAGAAATGCTGCAACAAAACGGTTTTGCGCATGGCGGCATTGTCTCTTACCTGGCTGACAATGCCATCACGTTTGCGGGCGGCGGGGTTTTGGGCGTGAATGTGCTCACCAGCGAATTTAAGATCAATTACTTGCGTCCCGCCAAAGGCGAGCGCCTGAAAGCCCGAGCCGAAGTGCTGTACGCGGGAAAACGTCAAGCGGTGGTGCGTTGTGATGTCTTTGCAATTGCAGATGGCACAGAAAAATGTTGCGCCACCGCCCTTGGCACGATCATCAGCACAGACTCGGGTTCTTAAATTAATCAGATTTGATGCTCGAGATAAACGGAATGTTGCGGTCGTGATGCGCGCGGTCCAAGCCATAACCGTACACGTAAGCGTCTGGGATCGTGAATCCCAAGTAATCGACTGGCACTTCGACTTTGCGCCTCGAGGGTTTGGACAGTAATGCCGCGACTTTTAAACTGGCAGGACCGCGCCCGCCCAAATAACCGAGCAGATAATTCATGGTCAAACCCGTGTCCACGATGTCCTCGACCAAAATCACGTCCAGATCGTGAAGCGGCAGGCTTAAATCTTTAACGAGTTTCACTTCGCCAGAGGTTTTGGTTTGCGTGCCGTAACTCGAGACTGCCAGAAAATCGATGGTCAGCGGCAATTCGATGGCTCGGGTGAGGTCGGACATGAAATGATACGCGCCGTTTAAAACACAGATCAAATGCGGTTTTTTACCCGTGTAATCTTTGGTAATCTGCGCACCCAACTCGAGAATCCGAGCATGAATTTGTGCCGCAGTGATTTGCACCTCGCCGTCGCCAGGCGTCCAAATTGAAGAATCGCTCATTGATGTTGTTTCCGGCTCGAGAATGACCGTGAGAACAAGAACACACCAATCGCAATCACGATCAAAAAAACAATTGGGTACTGAACCGCCAAAAGCGGCAGCATGACACAGGCAATAATGGAAGCAATCACAAAAACAACGATTCTAAAAATAACCATTCACTTCACCTCGAGATACCCAGTCTAGCGTATTTGCCAATTTCACTCAATGCCAAAGCTGTGACAATGCTGAGGGGATAAAACTTTAACAATGTCATTTTCAGTACGCACTTTAGGCAGGATACGGGTGTAATATTGGCAATGTTCGCGCTCGAGACAAGGCGCACAGGAGGAAAACTGATATGGGTAAATACATTGAATTGACAGATGCAAACTTTAACGAATCAATCAGCCAAGGCGTTACCCTGGTGGATTTCTGGGCACCCTGGTGCGGACCGTGCCGCATGGTCGCCCCAGTGATCGAAGGTCTGGCAGACGAGTACGCCGGAAAAGCCAAGATTGCCAAGATCAACGTTGACGACAACCAACAAACCGCCATGAAATTCCGTGTCATGAGCATCCCAACCGTGATTGTTTTCAAGGACGGCGAAGTGAGTGAAGTCATGGTCGGCGCGGACATGCGCGGCGATAAGTACCGCAACATGCTGAACAAAGCCGTGCCTGCCGCACCTGTTGCTGCCAGCGCGTAAAACCCGAGTTTTAAGACCAAAAACCTCCTTGACAATAGGAGGTTTTTGCTGTCTCGAGAAGTGCAGTTATTGTGTCTCGAGCACCTGAATCGAAGGCAGCATTGAATCCAAATGTTTTAGGTCAGATCATGAATTTTATCAACTTCTTTTGAGAAAAAGAAAGAAGCGATTCCCATACCAATAAAAATGATACAGAAAGTAAGGGCAATATAATCCATTCTTCTCAAGACACTTTCTTGAGGGTTCGATGGGTTTACATAAGCAACGAGTGAATTTGATCTTGGATAAAAATCATTTTCGGCTCTTCCAAAACCAACAAAATAAGATTGATATTCTGCACCTTCAAAAATATATGAATAATGTGCAAGCGTTTTATGAGTGCCTTGGCGTCGATCTGTTAAATAAGAAATAGTGATTAAATTTCCTTTTTGTTGAATCCAGGTAAAGGTTTTTAACTGTGAAATAAAATCATCACTTAATAAAATTATAAAACCAACTATAATTAAGGTGAACATAATTAAATATCGATAGTAGTCATTGTATTTTGGATCATTAAAAATGTTCATTGTTGTAAACTTCTAAATTACGTTTTGATTTTCAAAGATTGGGTTTCAAACGCTCGAGATTCCATCTTTCGCTTCTTTGGCAGCATTCCCCACGTCCGTCACCACCGCCCCAGTTCCATTTCCCAAATGCGTTTTGATCGCGTGCGCCGCCGTCAAGCCAACCCCTGGCACTCGAGCGATCACTTCAAGTCTTGCCGCACGAAGTTCCTCGAGTGATGTGAAATGCTCGAGCAATGCCTCGCGGCGTTTGGGTCCGACGCCTGGAATGTCGTCAAAGATGCTGGTCATCATGGCATCGGCGCGAAGTTTGCGGTGGTAGGTGATGGCGTACTGGTGAACTTCGTCGCGCACGGCAATTAACATTCTTAAAGCGGGGTGCGTTTCGGGCAGTTTGATCTCGCGTTTTTGATCGAGGATGGTGCCAGATTTCAGCCACCACTGCGCCCCGTAAATGCTGGGCAGAATCATGGTTTCTTCGCGTTTGGCTAATCCCACCACAGGAATCTCGAGTCCAACTTCTCGCAGGGCATCCAGCGCCGCGTTGACTTGCCCGTGACCGCCGTCGATCATCAGTAAATCTGGAATCGGCAGTTTGTCGGACAAGCCGCCCGTAAAGCGCCGTGTGATGGTTTGACGCATGGCGGTGTAATCGTCGGGGTGGTCCAAGCCTTTGACTTTAAAGCGTCGGTGCTCGCCCTTTCTCGAGCGTCCACCTTCAAAGACCACCATGCCCGAGACAATGTTTGTGCCGAACAAGTTGCTGTTGTCGTAACCTTCGATGCGCCACGGGCGTTCGGGAAGCGCCAGAACCTCTTTTAAAGCCTCCAAACCAGGATTCTCGCCGCGTTTCTCGAGGAGCGCCAGTTCGGCTTCCAAGCCCGTGTGAGCGTTGCGGGTTGCCATCTCGAGCAAATCGACTTTTTCGCCGCGTTGCGGGAAACGCAGTTCAACTTTGCGGTGCGCCCGAGAGGACAAAAATTCTTGCCAGACGCTTGCGTCCTCAAATTCGACTGAAATAAGCACCAGTGGCGGAACTTGCATCGCCACGCCGTAATAATCTTGCATGAAGGCTTTCAAAATCTCCTCGAGCGTCGCGTCCTCAGCGCCCGTCAAAAAGCGTTTGTCGCGCCCGATGACGCGACCCGCCCGCATCTGAAAGTGTTGCACCATTGCGTACTCACCGGCTTGCGCCACGCCCAGAAAATCCATGTCCTCGAGGTCGGTGTTGAGTGCAACCTGATCTGTGCCGAACAGTTTTTGCACCGCCTCGAGTCGGTCACGAATCGCGCCCGCCTGTTCAAATTCTTGACGCAATGCGGCTTCTTTCATCTCGAGTTTGAGTTTTGTCATGACATCGGCGGCTTTGCCCTCGAGCACCTGGGTCACGTCGATCACAGCCTGAGCATAATCTTCGGGCGTGACAAAACCGACGCACGGCGCGAGGCAGCGTTTCATGTGGTAATTCAGGCACGGGCGTTTGCGCGGCGTGAACGGAATGCCAGAGTTTTTGCGAAGCGGAAAGGTCGTGTCAATCAGGTTTTTGGCACGCCAGACCGCCCTGGAATCTGGGTAGGGTCCGTAATATTTGCCGCCGTCCTTGATGACTTTGCGCGTCACGACCAGCATCGGGAAGGCTTCTTTGGTCAGTTTTAAAAACGGGTAATGCTTGTCGTCTTTTAACAGCACGTTGTAACGTGGACGGTGCTGCTTGATGAGGTTCGCCTCGAGAATCAAGGCTTCGACCTCGTTTTGGGTGGTGATGAACTCGAGGCTGCCGGCATCTCGGGTGATGCGGCTGGATTTGCCGCCAGATTTAAAATGCTGGCTGATGCGGGTTTTGATGTTGTTGGCTTTGCCGACGTAAATCACGCGACCGTGCGGCGTGCGAAAAATGTAGACGCCTGGTTGGGTGGGGATTAAACCTGCCTGCTCGAGTTCCACACCTTATTCTACGCCCAAAACAGAATCAAGATCGTAAGCTGATCAAACCTGATGTGCAAACTGCCCCCAGGAAATTCAAAAGCGGTGCTAGGCTCGAGTTGGAGCACCCATTGAGCACGAAACTTCAAGCCACCGAAGGTTTAAGCGCCCAAGAGTCCCGTTTGGCGGGATTCAAACGGCGGGCGTATTTGCTGGTTTGCCTTGCAGGATTTCCTGGAATTGCGGTCGGATTTTTCAACACCAGTGAATTTGTGCTCAAAATGTTGTTTGTCGTGTTGCTGCTCTGCACTGCAACAAATATTGCTTTGAACCTCAACCCTCGAGTTCAAATTGGGCAGATCGAGCGTTTTGGCTTTTGGTACTCGGCAATTTTTATCTTGTCGCGTGCGGCATATTCGTTGTTTCGGGCACAAAACGAAACGGCGGTCACGGCGGTCTTCCATGAAACGTACAGTTCAATCGCATTGATTGGTCTGATGGCATACATCATGCTGAGCACCCGCACGGCATTACGCGCCGCTTTGATTGTCTTTGGTGCGATGCTGACTTTGGATACCGTCAAGATCATGTCAATGCCTGCCACACCTGCCAGATCGGGTTTGATTGATTTGTTGATCGGTCAACTTTCCTTGGCGGGGGCATTTCTGGCATTTTCGTATGTCCTGGCACTGACCAAAGACCTCTTGGCGGTCGAACAAATTCGCTCGAGCACCGATCCCTTGACGGGGGCGGCGAACCGCTGGCAAATGTACAACTCTTTGGAACGTGAATGGCAGGCGTGTCAGAATCAAAAACGTACTTTTAGCGTGATCTTGCTCGACATTGACCATTTTAAAAGCATCAACGACTTGTACGGTCATCATGCAGGCGACGCCGTGCTGCAAGAACTCACTCAGGTTTTTCAAAAGACTCTGGGCAACCTGGGCAGTGTGGGGCGCTGGGGCGGCGAGGAATTCTTGATTTTGCTTCCCCATGCGACCCTCGAGCAAGCTCGGATTCAAGCCGAAACTTTAAGAACAACCTTGGCAAAACACAAGTTTAAAACGGGTCAGGTCACCGCCAGTTTTGGGGTTGCCAGCCTGTTGCCCCTTGAAAGCACCAATGACCTGATGCGCCGAGCCGATGAAAACCTGTACAGCGCCAAGCTTTCAGGGCGCAACCGCGTCGAAATCAAAGCTCGAGTTTCATCAGAATTCGATTTTAGATTCAAAGACCCTCGAGCCACCAACCACTCGTGAAAACTGGCTCGAGGTGGTAGATTGAATCCAGAATGGCTCACGTAACTGATGCGGTGTTTTATCAACAATGGGTGCAACTGCTCGAGTGGATGCGCGACTGGGCGGCAATCAAGGGTTTGCGCTTTGACAAAGAGTCCGATTTCACGCAGTACATTTACCGCATGGAACGCGATTACCCGCTGCCGACCACCGTGCAAAGCGCCAGCATCGGTCTTCTCAACGGCACGGCTGTCGTGATTGCCAGCGTTTCGCCCCCGCAAGACCCCCTCAAAGGCATTCATTTGCGCGTCATGGGCGGGCATCTCGAGTTTCACTTGCACGCCGGCGAGAATGGGTTGCTCGAGGGAAAACGGGCTTTTGGTAAAGAGCGCTTGGGTTTAATCCTCGAGCGTGTCACGGCGGTGAAAGCCCAAACTTGATGGCGCAATTTGTCAATCAAAACCCAAGGTGCTGCCATAGGCAACAGCACCAAGCGGGAGGTCTTGGTGCTGCCCAAAAACTGCATCTGGTCATCCAGACACGAAGAAAATAATCACGGAAAAATAATCACGAGAAAAAACGTTTTGTTTGCGACAGTGAAATACAACGCGCCACAAATTTGAGTTTTAATTCGGCTTGCAGGCTCAATTCCTGAATTGAGATCATCATCAGTTCAAACTCGAGATTTCGCCATCCGATGCGTGCCTTGTTCGAGAATAAGCTGGGTTTGGTATGACTGATAACACTCAAATGACCGTTCGCCAAACCGGTTTCTGGGTTGATGCGTCCGAGCTTGCCGTTTAAAATGTTGATTTGACGTTCTCCGTACTCGAGTTCGGCTCCTGTGAGGTCAATTGAACCGAGTTGATGCAGCAGTATTGGGCTATGTAAAACATTGCTTGCATCTGCTCGAGGGTTATTTACAGCGGTTTTCATAATGGTTGACGCGCCAAACGATAACCGCAATCTAAAAA
>CAXTTL010000070.1:0-20369 GCA_964247135.1 uncultured Deinococcales bacterium | reverse complement strand
CAACTCCAAGCCCTCGAGCAACGGACCCTGGTACAACGCGAGCGCCGCCTCGAAATCGCCTTCGGTCAGAAACGTCCGAAACCGCTGCACATCCAAGCTAAAGCCACCCAGCGCAATCGTCTCGGGGCGTTGCTCGAGCAGCACCCCAAGCGGGGTTTTGGAAAGCCGATGCAATTCTTGACGCAAGTTCTTGCGGGCATCATCCTCGGCAAGTTCGCCCCAAAATAAATCCGCCAGCTTTGAGCGTGATGTTGCCCCCTCGAGCGCCAGGTACGCCAGCAAAGCCAGCGACTTGCGGGTCGGCAGAACCAACGCCAACCCATCCATTTGCAAGCTCGGTTTGCCCAGCAGCGTGACCTCGAGCAACCTCAGCCTCCTTGAACGTACATGTTACGCCCAAACTTGGGGGAGGCTCGGGTGGCAATCTCGAGTGCTAAACTTCTTTCAATGAACCTCGAGCATTTCAGTTGTCTGTGGCAAAACACGGACACGCCCGTCTCCATCGAACTGGGGAGCGAAAGCATTCATGACCTGGCACTGGTGGAACTGGTGGCGGCACTCTGCATCGAACCACGTTTCAAGCCCCATGTCGAACGAATCATTTCGCATTTCAGCGGCAACGTGTCCACAATCGCGTACCGTCAAGAAGTCTTTGCCGATTTTATGCGCTCGAGTTTGCTGTTTGAAGGCATCAAAGACGTGCTGCCCTTGTTGCACGAACTCAAAGAACTCAATTCCAGGGAGGGCGATTTAAGTCAGTTGCAACTCTTAATGACCCGACTTTCGGAACTCGAGTTGTACGTGGATGTGCTCAACCGACTCTCGAGCGTGCTGGAAAGCGCAAAAATTGAATCTGGCGCATTGCAAGAATTGCAACGATTGGTGCTCGAGATCACGCAAGAACAATCGTTTGAAGACATGAAACAAAAATTGCCCGAGTTGCGGCGCTCGGTCAGCAACCTGACCAGCCTGACGGTTGGGATCAACCTCGACGCGCAATTAAGACCCTCAGAAGCCACATTGCTGTCGATCAATTCCGAGAGGTTCGTCGGCAAGACCCATTCGGTCACCTCGTTTTTAATGCAGAAAAAACCAGAATTTATTGGCATGACCAGCCTGCAATCTCGAGACGCCAAACGCGGCATCGGCGCGGCGATCATGGGCGCGATCAGTGGCAGCACGATGGAATCCGGCTTTGGTTCGGGCAAGGTGGCGATCAGCGCCTCGGGCAAAGACCGAATGCTGGCAACCTTCTTTGCCGACCTCGAGAAAATGCTCGAGGACACCACCCGTCCTGTGGCGCAAGTCTTAAAGCAGTACATTCAAGTTTTTTCGCACCCACTTTTGCACCTCGAGGCAGAGTTCGCGTTTTACCTGGGCGCGGCGACGCTGGTCAAACGCTTGCAAGCTTTGGGCGTGGCGATGTGCAAGCCCGATTTGACAAACCCTGAGGCTCGAGAGGATCATTTTGAGGGTTTAACCAATGTTTTGCTGGCACTGCGTTTTGAAAAAAACGGCGAGCGAGATTTGGGCAACAAGATTGTGGGCAACAATGTCGATTTTGACGACACCGGAAAAATTTTTATTCTGACCGGACCAAACTCTGGCGGCAAAACCACCTTCATTCAAGCCGTCGGTTTGGCGCATGTGCTGTGCCAAATGGGGGCGCATGTTCCCGCCAAAAGTGCCAGCATCAGCCCAATTGACAGCATTTACACGCACTTTCCAGTCGAAGAAAAATCCGAATCCGTCACCGGTCGGCTCGGTGAAGAGGCAGGACGGTTAAACGCACTGTTTCACAAAGCCAGTCAGCACAGCCTGATCCTGTTAAACGAATCCCTCTCGAGCACCAGCCCAGGTGAGGGCGTGTACCTGGCGAGGGATATTTTGCGAGCCTTTAGGTATTTGGGCGTCCGCGCCATTTTTGCCACGCACATGCACGAACTTGCCGATGTGGACAGCGTCAACCAACATCCAGGCTCGAGCAACTTGGCGAGTTTGGTGTCGGTCACCGAAGACGACGGCAAAGAGCACAAGCGCACGTATCGCATTGTGCGTTCTGCGTCTAAGGGAATTAGTTACGCATCCGATGTTGCCCGAAAATATGCCGTCAGTTACGAACAGCTTTTGGAAGTGCTCGAGAAACGAAATTTGTAAACTCGAAAGCCGAATGAAATCAAACAAAAATCTCGAGCCACACGTATAAATAAATCAAACTCCCTTCTCTCGATGTTGAGAGAAGGGAGTCCGCCCGAAGGTGCGTCTTGGAATCAAGAAGGGTCGGGGATGAGAGCAGAACCACAACGATTTATTTCAGAGTGCGTTCAAAACCGTCCGCAATTCCTGCGCACGCTCGAGAAGCGGCGCTATCGCTTGCTGGTCTTGCATTTGCGCCTCGAGATTCATGATCGCCCCAGGGTGAATGTGATGCTCGTCTGGGTTGCCAAACAAACTGTTCAAGACATCGAACTCTTCTTGGCTGCGTAAACTGGCGTCGGCGCGGAACATTTCCAAGTACGTCCATTGAAATTGTGGTTCCGAAACTTGCCCCGCAATGTACCCATCGAGCAATTTCTTGTAAGGCTCGAGGTTGGTTTTCGCACCCGTTTTCGCCACGTTTTCGCCCTCTAAAGCTGGCAGGTAAGCTTCAAACCGTGGCTCGAGGTTTTCGGGCGTGATGTTCCAATTGTCGAGGTCAAATTTGGCTTCACCCTCGCGGAACAAAATCAGTTGCGGGCTTTGGTGGGTGATGCCCGTGCGGGCTTCGACGTAATTGCTGGCTGGTCGGGCTTCGACCACGCGAATGATACCGACTGGCACGTCTTCGCGCTCGCGCAAGAGCTTTTCGATGTTGCCCCAACCTTGCATGGTTTTGTGGCAAGTTCCGGCTTTAAAAATCGCGGCGGTTGGGTACTGCGTGACGAAACTGTCCACATCTTCGGGTGTGCGCAATTCAAACATTCTGTTTTGTAAGCTCATGGTGTCCTCCGTAAAACTCGAGTCTCGAGTTTGCTTCCTTGAGGGTATTGTGCCGCATTTTTGGCTGGAGCGCGGTTAGCGGGACAACATCGTTAAGAATTTGTTGAGCTTCGCAAGTTCAACGCATCCAAATCAATAATCGCTCGGGTTTGCATTAAAAAATCAAGTCCTAAAATTCCGTCCATGTCTATTCCGTATTTCATGGGACTGACCTCGACATCAAAATTTTGAAGCTCGAGCGACAAAACACTGATGCGTTCGAGTTTTTTGCTGAATACAAATTCTGAGCCACCGACGCCTCGAATTTTATGAACTGGGTCGCCTGGTGCAAAACCAATACCCATATCACGCAATCGTAATGTGTTGAAAAGTGTTCCAGCAGAACCCGTGTCAAGCAAAACTGTTTCTAGAACCTTGCTTATCCTATTGTGCTCAAGCCTGACTTGAACAAACGGCAAGCCGTGCCATAACCGAATGTTCACGCCGCCATCCGAATTCCCATCCAGAATCGTTCTTTGATTTCGAGTTTTTCTTGACTGGTGTGCAACACCAGCAATTCTCGAGCGGGGGCAATTTCATGAAGTGCTGAATACGCATCAAGAGCGCTTTCAGAATCATCGAATCTCGAGATGACCGAGAGTTCCTCCAAAATTCGCTGGTTATTCTCGGAATGGGCAGTAATTGCCTCGAGTAACAGCCAGGTGTTGGGGTATTGATCTCGAATCTCTAACCATGTCATGTGGTCAGTGTAGACGTTGAGACTGAAGTTTTCAATTCTGTCTCGAGCAGCACCACAACTTCGTTGCTGCGCAACTTCATAAAACCAACAAATTCGGTTGTTGGTTTGTGTGCAACCTGAAATCCGTGGTCGCCTGAGAACTCGACTCGAGTTTGATTTGGTGAAGGGCTATGAGGAATATCAAATTGTAAATTCGTGAATTTTTACTGCTCGAGAGAACAATGTTTCTCGAGCGGTTTTTAATGCGAGTACGTTTGGCAGTTATCTCATACAACCTGAAACCAAAAGAACTATTTCGAGATTAACTAAATTGTACCTATAAAATCATCATTTTCGCCTTTAAAAGCGCCCAAATTTATACTTTTTGATTTCTTCAGTATATTTTTCTAAAATAATTTTAGAAATACTCTTATTTTTCTTTAAAATTTTTAGAATTTCATTCAGTAAATCAAATTTTTCTCTATCTGAAATTTTACTTAAAATATATTCAAATATTAGTTGATTTTCAAAAATGTTTTTTTCTTACGTTTTAAAGTACTAAAAATATAGTTATTATTTAATTCTATTTCTTTTTTCTTAAATTCATTATTAATATTGCATAATTTGCCAATTATTTCACCAAAATAATCTATCAAATTATATTTTTTTAATATTTCCTCCATTACAGCAGCATATTGAGCCAGTACATATGAGTTTTTAGCTGATAGTATTTGATCATTAAAATAATCTTCTAATTCTGGGGTGATTTTAGATAAAAATTCAATATTTTTATCATTCTTAAGAAAATTACCTAGTATTCTACAGATCAAAGACATCTTTCCATTAGTATTTTCAAATAAAATTTTAGATAGACCTAAATCTAAATTATTTTCTAATAAAAGTTGTTGTATTTCATCTTCAGATAAGTTTTCAATTTTAATTAAAACAAAGCCGTCTTTTAGTTTTTTCCAATCGGTAAAACTTAAGTGCGTTTTTTCTTTTATTCTAGTTGTTTCATAAGCAAATATTGATGAAGGCGCATCTAATCCTTCCATTAAACACCTCGATTCCATATAAATACCAGCTTCCACAGATTTTAAATCACAAAGATGAACATTATTCCAAAACATATATTCAAAATCATTTTTTTTAAGACTAGCTAGGTATATTAAATATGTTCGATATACCGCATCAAAAAAAGCTTGTTTTTCACCTGCTTTTAATACTCCAAGTGGTTTTTTAACAAGACTCGGAATAAATCTACTCCATTGCTTTAAAATATCTTCAGGAAATTTTAAATTTTTAATTTTTAGAATATGCTCATAAGTTCTAACAAGGCATACATAATCTATATTTTGATCTATAATTTGTCCTGAAAACTCCAAAATTTTACCCTGAGTTTTAATAAACTCTCGAACCATTCTCGTTTTTCCGACACCATTATCACCGTAGATACCAACTGTTTTCCCTTGTTGAAAAGCATCAGTCAGTTGATCCCAATATTTTTGACGTCTGAAAAATCGAATTTCATTTTTACTTGGTTCTATTGATATAATTTTTTCTAACTCTTTTTGACAATTTAATGGATTTTTAGATTCGGCTAGTTCAATTGTTTTAACAATTTCACCATCTATTTTCACCTTATCATTTAATTTTTTCAGATAAGTTTGATAATTAAATTTTGAAGTCTCAATCATTTTACTTTTATTTATTATTCCAAGAGTTAAAAAATATATTTTAACAGGATTAAACTCTGTGTTAAAATCATTAAATATTAAGAATTCTAAGTAAGTAATAGATTTTTCAAATTCTTTTTGCTTAATACAATTTATAATTAATCTTTCAGCTATTTTAGATGCTTCATATTTAAAATTATCATTTTTTTCAGTAATAAAGTTTACTATCTCAGCAATATTTTTACTATTTTTTGTTTTAATTTCCATATAATCTTCTAAGTTAATAGATCGTAAAAATCCATTTTTTAACATTTCAAATTGAGTTTCAAAATCAAATTTTTCATACTCAACAGATTCACAATAAATTTCACCAATTCCAATTTCTTTAAGGTTTGTTTTTAAAACATCTTTACCTAACACTTTTATGATTTTATATATTAAATTTGATAGACTTTTTAAACCATCTGAAACTTCGTAATCCTCCCACAATAAAAAAGCAAGCTTTCTTCGTTCAAGCATAGG
This sequence comes from uncultured Deinococcales bacterium, assembly GCA_964247135.1. Classification (GTDB taxonomy): domain Bacteria; phylum Deinococcota; class Deinococci; order Deinococcales; family JAAFIG01; genus JANXTZ01. The sequence goes on along the minus strand of CAXTTL010000070.1, from coordinate 14,474 downwards.
GCTTTCACTTAATACTAGATACGCCAGTAGCACATACGCTCTGCTGTCCAAGAGTTTGACACTCTTATCATCTACCATTGCTGACGGCAAACCAAAAAAATTGAGCTTAATCAAAAGTATCCCCTGGCACTCATTGTAACAAAAGCTTCGGCTTTGAATCAACCTCAAAGCAATTTGAATTGGGTGTGTCACCTGTAGAAAATAATCCATCTGACACTCACAGAATGATGTGCTCGTACCTCAACTCTGCCGCGAAACAATCCCTGATTTTAGATCAGATTTTAGAGTCGAATTTGTTTATCTCGAGAGATCAGTCAATATAACGTCCAAGACGCAAAAATGAAGCACTCGCCATTTTAGACCAGGCAACAAAAACCGTCAGATCAAATTTAGACACTGATCCTAGCATCCGTGGAAACAAAACTACCAAGGGCGCAGCCAACTTCGCGCAGTTTTGTTCAAAAGGAAGCGACGATGAAAAACTACATTCAAGTCGGGACGGCGATACAAAACGCAAATATTTTTAGCAAGTTTAAAATTTGCGTTACCATCGTGGTCATTCTAAGCGGATTGGGTTTAACAACATCCACTGCTTACGCAGACCCAACTCTGCCATGCGTCAAATGCAGGCGCTAAAGCCCCGATGCCACCTGTGAAAGTTTGCAGGTGGCATTGATTACCTTCATTCTATTTTTCGTTTTTGTCACTTAAATTCACCAACTCATGGCGAATATCATCTACCCACGGCTCGTCTATCCCCTGCAAAAACTCGCCTTCAAACTTCTTTCGTGCTCGAGCTTCTGAAATATCGTACTTCCAAATAATGTTTGGATCTAAAAGGTAAGCTCCTCGAGGGTTTTGCACTGATTCTTTCCAACCCAATATTTTCTGTAAGGCTTTCGCCGTATCCCAAAGCCTTTTTCGAGCATCATTTGGATCATGGTTTGGGTACATAATATCTCTTAAGGCTGAAGTGCTTGAGCTTTTGCCATGTTCGAGCAAATACACAAGCATAGTAGCTATTTTGCCCGTTGGGGCAATGTCCAAAAGCCTCTGGTTGACGTAAACTCGTAGTAAATTTGTTGCTTCGACGCGCACCGTAATTCCTGAAAAATACTCAAGCGGCTGAGGTGTAGGCAAATGATACTTTGCTAAAAGTCGAACCAGTTCAGGATAACGACCCGCTTCTTCTCGCGCATGAAGGTTGTGAATTGGTAAATCTTGTAAATAAGCTATTGCATCCGCCTCTCGTCCAAAACGCCGTGCTAGTTCTGCTTTGCAAAACGCCACAACCCAGCGAACATTGTCAAGTTTAACGTCTCCAACAATTTCAAGCATTTCCCAAGTACCCTGCACATCACCCAAAGCAAGTAAAGCGCTTGCTTTGCAAACCCCCAGTTGATCTTTTGGCAATTCAGGTTTGAGCAGTGCTTCCTCGAGAATGGCTAAACTTTTAGCAGCTTTCCCTGCGAATTCATACACTCGAGCCAAACCAATGTAAGCCGCGAGCAAATCAATGTTAGTAATTGCACAGCGCAATGCTTCTTGATACGCTGCCTGTGCTCGAGGGAATTCACCCCGAATTCTGCGTTGCATTGCAATACCGTTTAGAGCCGAAGCCCGACGATCTAACGCTTTCGGATTGCGTGAGACACGTTCTAACTCAAGAAAATAGGCTTCGGAATCGGGCAGCATTTGACGTTGCGAAACGATGGCAAGATTATAAAGAATATAGGCTCGGGTTTTTGCCCGATGTTTTACAAGTGGAAGCGCTTCGAGCCAAGCGTTACGGGCTTTTTGATGCTGTCCAGATTGCGACAGACAATGACCAAAATTGATTAACGCCCGAGCCAACTCCAGACCATGCAACAATGGTAGTGCAGATTGAAACGCGGTTTCCCAACGTTTTTGTTTCTCAAACAATGACCAACCCAAATGACACAACGCAATACCCAAGGGTTCGTTTTTAAGATTCGGTTTGATTTGTTCTAAAAGTTGCATCGCCTCTTCGTGCTTATAAACTCCCTGCAAACCAATTGCGAACTCGAGTTGTAAAAGCGCGGTTTGCGCTATTGAGAATGTCAAACGTGTTGTCTCGATAAATTGATTTAACTCCTCGAGTTTTGCAGCACCACACAAGACTTCCGCATAGTATTTAGCGAAAACAAAATCGTGTTGGAAAACAACCAACGGAATGTTTTTCAGTAACCCAATCGTTCGTTCGTACTCCAGATTGGATTCAAGTTTAGGAAGAAAATGACCCAGCAAAACCCGTGCTTGCTGGAATGACTTCTGTTCAAGTAATTCACTGAACATATCGTGAAACGATGCAAATGATTTTGTGACCCGCATTTCTTAAAGTATATCGGGAAATCCTCGAGCAGCAAAACACTCGAGATATTTTTAATTGCATACAAAATTCGTCTTCATTTTGACTCGGACGTTTTCGGACGCCCGAATGAAATACTCATTTTACAAAGCTCGAGGAGGATCAAAAACCAACGAACCTCGAGCCATAAGGGGGAAGTATGAATTGGAAGCAAGGGATTTTTGGCGGTATTGTTTTGACGGTTTTGTTGGTGGCATGTCCAACCCAACCGGACCCACCGACACTCACCAGTGTTTCTGGGCAAATCTCGAATTGGAATAACCCGCCAGCAACACTAGGTAAAATTGAGTTTAGAACTACCCCATTGCCAGGTTCTTCAAATTCTATAGGAAATAATATTGTTGGAAGTGGAAGTATTGATGGTCAAGGAAATTTCACAGTTGCTCTGTCAACACCAACCGCCGCAGATTTGCAACCACTACCAACTATTTCATGTACTTCTGGGGCAATAAATATCAGTAATAATCCTAAATTTACTTTCATAAATGGTGCTCAAATACCTCGAAATAGCAATAATTTAATACCTGGCTCAGTAATCCTAGCCACTTCTAAAAATTTTGATGCCGTAGGAGAAAAATCTGCAACACTAATATATTCCGATACGAATACAGATATTACTGGTTCTTGCACAAATTCGCAATCAGGGGTAAGTTTTACATCTAATTACAATGTGCAATTTAGAATTGGCTGGAATTGGAGTGTTACAACAAGAACAACAACCGGATCTAATATTACTTCAGAAGTACCAACTTCTGATCTAAAGTGGATTATGTCAATCTCAACAATCTCAGCGCCTGTGGTTTCAAGTATTTCAGTTACAGGTCCAACAGCACTTTCATTTGGAGCACCGCCTGCAACGATAGGAGCCATTGTGCTAGATGCCAATGGAGTTTTTATCAGTCCGCAACCTGCGATTCAATGGAGTCTCGAGCCTGGTAATACAACTGGTATTGGTACGTTAAGTGCGAGTACAACCTCAACCGTGAACTATACGCCCCCAGCTTCGGGAAGCTCGAGCATCAGTGTGTTGATTAGAGCAACGGTTGGAAGTGTTTCAGGGACAAAAGTCATCACAATTAACCCAGCGCAATCCACTTCAAATCCTCCCAAAGTTCTGGGTACAAATGCGACAAGCAGCACTTCGGTAGATGTTTTATTTGATAAGGCATTAGCGCCAGCAACCATTACTGCTGCTCAATTTAGTATTGCAGGATCAACTTTGGCAGTCACGGCTGCTGTTCTATCCAGCGATGGAAAAACCGTAACTTTAACAACAAGCACTCAAACTGCGGGGACACCATATACTGTTCTTGTTGGTACGGGTGTTACAGATTTGGCTGGAAATGCTTATCCAGGCAATGATGTCACATCTTCTGTTAGGTCATTTAGCGGATTTGATTCCTCTGGAACGACAATTTCTGGGCAAATTTCAAATTGGAATAGTTCGTTACCATTAGATAAGGTAGAATTTAGGATCAACCTCTCTATATTAGGAAGTAGTGAAATTGATAGTCTAGGTAATTTTAAAGCCTTAATATCTGCTCCAAAAGTGTCTGATTTAATATCAATACCTGCTAGCAGTGGTACTCCTATAGGATGTTCATCAGGTTCATTGGTTATAAGTAATAACTATAAAACAACTAGTTACAGTCTTCAAGTTAGTTTAAAAAGTAATACGCATTCAATATTACTTGCTACTTCCTATCCTCCTGTAATTGGTGGAAAAGTAGCTATTTTAAATTATTCAGATTCTAATGTTGATATTACTGGAACATGTAATACAGGTAGTACATTAATTTCTCAAAATCAACATTTAAAAATAGGCTGGAATTGGGTTATAATAACATATACGTCAAATAATTTAATTTCTGCGTCTACTGAAGTCCCTACTTCCGATATGAAATGGATTCTACAATAACAAGCTCAAACTCTGTACTTCGAGAATCTCGAGCTACCTATTATCCCTCACGCCAGATTTTACTGGCAGTGTATTGGAGTTTTATATGAAAAAATTTCTGATCGCGTTTATCGTTTTTCTTGGGTTTGCAACTTCGGCAAACGCTCAATCGTTTGGTGTACGGCTCGGATTCCCAAATATTGGTGTGGAATACACGACCTACAGCCCAGGCGAAGGCACAGGACTAAAGTTTGCCATTGGCATTGCCCCATTCACCTCTGGCGTTTTCTCGGCTGGGGTCAGCGCCGATTTGGTTGTCGGGCGTTTTGCACCTTATGAAATTATTCCAATGTTCACGGTTTATTACGGCGCGGGTGCAGGGGCGCAATTCTTGTCAAAAGGCACGGCTTCTGGACTTCTGATCGATGTGCATCTGGTACTTGGGGCAGAATTTATTCTCTCACCAACACTAACCATTGGCGCAGAAGAATCGCCAGGGGTAGGGGTTGGATTCTTGCCGACCGAGACAATATTTGGTTTTAAGAACTTCGTTTACATTTTTGCTCGCTTCAAAATCTAATTTCAGTTGCTTGCCTCTGACTTTCTCAAACAAGAGTTGACTGCTAACAATTACGCAACTTGAATTCATGTCACTCGAGAAACCCATTCTCGAGTGGTTTTTGTTTTGCAGTTCAAAAGCCTGAATTCAGGATTTGCTCAACTCTTGGGAGTTCAATACCTCTCAGAACGGCGTTAGAGACTTGCACCACTACTCGAGGGGGTCATCTGAGACTAGGATGGGGCAAGAACGTATTTCTCGAGGATTGAATTCAGGAGGAAATTTAAAATGAATAACCGTATGGCTGCTGTTGTGTTGGTGTTTCTCGCGTTGGGTGGGGCTGCGATGGTCTATCAGAGTTTTGACCCGCCAGTCTCCAAAGCCCAAACCACCGCGCCCTCAAATTCTTCAATCTCGAGTGCTCCGCCCGCTGGCTCGAGCGGCACGGCTGCAATTCCTGGTTTCAATTACGGGCGTGCGAAGCTCGAGAATGAACGGAACACGATTGAGATTGTGGACCGGCTCGATCAGAGCATTGGGTCGATCAAAGCCAAAGCCACGCAGCAGTCGGACACGCCTTGCGATCCGTCGTTCAGCCAGATTTACTGCGAATTCATTCGTCAGCAGCAGGGTTCGCAGGTGGCGCAGGGTTCGGGGTCTGGTTTTGTGATTGACGATACGGGTTTGATGCTGACCAACAACCATGTCGTGACGCTCGATTCGGATGCGGTGGCACAGACGCTCAGCGTCAAGTTTCACAACGATCCAAAGACCTATTCGGCAAAAGTGGTCGGGCGTTCGCCAAGTTATGACGTGGCATTGATCAAAATTGACGCGCCTGGCAAGAAGTTCACGGCAATGAACCTCGGCGATTCGGACAGCATCAAGGTTGGGCAAAAAGCGATTGCGATGGGCAACCCGTTTGGACTCGATTTTAGTGTGAGTGAGGGCATCATCAGCGCCACGGGACGCGACTTTTCAGGCTCGAGCAATTTGGCGAGCAACGTGATTCAGACCGATGCGGCGGTCAACCCTGGCAACTCTGGTGGACCTTTGGTCAACTCGAGCGGTGAGGTGGTCGGCATCAACACGGCAATTATTAGCCCTGGCACGGCGGGCAGCGGTCAAGGGCAGTTTGCGGGCATTGCGTTTGCGCTGCCAATCAATTTGGTCAAAAGCATTTTGAGCGACTTGAAAAGTGGTAAATTGCTCGACTCGAACAATGTAACTGCCAGCCGTCCACGTTTGGGGATTGGTTCGCTGGATTTGGCGGCGTATCCAAATGCGATTTTGGATCAGTTCAAATTGCCAGCCAACGGCATGATGATCACGCAAATCGAAGCGGGCAGCCCAGCCGAAAAGGCGGGTTTGAAGGCGGCAAACAAAACCATTGATTACAACGGCGAATCGATTCCGGTCGGTGGCGATGTCATCACGGCGGTCAATGGCACGCCAGTCCAATCGGTGGACGATTTGCGTCGGGTCGTGTTTGGCGTGAAAGTCGGTGAGGAAGTGACGCTTTCGGTGCGCCGCGATGGCAAGGACATCGAAGTCAAAGCCGTTCCTCGAGTCTTGACCACCAAATAAACCCAACACTTTATCAAGTGCGCCGCGAGACTGGGGCGCACTTTTTTCTTGTTTTCTCGAGTCTAAAGGCATTTCATAAGCTTTTCTTTCCGTCCTCTCATTCCCTTCACCAAGCCTTGCCCTTATAGTGACGCTGTGAATTTCAAAACCCGAATTGTATTTGGTCTGATCGCGCTGGGGGTCTTCTCGAGCGCCAACGCGCAACGTGTCGGTTTCTTGCCGCTCGAGGGCGATCTCGATGCCTTTAATCTGGCGGTGCCAACGGCAGTGTCTAGAGCCTTGGAGAGCGTGGACGGCTTGGTCGCCCCAACGCCGTTCGAGTTGTACCAGTACCTTCGCGCCCGCCCCGAGAATAGCGAGCGAATGGCGGACTCTTATGCGCTAGATTATGTCGTCAGCGGCAAAGTTTCGGGTAAAGACGGGGCGTATTCGCTCGAGTACACCGTCAAAAAAGTTGATGGCGCGGCGTCGAGCACCTTGGTGGCAAAAGGCAGTGACTTCAAGAAATTGGTTGCCACCGCCGATGCAACCTTAATCAAGGCGCTGGGTTTAAAGCCGAGCACCGATGACATCAAAGAAATCTCGAGCATTGAGGCGGCATTGCCCGCGCCAGAGGTGGTCGTGGCTGCCGTGACCCCGGGCGCAAAGGACAGCGTGGGCATTCTCGAGAAGTCTGGGGGCAACGCCTGGGCGCTGGCGGCTCGAGGTTTGCTCTTGTCCCAAACTGGCAAAGTGGCGGATGCCCTGCCCTTGGCGGTTCAAGCCTCCAAACTCGCGCCGCTCGATGCCAGCGTGATGATGGTGGCGGGCGTGATTCAGTTGCAGGGCAAGAAAAATGCGGACGCCAAAACGGTGATCGATGCGGGTTTAAAACTCAATCCCTCCAAGCCCGAGTTGCATTACTTGCAGGGTTTACGCATTTTGCGCGGGGCGGACAAGCTCAGCAACGATATTTTGCAAGCCGCCACCAACGAATTTAAGACCGCTTTGCAGTACAACCCGCGTTTTCTCGAGGCGGCATTGAACGTTGCCGATATTTTCGAGCGTTACGGCGGCAATACGGGTTGGCAAACCGCCGAATCGGTGCTTCTCAACCTGGTGCCCAGAATGCCCGATGAGGTTGAGCTTCACAACCGTCTGATCACCTTGTATCTCAACAACGACCGCGACAGCGCCACCCGTTACCTGCGCAACTTGGTGCGCGATACGCCGGACGTTCCAGATACGGTTTATGCGCTCGCCAACCGTTTGCCAAAACTCGATCAGGCACTGGCGATTGTCACCAAAGGCGATGCGGCTTACCCAGACAGCTCGGCGTTGGCGTTCGCCCGTGGCAGCATTCTCGAGCATCAAGGTTTGTACGCGGATGCCGCCAAAGCCTATCAAACGGCAGTTTCTCGAGATGACACGAACGTTCAGGCGTTGACCGGTTTGGCGTATGCGAACGCGAAATTGGGACGCGATAGCGATGCCGAGGCAGCCCTGAAAAAAGCGGCTGGCGACAAGTTCGATCCCAAATTGATTGCCCGCATGTATTTGCTTTCGGGGCGTTTGGACAAGGCAAATCCTTTGGTCGATGCCCTGGTCAAAAGCAACCCGAGCGTTGCCGAATACGGTTATTGGAACGGCGTTGGCGCGATGTGGTCTGGTCAATTTGACGATGCGCAAAAAGCTTTTGAAGCCAGCCTGAAGCAACAACCCGACCTCGAGACGGCGCGGCAGGCGATGGCATTTTTCATGCCCGAACGCCGCAAAATTGGGGTATTGAAACTGACGGGCGAGGCTTTAAAGTCCTATCAACTTGGGGTGGCGCTGCTCGATTTGGGCAACTCCCTGGACGCGCTCGAGGCGCAAACGGCGTTTCAAAAGGCTCTGGCGGCAAATCCAGACAATGCGCAACTCAAATTTTTTGTGGCGCAAGCCATGTACAAATCGGGCAACACCGATGATGCGGTGGATTTGTTAAACGAGGTTTTAACCACGCTGGATACCAACGTTGCCGTCATGACCGCCTTGGCGGTGGCTTACGCCGATCAGGGTCGTTTTGACAAGACGCTCGAGTTGCTTGGGCAGGCAACCAAGGCTGACCCGAAGTACTCGCTCGGTTGGTATTTTTCTGGGGTCATGAATTTTGGTTTGGCGCAGGAAGAAGCCGTGGCTGGCACGCGGGGCACCTATTTGGCGGCGGCAAAAGATGCGTTTACCAAGTCGGTTGGCATTGACAGTTACTTAAAAACCTATGTGCAACCGTACTTGACGGCGATCAAGTAAGCCATTTGTTCTAAAATTAAATTGTACTTGTTTGGGACGATGAAAAATCGTCCCATTTTATTTTAAAGCCGGAGGATTTGATTTGACAATTCTCGAATCAGAATCTAGTATTTGATTCGAGATTCAACGAATCAGAAAGAGGGTCCCATGAGCGAAACACCCGAAACCATCCTGCTCGCCCAAAAATACGATGCCATTACCCGACACCTCGCACGAAGCTTCAAAAATCAACTCGAGCTTGCCAGAGCCGAACAAAACCAGGAAGCCGTGATTCAAAATGAAATCAAACTTGGCATCATGCTTGCCGCCAGGGGTTTGTTTGCCGGAACCTACAAAAACGTGACCAGCGCCAAGCCCGAAGGCAACTGGTCTGAGACGTGAGCAGCCACAAACCCACCCCAAACAACACCGTGTCGCTCGAGCAGCGCTCCGATTTTTTTAAGGCGCTCGGGCATCCCAGCCGCGTGTTGATCGTCAACCTTTGCCAGCAAAAATCGCGCCACACCGAAGAACTCGCCAGCATTCTCAGCATCACGCCAGCCACGGTCAGCCATCACCTCAAGCAACTCGAGGCGGCAGGAATTCTCGAGGGCGTGAAAGACGGGTATTACCAAAATTACAACGTCAAAAAGAGTGTGCTCGAGCAAACCCTGGCGGCGCTGGTGAGTTTGCAAGAGGTGCAACTCGAGGCGAATTCTGAAACGGACGGGTTTCGACTGAAAGTGTTGAACACATTTTTAAAACGCGGAAGGTTGCGGGCGATTCCAGCTCAACGCAAAAAACGCGACATTGTGCTCGAGAAAATCTTGGAAAGTTTTGAGTTTGACCATGCGTATCCCGAGCGCGAAGTGAATTTGATCTTGTCTGAATTTCACGAAGATTTTTTCACGCTGCGCCGTGAACTGATCGCCGCAGGTTTGATGACCCGCGCAAAAGGCATTTACTCGAGAATTCCTGGTGTGACGCGCGTGAATTTGGAAGGTGAACGGTACTTGTGAAGTTCGAGATTTGGGAGAAAATCATGACAACCATTCAAATTGTTTTTGGAACTCGAGCAAACGAAAATCTGCACGTCCTCAAAAACTCGAGCCTCCAGTCAAAGGGACACGTTTTACAGTTCAGCGTTGGATGGTTCGTTTTTACGGTGCTGGTCTGGCGAAATGCCTGCGCATAGAACTGTAGGGTGCGCCGTGCGCACCATCAGCCAGTGTTCACGGCGCACCCTACCAATAACTATGTTTTAACAAAAACCTTTTACACCAAGGTCAACACAGTTTTGTCGCTATCCCTCAGCATTGAATGGTTTGTTTTCACCGTGCTGATCTGGCGAAACGGTTGAGTTTCAAATTCAACCTTGCATCAACGCCTCGAGCACCGTCACCACCAACACCGTTCCAGGATCAACTTTGCCTTCGGTGCCGCCCACCCAGTTCGCCCGTCCGATCATGCTTTTTAAAGGCGTCGCCGCATCTCGTCCATTGCGTGCCGCCTCGAGCATCGCTTGCCCCGCGACCTCCAAGCTCGAGCCTGCATCGATGGCGGCGCTGAAAGCTTCGGCGGCGGGGTGCAGCGCGTCCACCAGGGTTTTATCGCCCAGTTTGGCTTTGCCGCGCTCTTGGACGCCCACGCTGGCTGACATCAGCATTCTTGCCAGACCTTGATTGTCCACGCTCGAGCTGCCCAATGCCTCTTTGCCCGCCCGCATCAGGGCTGTGGCGACCAGAGCGCCCATCGTACTCGGGGCGACGCGGTTGTACGCCATACCAACGCCGGCAAGCCACTTACCGATGTCGCTGCCCACTGGGTTGGCAGCCGTGTGCTCGAGCACCCCTAGAGCGCCCTTGGAGACGCTGACACCGGTATCGCCGTCGCCCATCGCGGCGTCCAGGGTGTTGAGCAAATCGGTGATCTCGAGCAATTTTTTGGCGACACGTTCGATTCCCGCCTGAAAGTCGGTTGCGGTCATGGTTAAACCCTGAACATCGGCGTGTGGGCGGGATGGTCGAGCAGCGTTTGCAATTCGGCATCTAGTTTTAAAATCGTGATGCTGGCACCCGCCATCTCGAGGCTGGTGGCGTACTCGCCGACGAAGGCTTTATGGACTTTGACGCCCTGTTGCTCGAGGTTGTTGTGCACGCGTCGGTAGAGAATATACAGCTCTTCGGGCGGCGTCGCGCCGAGTCCGTTGACCATGACCGAAACCGTATCGCCAGACGCCAGTGGCATGTCGGCGGTGATGGTCTCGAGAATCGTGTCGGCAATCTGGTCGGCAGTCTCGAGTTTGCCGCGACGCACGCCAGGTTCGCCGTGAATCCCCATGCCCAGTTCCATCTCGCCGTCGGGAACGGTAAAGGTTGGTCTGCCCACGGCTGGCAGAATGCACGGACTGAGCGCCACACCCATCGTTCGCATGTTGGCGAGCGCCTTGACGGTTGATGCTTCGACCTCCTCGAGCGAGGCGCCCAAATCGGCTTTCGCGCCCGCAATTTTGAAGGCAAAGACCATGCCCGCCACGCCGCGTCGCGTGTTGGCACGGTCAGCGCTGGCGCTGGCAACGTCTTCCTTGACCAGCACCGTGCGCACTTCAATGTCTTCCAGGCTCGCCATTTCAGTTGCCATGTCAAAATTCATGACATCGCCGCCGTAATTGCCGTAGACGTAAAGCACACCTTTGCCGCCGTGAATACGCCTTGTCACCTCGAGCATCTGATCGCTGCTGGGCGACTGAAAGACGTCACCTATCGCGCAACCGCTCAGCATTCCTGGTCCGACGTAACCTAAAAACACGGGCAAATGACCCGAGCCGCCACCCGTGGCAATCGCCACTTTGTTCATGACCGGCGCATCGCTGCGCACCAGACAACGCAAGTCAGTTCCGACGCTCGAGACCATTTCGGGATGTGCTTTGTACATTCCCTCGAGCATTTCGTTCACAAAATGATTCGGATCGTTCAAGATTTTTTTCATACTTGCCCCCTGGAAGGAATACGAATTGGTAAGTGATGTTTTGAAATGATACCTCAGACGATGCGTGCCGTGACAACCAAGCCAGAAAATGGCGCATGACGAAACAAAGATTCGACATTTGTTTATCTGTTTATCACTCCAGATCACAAATCGCACGGCGTACAGCTCGAGATTGCGCCCACCAAAGCTGCCGCCGTGGCGTTGTTCCTGGCAGTCCAAGGCGATTGGGTGGACCGTGAACGAAGGTTGACGAAACCGCAGCTTCAATCTTGAAGCTCGTGTGATCCGAAACAGTTTTGAGGTTTGCACCAAAGAATTCTCAAACCTTGCGGGCATTGGCTTGTGAGGTTTTCTCTGGCATTCAATGACGGCTTTCATGTTTCGCAATTCGAGCCTCAAAACACGAATTCGTGTGCCAAGACACTTGACTCGAGACAGGTCTAGCCCTCAGAATAGAAATAATCCACAACCCAGCTTTTGTTTTCGCGTTGGCTTAACCGTCCAACTTTTTTTAAACTCTACCCTGCAAACGTTTGCCAATCGTTCGTTACCAAACTCGAGAGGATCACTTTGCGCTCCGTTCTGGCTGACCATCACCTTCGATTTTTGATTGCGGCACTCGTCGTGATTTTGATTGCGGCAGCCATTTTGTCCTCAGGGCAGTTTCTCAGTCCAGACAACTTTCAGAGCATGGCGGTGCAAGTCCCAGAGGTTGGCTTGCTGGCGATTTCCATTGCCATCACCATGATCTCAGGCAACGGCGGCATTGACCTGTCGGTGGTCAGCATCGCCAACCTTTCCGCCATTGTTGCAGGCTTGATTGTGCGCTCGAGCTTCGGCGGCGCGGGTCAAGGTACGCTGTACGCCATTGCCTTTGTGCTGATCGCCTTGTTGGTCGGAACAGCTTGCGGTTTGGTCAACGGATTTTTGGTATCAAAAGGCAACTTCCCGCCGATTCTGGCAACGCTCGGCACGCAATTTGTCTTTATTGGACTCTCCGTTGCATTGTCTGGTGGACCTTCGGTGAATTTGGGCGAAACTGAGGTCTTCGGACAGATTGGCAACGGCAGCATCCTGGGCATTCCAATTCCATTTGTTGTTTTTATGGTGGTCGTGCTCGGGTTTTCCTGGCTTTTGACCCGCAGCCGTTTTGGTTTTCGTTTGTATCTGATGGGCACAAATCCAAAAGCCGCGAACTTCACGGGCATCAACAACAACACCATTCAGCTTGTGACCTATACCCTGTCAGGTGTTCTTGCCAGCATCTCAGGCATCATCATTGCCTCCCGAGCCTCGAGCATCAAATGGGATTACGGCTCGAGTTATTTGCTGATTGCCATCTTGATTGCCGTGATGGGCGGCATCAACCCCTCGGGCGGTTGGGGCAAGATGCTCGGCGTGGTGCTCGCCAGTTTCGCGCTGCAAATGCTCTCGAGCACCTTAAACGTCCTGGGAACATCCACTTTTCTCAAAGATTTCACCTGGGGCTTGCTGCTATTGCTTTCGATTGTGCTGACAGGAACGCGACTTGCGGACTTTGTAAAACCAAAGCCCGCTCGAGATTCTTAAAGGTCATCCGACTTGAAGTTCAAGTCTTTGATAGAGGAGGCGTTATGAAGAAAGTGCTACTGATCGGCGCAGGTCTCATCGTCGCGGCAGGGGTCACTGGCGTGTTCGCCCAGAAAAAATGGACGATCACCACGGTGGTGAAAATCACTGGCATCAACTGGTTTAACCGCATGGAGGAAGGCGTCAAAGAATACGCCAAAACCTCGGGCAACAATGCCACTCAAACAGGACCCGCCCAAGCCGACCCCGCGCAACAACTTCAACTGATCACCGACTTGGTCGCCAAAAAGCCAGACGCCATCGCCGTCGTGCCGATGGACCCTGCCACCCTCGAGCCGATCTTTAAAACCGCGATGGCTAAGGGCATCAAAATCATCACCCACGAAGCCGACAACCAAAAGAACACCTTGTATGACATCGAAGCCTTTGACAACGTGGCTTTCGGCGCAAACCTCAACAAGCGCCTCGAGAAGTGCATGGGCGGCGAGGGCAAATGGACGGTCTTTGTCGGCAGTTTGGGCAGCAAAACCCACAACCAATGGGCAGACGGTGGCATTGCCAGCGCCGCCAAGAACCCCAAGATGATGCTGGTGGACGCCAAACAAGAAACCGCCGACGATGCCGATAAAGCCTACGAAAAAGCCAAGGAAATCCTGACCAAATACCCAGACATCAAAGGCTTCCAAGGCAGCGCCAGCACCGATGTCGCCGGCATCGGACGCGCCATCGAAGAAGCTGGGTTGAACGACAAAGTTTGCGTCTTCGGCACCAGCCTGCCCAGCATTGCCGGCAAGTACATCGAAACCGGCGCGGTTGACGGCATCGGCTTCTGGGACCCCAAAGATGCGGGCATCATCATGAACAAAATCGCGCAAATGGTGCTCGAGAAAAAAGTCATCAAAGACGGCATGAACCTTGGCATCAAAGGGTACGAAAAAGTGTCCGTCACCAAAGGACCAGGTGCAGGCAAGATCATTCGTGGCAATGCGTTTGTGGACGTGGACAAGAGCAATTACAAGAATTTCCCGTTCTGAGAGACTAGCGAATAGCAATTAGCAATTAGCAAAATCTCGAGCAATGCGTGTAGAGCACCTAAACCCCCTTCTCCCGATGTTGGGAGAAGGGTTGGGGATGAGGGAAGACGGACAATTACTTTTTTTAAAAACACAAATCTCGAGCCTTTACAGCGGTTTTCATAATGGTTGACGCGCCAAACGATAACCGCAATCTAAAAA
>CAXTTL010000069.1:0-20401 GCA_964247135.1 uncultured Deinococcales bacterium | reverse complement strand
GTTTTTAGATTGCGGTTATCGTTTGGCGCGTCAACCATTATGAAAACCGCTGTAGGTTTTACGCCGATGGTCGTTTTGAAATCAATTTCACTGGTGGCGCCTCTGTTGAATCTACCAACAACCAGGGCGGGTTAACCACCGGCTCGAGCGACCAAACCTCTGGAACGTATTGGATTGATGGTTACGCGCTCGAGTTGCGATTTACGGACAAACACATCGAACGCTTGTCATTTTTCAGCTCAGGAGTACAAAACAAAACCCTGGACATTGGCGGCAAATACTTTATCCGCAAGTGACTTAAACAATCCGTCTCGAGCGTTCGCTCCAGGCAATGCTCGAGAGCAACATCAGTCCTGCCAAAGCCGCAAAAATACCCGTGATTTCGCCCGGTTTGGTTGACCAGCCGATGCTGCGTCCCAAACCTTGGTAAATGCTTTGCAGTTCTCCGCTCGAGCGTGCCTCGAAGTATTTGCCGCCAGTGGTGTCGGCAATGTTTTTGAGGATTTCAGGATCAAAACCGACCATCATGCCACCGCCCTGAAAATCGATTGAACCGGCGTCCGTGCCGAGTCCGACGGTGTACACTTTCACGTCTTTGTTGCGCACCTCGGCGGCAATCTCGAGCGGCTCGGGTGGACGGTTGTTGCGTCCGTCGGTCAAGAGCACGATGGCGGCGGGCGGGAGGCGTTGACCGCGCACGATTTTGGCATTCTCGCCGCGTTCGGGCAGGGCTTGGGTAGCAAGTTGCAACCCCGCGCCTATCGCCGTCCCTCGCCCGAGTGAAAGTTGGTCTATCGCGTCCAAAACGGCACTGTGATCGGCGGTCGGTTCGACGTTGACGGCGGCATAACCACTAAAACTGACCAGCCCGATTTTGGTGCCAGCCGGAAGTTGCTTGATAAAAATTCTGGCGGCATCTTGGGCAGCCTCGAACCTCGAGGGTTTGATGTCATCGGCTCGCATCGATAAGGAAACGTCAATTGCCAGCATGATGGTGGTTTTGTTGTCGGGTACGGGCAAAGCGGCGGTTGGACGGGCAAGTGCAAAAATGCCCAAGCCCAGTGCCAGCAGGTACAAAATGGCGGGAATGTCGCGGTTTCTCGAGAACGTCGGGGTGCTGATGGACTTTAAAAACTCGAGGTCGGGGTGAAAGACCACGCTTTCGGCTGGAAGTTTTTGGTCGCGCCAGTACCACCACAGCAAAAATGGCACGATCACCAGGAGCACAAGTTGAAATGGCCAAAGAAAGTTCATGCCTACTCCTTTAAGGAATCCTGCGTTGCCAGTGAAGGCTTAAACCTGCGCCCGTCAGCATCAGGACCACTGCCAAGCCCGACAAGATTCCGCCCAGCTCGAGTTTGGTGGCTTCCCAAACGGTAACGGTGCCCAGCTCTTTGTAGATTTTCTCGAGCGCCGCTTTTTCGGGCGGAAAGACAAATTTACCCTCGGTCTCGAGCGCCATGCTTTCCAAAGTTTTGGGTGTGAAAGGCACAAAATATTGTTTGCCGTCGATTTGCATGACCGCGCCGCCCTCTTTGCCGACCGCCACAGTGTAGAGTTTGACTTTGTACTGTTTGGCGAATTTGGCTGCCAGTTGTGGGTCGGCTGAAACGTTGCTGGTACCGTCGGACAGCAGCAAGATTGCACCAGGAGGTAAGGTCGCAGGGTCAACGGGTTTGATTGGCTGACCCGTGCTTGGGTCAATTTGTTGCTGTTTGGGTTGGTTGGCATTGGATTTCAGCCCCAACAATTCGCTTGGAATGTCCACGTTTTTGCGCCCAGGTAAGCTCCTGACGCTGCCGACCACCGCATCAGCCAAACTCGTGTTGGCAGCAATTTTGACCCCGTTCAGTTTCTCGAGCAAGGTGCTGCGGTCGGTGGTGGCGGGCACGACAATCGCGGCGCTGTCCGAGAACGTTGCCAAACCGATCATGGTGCTGCTAGGCGCGAGTTTGACAAATTCTTTGACGATTTCTTTGGCAACCTCGAGCCTGGTCGGGCTGACATCGGTTGCCTGCATACTCTTGCTGGTGTCGAGCGCGATCATGACGGCGGCTTTGTTGACCGGCAACGGCGGCGCTCCGATGGGGCGTGACGCCGAAAACAACAACAACGCCAAGGCGATCAGTTGCAAATTCAGTGGCCATCTCGAGTGCGATTGTTTGGAATCTGAGAGCACATTGGGAAGCAAATTCGAGTCGGCATAGGCGGTGGCGGTATCGATCCGACCTTTGGCGCTGCGGCGCACAAACCAGATTGCCAGCGGCACCAGCAGCATCAAGAACAACAGCAGTGGCCAGGTGAAAGTCATGATGTTCGCTCCTCGAGTTGGCTTGGGAGGTTGTTCATCGGCGACCTCGACGTTTGAGGGTAAATTTCATGATTGGGGCGATCACCTCGAGATGGGTGCTCAACTCGAGCGCATCGACCCGAGCGCCCCTGAAGGCTCGAGCCACGCGTTCGTTGCGATTTAAGACCATTTTGGCATGGGCAAGGCGAACTTTGGGGTTGCTGGTGTCCACCCAGACCTCGCTGCCAGACTCGGGATCGCGGAATCGCACGCCGCCGACGTTGGGCAATTCGCGCTCCGCCGGATCAGAGATTCGCACGGCGATCACGTCATGGCGTTGCGCGAGGCGTCCGAGCGGCTGTGCCCATTCGGAATTGGCGTCCATGAAGTCCGAAACCACAAACAACATGGTACGCCGTTTTAAAGTGCGTTCAACCCGTTCGAGTGCTGCCTCGAGGTTGCTGAAATTTCCTGGGGCAAAGTTTTGCTCGAGGTGAGAAAGTTGATGCAAAATGTTTAGCGTTTGCGCCCGACCTGTGCGCGGCGGCACAAATTTGATGCCCGCCTCGTTGACGCCCAAGCAGCCAATCTTGTCGCCGTGCCGCGTGATAATGCTCGAGAGCACACCAGCAAACTCGAGTGCCAAATCTCGTTTTAAAACCCGCCTTGTGCCAAAGGTCATGCTTTTGGAAAGGTCAACCACCATCCAGGCGGTGATTTCGCGCTCTTCACGGTATTGGCGCACGTGCAATTTGCCTGACCGCGCCGTGACATTCCAATCCATGCGCCGCACCTCGTCGCCAGGTTGGTACTCGCGGATTTCGGCGAGGTCGAGGCTGGGACCGTAAAAAATGCCCGAATAATCGCCAAACAAAAACCCGTCCAGCCGCTTAATGACTTTCAACTCGAGCCTGCGCAGCAAAGCCTCGGGCAATTCTGGGGCTTTGGGTTCGGGACGAACGTCGAGCGTTTTGGGTTTTGGTCGGGTTAAGGTCAGCATGTTTTCATTTTCTCGAGTTCTCAAGAACGGTATACGAATTTGAAAGGTTTAAAGATTGACTTCCATGCCAGCCGCCAGATTGTTGTTCTGGGTTTTGTACGGGTCGCCCATGTGCACTTTTGGCAGTGGAATGGCTTTTAAGATCATGTCGATAAAGTCTTCCATTTTTTTCTCGTCCGCCAGTGCTTCGTAGGACGGCATGATGCGGTGGCGCAAAATTTCTGGGGCGAGGTCGCGCACGTCTTCGGGCAGGGCGTACTCGCGTCCGCGCAAGACTGCCAATGCCTTCGCGCCCAAAATCAGATTCACACTGCCGCGCGGCGAAGAACCGTAGGAGATGTACTTTTTCAGTTCTGGCAGTTTGGCTTCGCTCGGGTCGCGCGTGGCTCGAGCCAAGCGCACGGCGTACTCGGTCACGTTTGGATGCACGTAAATTCGGTCTGCCATCTCCTGCAAGCCGCGCAATTCCTCGCTCGAGATGACTTTATTGATCGCCTCGAATTTGGTGCTGACCCTGTCCACCACGGTCATTTCCTCGTGGAAACCAGGATAGCCGATAATCACTTTAAACATAAAACGATCCACCTGGGCTTCTGGCAGAAAGTACGTGCCCTCGGACTCGATGGGGTTTTGAGTGGCGAGCACCAAGAACGGGTCGGGCAGTTTGAAGGTTTGCTGTCCAATCGTGACCTGGCGTTCCTGCATCGCCTCGAGCAGCGCACTCTGGATTTTGGCGGGTGCGCGGTTGATCTCGTCTGCCAGCACCAAATTCGCCATGATCGGTCCGAGTTCGACCTCGAATTTGGATTCTTTCTGGTTGTAAATTCGGGTGCCGATCAAATCGGCTGGCACCAGGTCGGGCGTGAACTGAATGCGCCTGAATGTGGCACCAATCGCATCGGCGGTGGTTTTGATCGCCAAGGTTTTGGCAAGTCCAGGCACGCCTTCGATCAAGATATGCCCCCTGGAAAGGAGCGCCACCAGCATCCGCTCGAGCATCAAATCTTGCCCGACGATCACGCGTTTGACTTCAAACAAAAGCGTGCGCAGTTTGGCGGCGGCTTCGACCACGGAACTTGGTTCGATGGTTGGTTTGGAACTCATATCATCCATGTGTTTTGCTCCCAATTGAGAATTTAACTGCGGGTGTTCGGCAGGGTTGGTGCGAAAGGATTCAAAGGATTTTCTGGATCACTTGGGGTATTTGGGGTGTTGGGTTGAATCGGCACCGCTCGAGGTTGAGCTGGCGTATTTTGTGGTGTGTTCGGTTGAGGTGTGGTACTCGGCGCACTGGGTTGCAACGGAACCAACTCTTGCGGCTGACCGCCGCGCCCAGGCTGATTGCCATTTTGCTGCCCAGGTTGTGGCTGCTGTCCAGGCTGCGGGAAGGTGTACAACTTTCCATCCTGAAAAATTTGCACTGGACAATCCTGCGGTTTTTGCCCCTGACCAGGTTGCGGCTGCTGCCCATTCGGGTTGAGGGGAATCAACTCTCGAGCATCGTTGTTTGGATTGACGGGCGCGGCTTGTTGCGTGTTTTGCACCCGAAATAAACCAGGAATGGCTTGATTCATGGTGATTATTTCTTTTGGCGCACTCGAGCGCCCAGCCATAAAACCACCGATGGCGAGCAAGCCTCCAACCAACACCAACGCAATCTGTTTAAGCACCTCGAGCACCTCCGTTAGATTGTAGTTTACTGAATTAACTGTGCGAGAACTGAGAAAAAATACCAGAAGCCTTCAAAAATTCGCATCACAGCAAATCTTGATTGACTCGTGTACACTGAGCAACCCCAGTATAGACTTGGGGTGTAGAGGAACTGTGAATGCATAAAGTAGCCATTGTAGGACGCCCAAACGTGGGCAAATCAAGTTTGTTCAACCGCATGATCGGCAAACGCTCCGCCGTGGTTGCCGACGAACCAGGTGTGACACGCGATGTCAAAGAAGAATTCATGCTCTATGAAAACCACCGCATTCTGTTGATGGACACCGGCGGACTCTGGAGCGGTGACGAGTGGGAAGCCAAAATCCTCGAGAAAGCCGAAATGGCAATTCACGATGCCCAAGTCGTGCTTTTTGCCGTCGATGCCCGCACCGAACTCTCGAGCGCCGATGAAGAGATTGCGATGTGGTTGCGACGGTTGGGCAAACCCGTGATTTTGGTCGCCACCAAGATTGACTCGAACAAGCAAGAAAACTTGCTTTTAAATTTGTATCAACTCGGTTTTGGCGACCCGATGCCGACCAGCGCCGAACACGCCAGGGGTTTGGACGACGTGATGGACAGGGTGCTCGAGATTCTGCCCAAAGATGACGAAGAGATTACGGACGTTTCGCCAATTCGCGTGGCATTGATCGGACGCCCCAACACGGGCAAATCGAGCATGTTGAACGCCATCACGGGTTCGGATCGCGTGATCGTTTCGCCGATTGCCGGAACGACTCGAGATGCGATTGATATTGAATTTAATTACGCGGGTCAGCGTTTTATCTTGATTGACACCGCCGGCATTCGCCACCGCCCCAAGGACAACATTGAGCTGTTTGCGCAACTTCGCTCTGAGCAAAGCATCAGAAACTCCGATATCAATTTGCTGGTGATTGACCCGTTTGAATTGGGCGACCACGAAATGAAACTGGCAAACATGGCGTATGACGCGGGAAAACCCGTCATCATCATCATCAATAAGTGGGATTTGGTGCCTGAAGAAAACCTGAAAAAAGTCGAAAAAGACATCAGTCAACGTCTTAATCACCTCGATTTTGCGCCCAGGGTGTACACCAGTGCGATCAACGAGTACGGCATTCATGAACTGCTCGCCGAATGCACCAAACTTTATACGCTCTGGCAAACCAGGGTGAGTACGGGCGACCTCAACCGCTGGCTCGAGGTTTGGCAGATGCGTCAACAGATGCCAAACTTTAAGGGCAAGCCTTTGAAAATGTATTACATGACCCAAGCCGAAATTGCGCCGCCAACCTTTGTGATTTTTTGTAACAGGGCAGACTTTGTCACTCGAGCTTACGAAGGCTTCTTGCGCAACCGCATCCGCGAAGACCTCGAGCTTCCAGGTATTCCCGTGCGCATCGTCTGGCGCGAACGTGGGGCGGCATTCCAGAAGAAAGAGAAAACCTCGAGCAAAGCCGAAATTGCCCGTGAGGAACACGCGCTCGAGGGTGAACGCGGTTCCAAACCGCCGAGTTCACGCAGTGAACGGCGCAAAGCGGCAGCGGAAAAAGTTGACAAAAAGTAAAACTCGAGTTGCTCCCTCTCTCTTGACCGTAAAATGCACCTAACGGGCAGGGTCCCTTCTCTCCAAGGAGAGAAGGGAGTTTATTGATACCTTGAGTGGCTAAAATCCAATCTAAAAATCTCGAGTATACTGAATCATGCCTCGTGTTTCGCCAGTCAAAACCGTCGCCACGTTTGAAGATTACGTGCGTTTTGAGACGACCTCCGACGTGAGGCACGAGTTTGTGGATGGTAATCTGTTTATCATGGCAGGGGGTTTAAAACGGCATAACTTTGTTGCAGGAATGCTTTACTCAAAACTCCTGCCGATTTCTGTCGCTCGAGGCTGCTACACGTATTTTGCAGATGTTATTACGCGAATGCCGAGCGGCAAAGGTTATTACCCCGATGTTCTGGTGACTTGTGACTCGAGCCTCGATACAAACCGTGTTGTGTACCGCCCGAATATTTTGATCGAAGTGCTTTCACAGAGCACAGAAGCCATTGACCGAGGCGAAAAGTGGGAGCAATACCAAACCATTCCCAGCCTCGAGCAGTACGTGCTGCTTTCGCAAAACGAACCTGTGGCGGAGGTTTTCTTGAGAAGCAACGACAAATGGATTTACGAACGTTTTACGAACGATTCAAATCTCAGATTCGTTAGCCTCGAGTTGGAAATTGTGTTGTCAGATTTGTACCAGAATTTACCCGATGCAGAACCAGAAGAATCCTAAATTTTGACCGAGCATCCACAAAGTAGTTCAAAAACCGTGGGCGAAGTGAATTCTCGAGTTCCCGTTGTCGTGTGGTGCCAAATTTCCAGACTGCGTGGGTCGAAGACCAAAATGTCTTTGACGCCATTCTCGAGATAAAACTTTGGCGCAAGTTCTTTGTCTTTGATCTCGTAACCCACAGAAATAATTTCGATGACTGCCTCTGGAATGAGGGTAATTGCCTCGTCAAGTTCGGCAGGTTCTTGGCAAAAAATACTGATGTCAGGACGTTTGATCGATTTGTCTGAGAACTTCACGTACACATCGGCGACATGGTGACAACCACAATCACCGAGACGTTTGATACTTTGTTGAATGCGAAATGATTCGCGCTGATGACGAAACGCAGGGCTGGCTTCCCAGATCGGGATTCCGTTCATCATTTCAATGCGAATACCCGCTTCATCCGCACGCTCGAGCAATTCAGAAAAAGGTAAAGCCATGCCAGCATTTTAGGCTCAAAATGCCACGTTTTCAAACCACTTTGAAATTGTTTTTTTCGAGTCTCGAGTTTAAAATAGTACCCTCGGACTGGTAACAGAATTTGCCCGATGCAGGAGAACTTTGACGGCTCGAGAATTCTTATTCTTGCGCTTCGTGTTCGTTAATCTGAATCAGCATTCCATCGGGGTCGCGCACTTGAATGCTGCGCCCGAAGGTTTCATCGGCAATGTCGCGCTCGAGTTGAATACCATTTCGACCCAGTTGATCGACCATCGTCTCGAGCGGCGCTTGTGCGTTGAGCATGACAAAAACCCGTCCCGAACCGTGTGGGTTGAGGTTGTCGTCGCGGTGTAATCCGATAAAACTCTCGCCAACGGTCATTTCTGCCCAGTACGGACTGATGCCTCGAACACCAAGCTCAAAGCCAAGTGCCTGATAAAATTCGGCGGCGCGTTCGACGCTCGAGACGGACAAAATCAGTTCGAGTTTCACTTTTTCCCCTTGACGGAAATCTCGAGGCTCGAGACGGCTTGGATTGACGCCTTGATGATGGCTTCGCGCATCGCAAGTTGGGCGCGAAGGGCTTGTTCGACAAAGCCCGAAAGTGACACGCAATCGTCAATCGCGGCATGTTTGACCGCACGAATCAAGTCTGGCGGGAGGTACACGTTAAACTGTTGCTTTTCGTCAGCCATAGATTGTTTTACCCGTGTCCACCAGCTTTGCGCAAGACTTCGATGGCTTTTGTTTGATTGCTGTTGATTGCGACGGTAAGTGGCGTAAGACCTTGGTAATTTGGCGAATTGATGTCATTCACGCGAGGAATCAGCCACTCGAGCATTGGGACATGGTCTTTCATCAGTGCCGCGTGAAGGCTGTGATCGGCAATGTCCGCACCGTGTTGCTCGAGTAAATTGGCAAGCTCGAGATTGCCTGAAAGCGCAACGTGAAACATCAGCGAGAATCCGTGAACGCCCGTTTTCTTGATCAAACTCGGGTCCTTCTCGAGCATGGGTTTCACCTCGTCGAGACGCCCAAGCATTGCAGCCGCAAAAATTTGAGGGTTTGCGCCTTGTGCAAGCAGAAAATTGGCAATGTCTTCCCGTCCCATGTGACCTGCGGCTTCGAGCGCGGTTTCGTTGAATTTCTCGAAAGACACATTTAAAAGTGCGGGTTCTCGCTCGAGCAGCGCTTGAACTTCCCCAAGATTGTTGTGCGCGGCGAGGACGAAGGCTTCAACAAGCTCAGTTGGAATTGTATTTGTCATCATTTCACCTCTCGATTTGGATTGTTAGAATGCTAGCATATTAGTAAACAACCTGCAAGCCAGGATTTGTCAAGCCCGATTCTCGAAACACTGAACCCCCGTCGCGCCGTAGAATCAGACCCACATGGCTGACAATTCATATCTCTTTTTTCAAGAAAAAATCGCCGAGATGCTCGAGCGTCGCAAAACCGTGCAAAACGGTGGCGGTGCGGAACGCATCAAAAAGCATCACGATGCGGGAAAACTGACCGCCCGAGAACGAATCCTCGAGTTGTTGGATGAGGGTAGTTTTGTTGAGTTGGGCGCGTTTGTCGAGCATCAAGAGACAGGATTGATGGAGGGCATCGAAGCCCCGGGCGAGGGCGTGGTGACTGGATTTGGCACGGTTGACGGGCGCAAGGTTTGTATTTTCAGTCAAGATTTCACGGTGCTGGGCGGCAGCCTCGGCAAAATGCACGCCAGCAAAATCTGCAAGGTCATGGATTTGGCGGCTCGGGTGGGTTGCCCGATCATTGGTCTGAACGACAGCGCCGGTGCTCGCATTCAGGAGGGCGTGGACAGCCTCTCGGGCTACGGTGAGGTGTTTTACCGCAACGCGATTTACTCGGGCGTTGTACCGCAAATCAGCGCGATTCTTGGACCTTGCGCGGGCGGTGCAGTTTACAGCCCAGCCCTGACCGATTTTATTTTTATGGCTCGTGGCTCGAGCTATATGTTCATTACCGGTCCAGAAGTCATCAAAAGTGTTACCCGTGAAGATGTCAGTTTTGAAGAACTCGGCGGTGCGGACGTTCACAACAAGAAATCTGGCGTGGCACATTTTGAGTACGACAACGACAAAGCCGTGATTGCCGGCATCCGCGACCTTCTGGGTTACCTTCCCTCGAGCGCCAAAGAGAAACCAGCGCTCAAATCCACCAAAGATTCCAAAACCCGAGCCACACCAGAATTGATCGAGATTGTAAACCCAGACCAGCGCAAACCCTACCCGATGATCGACGTGATTCATGCCATCGTGGACGATAAAGCGTTTCTCGAGGTGCAGCCCGAATGGGCAAAGAACATGATTTGCGGTTTTGCCAGGATGGGCGGGCGCAGCGTTGGGATTGTGGCGAACAACCCGCGTCAAATGGCGGGGGTGCTCAACATTGATGCCTCCGATAAAGCCGCGCGGTTTATTCGCACCTGTGACTGTTACAACGTTCCAATTGTGACCCTGGTCGATGTCACAGGGTTTTTGCCAGGCGTCGCTCAGGAGCATCAGGGCATTATCAGGCATGGCGCGAAAATGTTGTATGCCTATGCCGAAGCCACCGTGCCCAAAATCACGTTGATCGTCCGTAAGTCTTACGGCGGCGCATACCTTGCCATGAACAGCCGCGACATGGGCGCCGATGTGGTGCTGGCATTCCCGAGCGCCGCCGTCGCCGTGATGGGCGCAGACGGTGCAGCCAACATCATTTACCGCCGCGAAATTCAAGGCTCAGCCAACCCAGACGCGACCCGAGCCAGCAAAATTGCCGAGTACAAAAGCGCGTTCGATAATCCTTATGTCGCCGCCGCTCGAGGTTACATTGACGATGTGATTCAACCCGAGCAGACCAGGGCGCAACTCATTTTGCACCTCGAGATGCTCGAGGAGAAAGCGGAATCGCGCCCGTTCAAAAAGCATGGCAACATTCCGCTTTAGGTCAGTCAATCACGGCTTTTAAGGCATTTGGGATGCGCAATTCATGTTGACGCCATGCCAAAATCAGTGCCCCAGCGCCCCAAGCTCCACCCAGCAGCCACAATGAAACTGCCAAGACTGGCACAAACAACGTCAGCGCGTACACGCCCAAACCGAGCACGCTTCCAACCCAAGGCTCGAGCTTCAAACCCAGGCGTTTCAAGATCGAACGCCCGAGCAAACTGCAACTTAAACCCATGCCGACGGTCAAGGCAAAAATCGTGAAGCTCGAGATGAGAATGGCAAACGGCGCACCGACCAGACTTAAACCGCCCAAGGTCGCCAGCGGCAGCGTCAAAATCACCAGCAGCAAACCGATGCCCGTGGCGCGTCCAGCCTCGAGTTTAAAATGACGCTCGAGCTGTTTTTCCCAGTTGAACAATTGCAAGGCGGCGGCACAGACGGCAATCACCAGCAGGTACACCCAGTGCCAATTGCTCGAGCCGAAGAGGTTTTTGAAGGGTTGTAAAGCGCTGGCGGCACTTAAACCAGGTAGATTGGCGCTTTGGGCGGGAATGGTTTGCACGGCATCGCTGTGAAAACGACCCAACACTGCACTGACGCCACCAACTTTGCGGGTGTCGGCTGGTAAATTGACATCACCCAAAAAGGTCATGACTTTGCCCGTGACGCTGGCTCTCGGCTCGAGCCTGACATTGCCGCCAATGCTGACCACATCGCCGTTGACCGTGCCGCTGACCGTAATGTCACCGCCAAAGCGCACGATGCTGGAATTGTGAACTCCAGCGATCACACTCGAGCCAAAAAATGGCGCGGCTTGCGGTAGCACCAGGGCGGCGCAAACCCCAAAGGCAATCGTACTGGCGAGCGCCCCGACATTGCGCCTCGAGCCACTGGCGAAAGCGGCAAGCAGGGTAACAATTAAGGCGGAGACGATCAAACTGACAGGCAGCGCTTGAACCAAATCGATCACGGCTCGAGCGGTGACGCTGGCATAATTCCAGGACAGCCCGATCAAACCCAAACCAGCGCCAGCCAGCAAGGTAAACACGAAATACAATGGCGTGCGATCAGGGTTTTCAAGCTCCACAACATCGGCTTGGATTTTGGCGGCAAGGCTCGAGGCGAATGTTGCTGGGGCGTTCACTCGAGGAATGCTGCTCAGTTGAGCCTCGAGCAGGGCTGACGGACTGCTCAGTTCGGCATCGAGGGCAATACTCGCCGCAAGTTGCCGAGCGAAACCGGCAGGGGCGCTCACTCGAGGAATGGCGGGAATGTCGGCTTGCAAAGCATTATTAGCAATCGCGTGCGATATTTTTGCCGCAAAACTGTCGGGTGCGCTCACCCGAGGAATCTGGGCAAGCAAAGCACTTTGGGCAATTTCGCTCGAGACTTGAAAGGCGAAAGCTTCAGGCACAGCAACCTTGGACAGCAACTCGAGATGCCCTGACAATGCTGCACCACTCGAGATTTCAGTCGCCATCAACTTGGCAAAATCGGGTGGCGCGTGAATGCGTTCAAGCCCTTCGAGCAATAGACAAGTCTCGAGTTCGGCACTCAAACTTGCGGCAAACCCAACAGGTGCGTTCACCCGAGGCAAGCTGTGAATGGCTTGCGCCACAACATCAAATTCGTTCGTCACTCGACCATCACCTTCCCCTCGAGCAGCCCCGCCAAGAGTTCTTTACCGCGAAACACGCGCGATTTCGCGGTGCCGATGGCGCAACACTGTGCCGCCGCGATTTCTTCGTAACTCAGTTCGTCCATAAAACGCAATATCACCGCCGAGCGGTACTCTTCTGGCAGCTCGAGCAACGCCGCGCGAACGCGTTCGGCGTTTTCGTTGTACTCGGCGGTGGCTTGAGGACCATCGGTGAACGCCATCGGTTCAAAACCCGAATCGTTGGCTTCCTCGATAGAAAACTGGCTGTGCTGCTTGCGACGGTGCTTTTCGATCTGACAATTGCGGGCGATGGCGTACAACCACGGCAAGAATTCCTCGCCAGGTTTGAAGGTTTTGATCCCCTTCCACGCCCGAAAAAACGTTTCCTGCGTCAAATCCAGCGCGTCGGTGTACGACCCCTCGAGGTGAAACAAGTAATTGACCATGCGATCTTGATGCTCGAGAATCAAAGATTCCCAGCAGGTCTGGTCACCGGTTTTTAATTTCTCGAGGTTGAGGGAAGTCATTTCAAAACCCATACGTGGGTTTCATTGTAGAAGTTCCCGAGCCGCTTGGATAGGGGAGGGCAGGAAGGATTGAGCAATGTGTAAGACAATCTCATAATCTCTCAGGTTGAGGCTCGAGAATGTTGGTGTGATTCGTGTTTTTCGGGTTTTAATTGTTTTGATTGCCGCATTCATGCTGGCATTTGCATTTTGGAATCCAGGCTCGGGCGTCACCAATGGAACGCACGATCTCGGACGCAACGGCATCTGGCTTGGGCATGGCTGGCTTGGTGACAATGCTTGGTTCCAAGAAAATGCTCGAGACAAAAACCAATTTCGATCTCGAGCAGCGATTCTCAAACTGAAGCAAGAACTTGATGCACACGGGATTCGGGATGTTTTTCCGCACCTGACACCAACGGATTTGGATGGCGGTATTCCAAAAGTGGATGAGGTTCAAACAAAACGCTTCCTCGAATTGCTGCCCAACAAACGCGTCATGCCTTGGCTTGGGGGTGTGACGGGCAAAACCGTGTTCCTCGAGTCGTTGGCATGGCGGAAAACATTTATCTTGAGCGTCAAAAGTTTGCTCGAGATGTACCCAAAATTTGCGGGAATTCACCTGGATTTTGAACCTGTTCGCAACCGTCACGCGGGTTTTCTGGCGTTGTTGAACGAACTTCGAGCCGCAATTGGCAGTGACAAATTGATTTCCGTGGCGACCCCAAAACCAAACATCATTCCTGGTATTACACCCGACTGGTTCTGGGATAAAACCATGTTTCTCGAGGTTTCAAAATACGCCAATCAAATTGTGCCAATGTTGTACGACACGTCAATTCCGTTCGAGAAACCCTATATTGCGTTGATGAAAACGTGGACGCTCGAGGTGCTGAATTGGAGCAATGGTAAAGAAGTTTTGCTCGGTGTTCCTGCTTGGGACGAACCCAGCATTTCGCACCATCCGAATGTTGAAAACCTCGAGAATTCTTTGCATGGAATTCACGCGGCGCTCGAACCTGAAATGCCAAGAAATTATGCTGGAATTGCGCTGTACGCGCATTTCACAATGGATTTCTCGAGGTGGACAACCCTCGAGCAAGAATTTACGCGCAAACCTTGATTAGCGTTTTTTGCTGGCTCGAGTTTTGGGTTTTAAATTCGCACCGCAAGAATCGCGCACGATCAACGGTGACTCAAGTTCGACGCGTTGCTGGGCTGGAACTTGCCCTCGCATCCGTTGCAACAACATGTCGATGGCTGTTTTGCCTTGAAGCGTGGCGGGGGCATGGATGGTCGTGAGGGCTGGAGCCATAAACGGCGCGGTTGGAATGTCATCAAAGCCGACCACGGCGATATCTTCAGGAATTCTCAAACCATGCTCCCGAATGGCTGCCATCGCGCCGAGGGCAATCGTGTCGTTGCCAGCGAACAACGCACTCGGGCGAGGTCGTTGCTGCAACAGGCTGTTCATGGCATCAAAGCCACTTTGGGCGCTGTAATTGCCAAACCGTACCAAGCACGGGTCGAACGCCAAACCTGCCGCCTCGAGCGCGTCTTTGTAGCCCTCGCGGCGGGGTTGCACGATGTCGTGCTTTTCGGGAACAAAACTGATGTGGGCAACACGCGAGTGTCCCAGGTCAATCAAATGTTTGGTGGCTCGAGTTGCGGCGTCACGACCGTCGATTTCGACCAGAAACGTTTGATCGTTCATGCTCATGTTTCGCGGCAAACCCAGCATCACCACCGGAAATTTGCGCTCGAGGAGTTTTGGCAGTTGGGTGTCGTGCGACCAGGTGTTCAGCACGATCAAACCGTCAATGCGGTGTCCTTCGACCAGACGCACGTAATTGCTGGTGTGGTTGTTTTTAATAATCGTCTCGAGCATCACCTGATAACCGTGCTGGTGGCTGGCGGCGGTCAAACTGTACAAGAGTTGCGGGATATACGCATCGACTTGCAGTTGCTCGGCATGAGAGATGACCAAACCCACCGTGCGGGTTTGACCACTGACCAGGGACCGTGCCGCCTCGTTGGGGGTGTAACCCAGTTCGCTGGCGGCACGCCTGACTTTGGCTCGGGTTTCCAAGCTGATGTTGGCGTTGGAGACGTTGTTCAAAACAAACGAGACTGTGGTGCGCGAAACCCCAGCGTGTTTGGCAACTTCTAGACTCGTGACCCGCTTGTTGTATGTCATGTTCCTTTCAGACTTCCTGAAATTCAGTCGTTTGACTGAAGCTCAGTTCACCGTGACACTTGCAACCCTGCGAGGGACAGTCTTTAAACCGCAATTAACTCGGCTTTTGATTTACTGGCAATATTCGGAATCATGCTGCCGTGTGCCTCGAGAAGATCGTCCACGAGGTTGTGAATTTGATCCAAATCGAGTTCGGCTGCCGTGTGTGGGTCCATCATGGCGGCGTGATAGACATGCTCGCGGCTGCCAGTCAGCGCGGCTTCGGCGGTCAATTCCTGGACGTTGACGTTGGTGCGCATCATGGCGGCGAGTTGCGGCGGCAACATGCCAATTTTGGTCGGTTGAATGCCGTTTTTGTCCACCAAACACGGCACTTCGACGCAACAATCGGCTGGCAAATTATCGATCAAGCCCTTGTTTGGCACGTTGCCGTAAATCACCCTGGGTTGACCCGTTTCATGGCTGTGAACAATCAAACTGCCGTATTCGACGCTGCGTTTGACCTCGAGTTTCTTGTTTTCATCCTCGAGGTCGATGCGCAGGCTTTCCCATTTGGCAATGTTCAGTTCGCAGCGGCGAATGTACTCGTCGATTGGAATGTTGAAACGATCGAGCAAGTCTGGGCGGTTGTTTTTAATGAACCACGGCGTGTACTCGGAAAAGTGCTCGCTCGATTCGGTCACGCTGTAACCAAAGTGCTTCAAAACCTGATAGCGCACGGCATCGGTCAAGCCCCAG
Organism: uncultured Deinococcales bacterium; assembly: GCA_964247135.1. Lineage (GTDB taxonomy): Bacteria > Deinococcota > Deinococci > Deinococcales > JAAFIG01 > JANXTZ01. The sequence goes on along the minus strand of CAXTTL010000069.1, from coordinate 4,596 downwards.
GGCATGTCGGCAGAAACGCGGTGCGTGAACTTGCCGCGCTCGAGAAATTCGCGCAATTTGGGGTACAGGTTTTCTTTTTTGCCGTCCTGGTGGTGACGCTCGAGCGTCAGGTAAAACGCCATGTGGTTGATGCCCGCCACCAGATAATGCACCTCTTCGGGCGGGATGCCCAGGTCTTGCGCGAGTTCTTTGGCGGTGTGCGGCACGCTGTGGCACAAACCAACCAATTTGATTTTGCTGGCTTTAGCCAGCGCCAAGCAATTCATCGCCATTGGGTTGACGTAATTGAGGTGCAGCACGTCGGGGCAGACCCGTTCCATGATGCGGGTGTACTCGAGCAGCACGGGAATGGTGCGCAAGCCGCGCATGATGCCGCCAATGCCCAGCGTGTCGGCAATGGTTTGCTGCAAACCGTACTTTTTAGGAATCTCAAAATCGATCACGGTAGACGGCTTATAACCACCCACTTGAATCATGCTGATGGCATAATCTGCGCCGTCCAGGGCTTGCTCGGCGTCGGTGGTGGCAATAATTTCGGGTTTGACGCCCAGTGCCTCAGAAACCTTTTTGGCGACGATCACCGAAGTCCTCAGGCGTTCAGGGTCAATGTCGAACAAAAAGATTCTCGAGTTTGAAAGTTCTGGGTAACTGAGGATGTCGCCCAACAAATTCTTGGCGAAAACGGTGCTGCCCGCACCGATCAGGGTGATTTTGGCTTGTCTCACAGGTGAATGCTCCTTTTTGAATGCTCGAGACAACTCGAGGGGCGAGGTTAAGGTTTTGGTTTGATCATTTTGGGAAAAGATTCTTTTGCCGCCAGCAACAGCAGGGTCATTTCGCCCATATTCCAGTAAAAGTGAATCGCCACGCGCGGCAGGGTGGTCAAGCCAGGAATGCCACGGCACAGCAAAATGTTGTTGGCGAGCCAGCCGTCGCGCCCGAGAACGCCTGGGAGCACCTGTTCGGCGCTGAATTGCGGCAGTCCAAGCGCTCCGACTTCGGCAGCCACGTGCAAGTAATGCAGCAGCATGTAGGTGTGCTCGAGGGTGTGAAGCGAAATCCAGACCATCAGCGGGTAACTCCAAACGCCGCGCATTCCGTTCTTAAAAAGGTAGGCGACCAAACCCCACGCCAGCCAGTTCCAGACAAAATGCACCCATTCGACGTTCAGGCTCGAGATGAGTCCTTGCGATTGAATGCCTGGGCGATCAAAAACGTAAAACTGCATCAGTTGCACGATGTGCTCGATGGTGTGAAAACCTTGCAATGCCAGCAAGACGCTGAGCACACAAGCCGCCGTGCCGAGCGAAACCAGATCGTCGTGCCATTTCAGGCTGACTGGCACGGCTATCACGCCCAAAAACAAAATTGTGCCGCCCCAAATCGGAAAGCCAACTCGAGTCACCAGAACGCCTGCCAAGACCAAACCTATCGTGGCAGCCAGCGCGATGATGGTGGTTCTGCCGCGCAACCTGAACAGATCAAGAAGACTTGTTTTTGGCGAAAATGTGGCGTTCATTTGGCACTCCTCGAGATGTTTAAAATGCTGTTGGCTTCGGGTTTTTCAATCACTGAACGCTTGCCGTCCGACCAGACCACCTCGAGACTTTCGAGGGCTGAATCTTTGGGAATGCCAAAATGAATTCTGGGGTCGTTGCCGCTCAAATATCCGCTCTGGCTTAAGACTTCACGCTGCATTGTTCCTGCGCTTGAGTTGAGAAATACTTTTGCGCCAATGCCTTTGGTGTTGCTCGAGCCGAGCCAGTTCAGTTCAACTTCCAGGCTGTTGCCGCCGCAAAGTTGATTCTCGAAAACCTGGGCGGGTTTGCCAAGGTTGTTGACCACAATGTCCAGTTGACCGTCGTTGTTGAGGTCACTCATGCTCATGCCGCGCCCGCTGGCGCTCGAGCCTAAATTCCAACTTGGCATGATCTGAAATGCGCCGTGGGTGTTGAGGTAGGCTTTGTTGGTTTCGACCAGTTCGTTGTTGGGCAGATGCTTTAAATTTTGGGTGTCGATCATGCCGTTGACGATGTACAAATCTTCATAACCGTCGTTGTTCAAATCGCCAAATTTTGCCGACCAACTCCAACCCGTGGCATCCAAGCCAAGCTCATAAGCAATGTTTTGAAAGCTGCCGTCGGGGTTTTGGCGCTCGAGCACGTTTTCGGCGCGTTGCAGGCTGCTGTATTGTGATTTCTCATAGGTTTTTTGCATAAAGGTGATCCATTTGGCAATCACTTTTTCATCATCCATTTTTGGTTTCATGTCCGTGGCAAAAAGCTCGAGTTTGCCGTCGTTGTCAATGTCGCTGCTCGAGAAGCCCATGGTGTTTTTGGTGGTGCGTTTAAAGGGTTTAACGGCTTTCCAAGTGCCGTTTAAAAATGCCAAATCTGGCACCGCAAAATCGTTGCCGACGATCAAATCTCGTTTGCCGTCGTTGTTCACGTCATAAAGCGCCAACGCCAGGGTTTGCGAGGATTTTGCCAACCGCGTCGCCTCAAATTGCTTGCCGCTGCGGTTGTAAACCACCACGCCAGCCCCCCGAGAGAGCAAAAACGAATCTTTTAACTCCGTCTCGAGCAACGCATCATAAGAAGCCGTGACCAAATCGAGTTTTCCCGTGCCGCTCAGATCATCCCAAATCATGGTGTACGCGGGGAAATCCACGCCGCTCAAAGTCTCGAGCGTGAAGCCTTTTTTGTGGTTGTTGATCCAAGCCGAAATCCCGCCTTGCGAGTGCGTGAGGACAATGTCCAACCAACCGTCATTGTTGACATCCACCAACGACACGGCTCGAGTTTGACTTTCGGGTAGCCCGAGGTTGTTTAAAAGTTCCTGGGATTTGAATTTAAAATCTCCCAAATTCCACTGAATGCTGCTCGCCGCGCCAATGTTGCCCAGCACGATGTCGCTCAGACCATCATGATCCAGGTCGCCAACCGCCACGCCCGAACCGTTACTGTCATAAACCACCCGATCTCCTTGGCGCGGAACAGTGGTGTGGTTTAAATCGTGTGTGATAAAACTCGAGGAGCAAGTTGTCGCCGCCGAAAGTTTGCTGGTTTGAAACGTCACAGGCACGCTGGGCAGCGAAGCTCGAGCTGAACCCGAGGACTCGCTCCGCGCAGAACAAGCCACCAGCAGGAGGCTGGAACTTGCCAGCAAGATTTTTGGAACATTCATCGGTTCACCTCGAGTCAGATGGGTTTTGAGGAACTCGTGGCTTGCCACGAGTTCCTCGAGATTGGTTATTTGAACAGGGCGTTGACTTTGTCGTTGGCGTCTTTCAAAAGGTCAGCCGCTTTGGCATCGCCCAAGAAAATCTTGTCGAGGACTTTGGTCATGATGTCGCCGATTTCGCCGGCGTTGTCGGTGATCGGGAACAAGAAGGTGGCGTCTTTTGCCAATGCCTCTTTGGTGAAGGCGCTGACGTCCACGCCCTTCTTTTTGAACGCAGCCACGGACTTTTTGATCGCGCTCGGAATGGCTGGGAAGACCACACCGAAGTCACCCACGGTGTTCTGGCAGCTTGGGCTAGCCAGGTACTTCAGCCATTGGAAGGCTTCTTTTTGGTGCTTGCTGCCCGTCCAGATCGAGTCAGCCAAACCGTTGAACATGGTGCGGCGTCCGACTGGACCTTTTGGCAATTGGGCAAAGCCAATGTCAAACTTCGAGTTGGCGCGGTAGCTCGAGACATTCCAAGAGCCGTCGAAAATAAATGCGGCTTTGCCGGCGGTAAAGACCGAGTTGCCGTTGTTGGCTTTGGTGTCTTTGTAGAGCGGGGCAAAACCTTTGACCAAGCTCAGGTCGGCTTGCCATTGCAAGCTTTCGGCAAGCTTTGGATCGTCGTAGTTGTACTTGGTCGCCCAAGGTGCGTCGGTAAATTTAAAGCCGTTGGAGACTGCGAAGTGGCTCCACTCGGTTTGACCGTAAGCGCCACCGGCGCTGTTGCCAGGCAAGCTCACAAAGCCGTATTGCTTGACTTTGGACTTGTCAAAGTTGGCGCTGTCGCCACGGTTGCCATTGGCGTCGATGGTCAGTTTGGCAATAATTTTTTGGAACGTGCCGCCGTCTTTTGGATTCCAGGTCATGTTGTTCAGGCTGGCTTCCGAAATACCCGCGTCTTTGAGCATGGCTTTGTTGTAGACAATGGCGACGGTATCCCAATCTTTTGGTAAGCCGTACTGTTTGCCGCTGCGTCCCCAGAGCTTGATCAAATCGCCTTGGTAGATATCGGTTGGCACTTTGTCCTCTTTGATCCAGGGCGCAATGTCAACGATTTGCTTGTTCAACGCAAATTCTGGGTATTTTGCCAGGTGGTCGGTGAAAATATCTGGCGCGGTACCGCTGACAAAGCCCGTGGTGATGCCTGTCCAGTAGTCATCCCAGCCCTTTTGAATGACTTTGACCTTGATGCCTGGATTGGCTTTTTCAAAATCCACGCCGCACTTTTGGTAGGCGGGAAACTGATTTGAATCCCACAACCAGTAATCGATTGAAACCGGTGACTGCGCCTGCGTGCCGACAATTCCTGCGCCCACACCCATTGCCAACAATGTGGTGATGGCTAAAACTTTCGTGTTGATCTTCATT
>CAXTTL010000068.1:0-20499 GCA_964247135.1 uncultured Deinococcales bacterium | reverse complement strand
GCCCGTCGATGCCTTCGCCGTTCCCGAGATGAGCGAGGTCAAACCAAACGAAATCCCCAGCCTCGAGGCTGTGCAACTTTTTGCCCAGCACGCCCGTCGGGTGCGCCCAGATTTTCGACTGGGCGATGACAACTTGGCGCAGGTGCTCGAGATTTGCCGTCTGGTTGACGGTTTGGCGTTGGGCATCGAACTGGCAGCCGTATGGGTGCGGGCTTTGCCAGTGCAGGATATCGCCAAAGAAATTGCCCAGAACCTCGATTTTCTCTCGAGCAACAGTGTCAACCTTGCAAAACGCCACCGCAGCATCCGTGCCGCCTTCGAGCACTCCTGGGGCTTGCTGACCAGCGAAGAACAGCAGGCGCTACGGCGCTTGGCGGTCTTCAGGGGCGGATTTTTTAAGGAAGCCGTGCGCCGAGCCGCCCACGTGCCCTTGCCAGTGCTCGGCAGCCTGATCGACAAATCGCTTTTAAGTTTAAACAGTCAGGGTCGTTACCGTCGTCACCGTTTGCTGCATCAATACATGCAGGATAAACTCTGTGAAAACCCCCAGGAAGCCATGCAAGCCAAACTCGATCACAGCCAATATTACTTCTCAATCCTGCAACAGGGACTCGAGGGTATCAGGGGTGCGCAGTCCAAAGCCGCGCTGGAAATGCTCGAGCTGGATTTTGAGAATATTCACGAGGCGTGGCGCTGGGCTATCGAGCAGCGACGTTGGCATTTTATTAAGCTTGCCACTGAAGCCCTGATGCGGTTTTTTGATGCTCGAGGGCGTTATCAGGAAGCGATTGCGATGTTCCAGGAGGCGATAACCGAACTTGTTGAGGAAAATCCAGACGATCACGCGACCTTGGGGACACTGCTGATCCATCAGAGTAAATTTTTTGAACGGCGCGGCGAAATTGAGACGGCGGTGCAACTTGCCGAAAAAGGTCTGCGTTTGCTGATGCCGCTCGAGGAGCGTGAAACCATCATCTGGGGCTTGGGAATGCTCGGCACGACCGCCACATCTTTGGGCAAGCACCACGAAGCCCTGGCGTACCGTCAGAACGCGTTGCGCGAGGCTCGAGCCTTGGCGAACGAACGACTGATTGCCGTGTCTCTGGGCTGGGTGGCAATTTCTGAGGATTTAACGGGCAACACCGCGCAAGCCAAACTGATTTACCAAGAAGCCATTTATTTGTTCAAAAAGCTCGGCAACCACATCGGCGCGGTGTTCAACTTGAACGGCTTGGCAACCTTGCTCTTAGACACTGGCGAGGTCGAGCAAGCCTTGAGCCTCTGGCAAGAAACCCTCGAGTTAACCACCAATGCGGGCGAACTCAGTCAAGTGCCTTTCGTGCTGAATTCCTTGGCTGAATGCTGCTTTGGGCTTGGGCAACTCGAGCGAGCCGAAACCCATGCTTTAAAAGCCTTGGCGCTCGAGCAACAAAAAAGTCAATCTTCTCTTGCCAACCACAGCGATTCGCTGATGATTTTATGCCAGATTGCGCTGTCACAAGCCGACCAGAACAAAGCCAAATCCTATCTCTCCCAAGCGCTTGGAATCGCCTGGGAGGCGCAAGCCTTGCCTTTAACCTTGGCGCTGTTGCTAAGTTGGATAGAGTACCTGCCGCCGAAAGACGACGCGTTTGCGCTGCGTCTCCTCCAGACCGTGCGACAGCATCCCAAAACCAGCAAGTCAGATTATGCCCGTGCAACCGCCCTGATCAACACTCGAGTCAAGACCGAAAGTTTGAATGGAATTACAATGCTCGAGTTGGATGATGTGATTCGCCAACTGCGTTTTGGCTGAAGATTTCAAACTCGAGTCTTCAAGCCTCGAATCAAATGCGTTTTAAACATTCAACAAATTTTAAATTGCCTGCACCGCAAGGCTTTGGCTAAGGGGTGGGTCATCAAACATCTCGAGTTGACCCAGCGCGTATTGCACGGTTTGCCCAGCACTGAGGTTGCTGGCTTCCAATTTGATCTGTTCAATCTCGAGCTGGCTGTAAGGAGCTTGAATTGGCTCAAGATCAAAACGGTTGAAATCAAGCTCATGCACGTCAACCTCTGCCTCGAGTTGCGCCGACCAGTCTGAGGCAATGAAATGCAGCCTCAAGGCTTTGGCAGGTAAACCGCGTTGCCCTGCAATGATCGCAAAAAGATGAAACAGGCGAAAGTAAAACCTGACCTCGTGCAATTGTTGACAGAGTTTGCTCGCCTCACGCAGCGTCTGTTCGGCGACAACCAGATTTTTGCGTTGAACATTGACGCTGGCGAGTCGCAGTAAAATGCCGCACAAATTGCTGACATCGTTAAACCCTCGGTAAATGACCGCCGCCTTTTCGAGCGTCTCCTGTTCAAGCTCGAGCTTGCCCTGTCTGGCGTAAGCGTCCGCCATGAACGTGTGCGCATGGGCTAAGCTGCGGCGGTTGCCCGTGGCGAGGCAACGGCTGATGGTCTGCCCGTAGACTTGAGCCGCAAGTTCAAACTCGGATAGCACAACGTAAATGTTGCCAAGTTCGGTCTGGCAGTAGGCTTGAACGTTCTGGTTTTGCACCTGAAGACTCAACTTCCAAGCTTTTTGATTCGACTCGAGCGCCGCCCTGGTTCTGCCCAACTCAAATTGGCAAATGCCGATGCCGCACCATGCCCAGGCTTGGCGATCCAAATCGGCAATTTCGATGGCGATCTCGAGCGATACATTCGCGTCGATCAGGCAAAGTTCGTAATCTCTGGCACCGTCGCCCAGCACGCAACGGCTGTAGAGAAGTTTACTACGGAGGGCGTCACGCCCTTTCAATTCGGGCAACTCGAGCAGGGCGCTGATCCAGGCAATCGCCACTTGTTTTCTGGCGCTCGCGTACCAAAAATAGACTGGCGCACAGACAATTTCGGCGCACAATCGCGGCATCGTTTGAAAAGACCACTCGAGGGCGACATCAATGTTCTCATATTCAGTCTCGAAATTTTGGCAACTTTCCAAATCTTTTGGCGTGGTTTCGTTGATGTAAACAGCCTGTGCCCACTCTTGGGCGAGCAAAGATAATTTGTGAAGCGCGGCATCTTTTTCTGGTGCCCCAAGTTTTTCCGCCGCGAATTGCCGCAAGGCTTCGTGCATGAAAAAACGACTTTCACGTTTTGACACCAAGGACTTGTTGACCAGCCGCAACAACATTCCAGGGTTGGCATTGGCGACTCGAGCCGCCGACTGGGCGCTGAAACCACCACGAAACAAGCTCAGGCACGCCAGGGTGGCTTGCTCGTTGGCTTCCAGCCGAACCCAACTCGAGTTGCACACCGCCCTCATACTGCGGTGGCGATGGGCAATGTTGGGCTGGTTGATCTCTAAAAAGTCCAGGCTTTTTTGAATCTCGTTTTTGACCGCCTGCACATCGAGCACGCGCAACCAGTTGGCTGCCAGTTCGATTGCCAGAGGCGAACCTTGCAACATTTGGCAAATTTGCAGCACAAAGGGTTTGGCTTCACGCTCGAGGCTGAACTGCGGGTTGACGCGCCTGACGCTGCGCAAAAAGAGTTGAACCGCGTCGTACATTTCGATCTGCTCGGTGTTTGGGTCCTTTGGCACATCCAAACCGAGCACGTCCACCAAATACTCGCCCTGAAAATCGAGCGCCTCGCGGGAGGTCGTTAAAATCCGCAACTTTGGACAGTGCGCCAGCAATTCCAGAAAGGAATTTGCCCCGTCCAGCAGATGCTCGAGGTTGTCGAGCACCAAGAGTAAGTGCTTGTCGCCCAGAAATTTTTGCAATTGCGAGTCTTGCGAATCAAAACTCGAGAAGCTGAAATCCAGGGCTTGAGCGATGGCTGGCACAATGTTTTCGCTGGCGGCAATTTCACTGAGCGGCACGAACACCGCGCCGTCAGAAAAATACTTGGCTTGCTCGAGTGCCACCTGAATGGCGAGACGGGTTTTGCCGATGCCGCCCGTGCCGATCAAGGTCATCAGGCGCACCTCGGGTTGCTCGAAGTACGCCGCAATTTCGCTCAAGTCCACATCCCGACCCACGAACGGGGTGCTGTGCGTTGGGAAATTTCGCAACATTTCCACGGGTGCTTGACTGGCGGCTTTGGACTCGAGCCGCAAATCCGCCGCCAATTGCAAGGTGGTTTCGAGCGGCAGCAAACCAAGCTCGAGAGACAACATGGATTTGAACGATTCAAAGACTTTTAAAGCTTCCAACCGATGCCCCGCCTGACCTGCCACGCGCAGGTAGACTTGAACGATGTCTTCAGCCAGCAAATCGATCTTCAAGACCTTCGCCAGCAGTGCCGCCGCGTCATCAAAACGGTTTTGCCCCTCGAGTTGCTTGGCGTGGTTTAACGCCGCCTCGCGGTAAGCGGTTTGCAAGGTTTCCGATTCTTGCCCCAACCAATCTTCAAACCCGCTCGAATCGCTGGTTAAACCCGAAAGTAAATTTCCCTGATAAAGCGCGATGGCTTGCTCCCAATCGCCAGCCCCCAAGTGTTGTTGAAACAATGCCACGTCGGTTTGCACCAACCAGCGAACGTCGTCCTGCCCCTCGAGTTGCGCAAAGTCCAGATTTCGGGTGCGGCTGAGCAGATGCCGTAAATTCTTGCGAGCCGAAACCGAATCGGTGTCAGACCAGAACAAATTGGCAAGCTGATCTCGAGAAACCCAATCAGCTTTGAACGCCAAGAATGCCAGCAGCAAAAAGCGTTTGTCCGAGACAAACGGAACGCTGTGAGACTCGAGCTGTACTTTGGCAGTCCCGAGCAGTTGAACGTAAATTCCCATATCCCCGTATCAGTTTAACAGCAATCGCCAAACGATTGAGAGCCTCCAGCGAACGAATGGCGCAACAAGACAAACTCGAGTGGCACATGCTTAACCCTACGCGACGCCCATGCGACGCCCCTTTTGGCATACTGAAGCCAGTTCAGATAAGCCAAGTCATGACATCCACTCGAGCCGAAGCCATTTTGGAGTGCAGGTCAAGGCAAGTCGCAATCTCGAAGGAGGTGATTTGAAACCCAGAACGACCAAAATTGATCCTCGAGTTTTGTCTCAAAGCTGTCCAAGAACATTTGATCATCGGAGGTAAGAGCGATGGAAAAACTCAAACGACTGACCCCCTGGATGCTGCTGTTGCTGGTGGCGTGCGGCGGCGGCGGCAATCCAAGCACCGGCTTGAACGTTGGCGGCAACGTTCAGGGCTTTGCAGTTCCCGCCGGCAGCAAAGCCGTGGCGCTGTCACTCTCGAGCGACCCCATTTTTAGGCTGAGTGAAACTGGCATCACTGGTGGCACCTTCAATTTAAACCTACCCGATTTGCCAGATGTAAACGCGCTCGGACCGGTTTTTGAAGCCCCAACGGGCTGCACTGGCGTCACCGTGCAACCCGCCGATGCCGAGGCGGTCTGGGTCGGATCGTCGCTCGAGATTGCTGGGCAACCGGCGGGTGAACTGGTGGCAAAAACTGGCAATCAACTGGCACGTTGGGTTTACGCCGAAGAGCCTGTAACCATCAACGGTACGCTGGTTTGTCCATCGGCAAAAACCCGAACCTCGAGAATCGGCAACGACACGCAATTCAACCTGAATTTGCAGCAAGGTTGGAATTTGGTGCTGACCGATGCCAAAGAGACCAGTTTCAGCAACGCGCCCCTGGATACGCCCGTCACTTGGGGCGTGAGCACCTCCAACGACCTGGCGGCAGCCAAAGGTACAGATACGGGCAGCACCATCGCTCGAGTTCAAGGCACGCTCGGCGAGCAGGGGTACGGTTTGGTTTTAAAACTCGAGAAACCTGGCACGGGTCAATCCAACGACCTGACCCCAACCGCGATCCCTGCCACCGGAGCGACCGGCATTTTTAACATTCCTCTGCCAGCCGCCCCGAACGCCGCCCTGCTCGGTGTGGCGTCGGGCTTAAAAGAGGCTGGATGCCAAGGGAATTTTAATGCCAGCAACCCGAACGCCCTGCTCGGTCAACTTGGACTTTCGGTTTTCAGGGGCAACAGCGCCATCGGCAAAACCTTCTTGGTGTCCTACTCGAGCACCACGGCTTGGTGGTATGCAGCCAGCGCTGTCAATATTGCTGGACAAGAAAAATGCGGCAGCGGCGATGAGACCTTCATCACGCAGTACAACCTGAATTTGCAGGTGGGTTGGAATCTCGTGCAGCGTCTCGAGGACAGCCTTTTAAAAACCACCACCTGGAAAAATCAAACCGGCATTCCAAGCGAGGCGAAATGGCTCACCAGGCTCGAGGATGTCGGCGTTGGGGTTGCCCCAGGGCAGTTCGGTGGTCAGGATGCAGGCAGCAGCGCCACGCGAATGCACGGCAAGTTGGGCGGCTGGACGGACACGCTGGCGGCAAGCCTCAAGCTCCAATCTGATGCGGGCGTCAGCTTGACCACAGGCGTTCTCAGTGCCACGGGCGAGTTTGACCTGACCTTGCCCGCCACCGTTGACGCCGCCGCTTTGGAAGCCCTCGAGTTGACCCAAGGTTGCAGCGCCGGTGTGACCTCAACGCCCGCCAACCCGACGGGCGTCAAAGCCTCGCTCGAGCCAGACCGCAACGGCACCCCCCTGGGCGTGATTGCGGTGGGCGGACGCGGGTTTACCGTCAATTGGGTGTACGCCTCGAGCGCGGTCACGGTGACGGGGCAGGAAAACTGCCCGAGCGGCGACGGCGCGGGCGAGGAACACGATTACAACATCAGTTTTGTACCAGGTTGGAATTTGCTGATCGAAACCGTGACCCTGAAAAACGACAACGAAACCATCCAGCACACTTCGGGCACACTGCCAGCGGGTTCGGAATGGTTTTTTGAAGCCGACAAAGAACCAGGCTTGCCTGACACGGGCAGCACCTCGAGCAGCCTGAGCGGTTCGGTTGGAGCTGCCTTTGCCAACAACAGCCTGCACTTGACGGTGGGCGGTCAAACGATTTTGAGCACACCACTTGGTGCGAATGGCGAAGTCACTGCCAGCCTTCCAACAACCGTCTCCTCAAGCCTCCTGAAGCCCCTCAACCCCGCTCGAGCGGATTGCACGGGAGTCATCACCGTGACACCACCCGCCAGCAAATACGGCGCACTCAACCTCGAAATCTGGAACAAAACAGTTTTCAAAAGCCCAGTCGAAATCACCAACGAAGACTCGGACGGTTCACTCGAGAAACTGAGCTGGTGGTATCTCGAGGCAGCCACCACGGTTGTTGGCACGCAAACCTGCGCGGGACTGGTGGACAACACCTTCAAATACGACCTGAACCTGCACCCGGGCTGGAATTTGGTGCTCGAGCATGAGGAAGACCTGCCGACCGGCGAACGCAACACCAAATTCGGCAGCGTCAACACCGCGCCCAACGGCACGCGTTGGGGCAGCAATTAGGCTTTGGAGGCATTTATGAACATTGATCGCCGCAATTTTCTCAAAGCCACGGGTTTGACCTTTTCGGGCGCACTCTTAAGTGCCTGCGCCACGAATCCCAACCCCGCGCCGCCAACCCCGGGCACGGACGGTGTGTTGCCCAACGGCTACCAGTTCTTTTCGATCAAACACAACACCGACCTGTTGCCGGGTGGAACTCGAGGTCAGACCCTGCGTCTGGATGCCGCCATCGACGCCAACGGGCGGGTGGTGTACGGCGCGATGGACAGTGAAGACCGAATTGGTCTGTACGCCCTGCAACTCGACCTCAGCGCTGCCAACCCTCGAGTTTCGGGTGAAAGCCGAATCGTGCGGATTGGGGACACGCTCGACGGGCGGCGCGTGGTCGAACTGAACAACCACGACATCAACGCCAAAGGGCAGCTTGCCCTGGTGGTCAGGGTCGAAACCGAGATGAATTACAACACCACCGATGAGCACGGCAGTTTTGACGGCGGCACCGCCCCCATGAAAATGCAAGCCATTTACTGCGACCTGGGTCAAGGCTTGACTCGAGTCTTACACGAACATGTGCTCAACACCGATGGTCACGAATTTGCGGGCATGTTCGGCGACCTGAACTTTCACGACAATGACCTGATCTTTGTTGCCAATTACTATCACAACACCGGTCAGGTCACCAAAGACGTGCGTCAGGGCGTGTTCTTGCTGCGCGGACTCGAGGGTGAGAACGCCAGCTTGGTGGTGACCAGCGGTACAAGCTTGGCAGCCAGCACCAGCGCCCCAGTCATCTCGCAATTTGGCTTAATCAGCCTGCACGACGGCGGACAATTTGTGCTGCAAGCCATGCTGACCCCCGCCGCAGAATTCGCCAACCAGTATGCCCAAGGCACACAACAAACTGCCGTTTTGCGCGGCAACCTCAACACCGTCTCGCTCAATACCCGCAGGACAGGCTCGCCCAGCAACCTGCGGGTCGAAGCTAGCTCGATCTCGAGCGGCTTGCGTTCAAGCCCCTCTCGAGCTTCGGGACTGACCTGTTATGCCCCGCGCAGTGGACCAAACTCGAGCTTTGCGCACGTGGTCAACAACGGAAGCCAGCATACATTGGTGGTCAACAACCGCGTGGTGATGCAATCGGGTGATCGTTCGCCGACGGGCAATGTGGTCAAAGCCATCGCCACGCCGCAACTGGCGACCGACGGCATCACGTTTTTCATGGTTCAAACCAGCGCGGGCATCGAGTTGCTCGCCAGCAACGGCAGCGGGTCGCGCACGATTTTGAAAACCGGCGATCTGCTGGTCAACCATCCCAGCCCAGTCAGCGACTTTATCGGCGTCGGTTATTCGGCAATGCACAGCGACGATGAGGGACGACTGGTGTTTGTCGTGATTCACGAGGACGACAGTCAATCGCTGGTCTTGGGTTTGCCCGTTTAAATTCAATCCAAAGGAGTTAAATCATGCCCGATCTTGCCATCACCACCCTCGAGACCTCACCGTCTTTGGACATCTGTCAGGGCTTTGCAATCATTCCCGCCCTGGGCACATTGCGTGCCAGCGTGCAAGGTTCAAACGTGCAACGTGTGCTGATCGACGTTAGATTTGAAAGTTTTTTTATCAATGTGATTGTCAACGTGCGTTGGAGTTATTTCTTTGGCATCTGCGGTCCAGCCTGGGCAATGAACACCGAAGTCGGTGGCAATTTTGACAACCCAGACCAACCCGCCGTTCAGCTCAACTGGGCTGGAAAGTACGGCGACGGCACGCAGGACGGTTTTGCGGGCGGCATTCAGGTCGGTTTGGAATTCGCCCTGACCTGGAATTACGACATCTTCCCGCCGCGCATCTTTCCAAGGCTGCAAGGCAACGGCGAATTCCGCATCAACATCCTCAAGACTTTCCTCGATTTTCTGATCTCTCGAGCCAGCACAGGCGGTTCTTCGGCAAAAGGCTCGGACAAACCACGCACCTCGAATGCGGGGACACTCGATTTTGACATGTTTCAAACCCGCAACGGCGAATGGAAATCCAAAGGCAACATTCAACTGACCCCAGGTATCGAAGGCACACTGAACGTGATTGACCTGATTCCGTTCACCAAAGCCGCCAACGCCCTGCTGCAACGCTTTGGTGGCAATGTGATTGCCGGACCTGTGGTACAAGTTGGGTTTCCGATCACCATTGCCCCCAGCGAAATTGTGATCGGCAAGCAGTCGTACAACAACTTGCGTTTTGATGCCAGCCGCACGATTGGTGATCGCAACGCCGCCGGTGACAAAGCCGACAATGCCGATACCAAACTCACCCTCAACATCAAACAGACCAGCCGCGTTGAAGTACGGGTGGGCATTGAACTGGCGCTTTCGCACTCGAGGTTTGGGTACTTTGGACAGAAATGGACCTGGAGCATCATCGATTTTATTTCCGCGCTGGCAGGCGTGAACCTGGGAACCGACACCGATGCGTTCAACGCGCTCGAGAACACCATTGGCACGGTCAACAAGTCTTTTGATGCGCAAGGCAGTTGCGGTTGTGGTCCAGCCGCGCCACAAACCAGGCGCAAGGTCGTGTTTGGGGGCGCAACCAAATGATGCAGCCTTCTGAAATTGCCCAGCAACTCGAGACGGCGCTTGAGGCTCAATTTGCCAGCGCTCGAGCCTTGGGGGCTGAAGAAATTGAGGATGAATTGCGACTCGAGACCGCCGCCGATTTGTTCGCCGCCATCGAATCCAACGACCTCTTGACCCGCCTCAGTGTACTCGAAGCCATCGCCATCGACCCCGAAGCCGCGCTGGCTTTGGGGTCACACCAAAGCCGCGACCTGATTGCGGTCTTGCGCTCCGAACTCGAGCATGTTTTCAGCCCAGAGATGCGCCTGTACCTGCTGGCAGCCCTGGGTGCCATGCCATCCGATTCACGCGTCACAACGGCGCTCGAGCAAATTTGGTTTTTGTCCGATGACACCAACGAGCGCCTGTGTGCCCTCGGGAGGTTGGTGCAGGACGACGACCCCACAATCCGTGAACACCTCGAGCGCAGTTTGCTGGGCAACGATTCAGACCGTGCGCAAGCCGTGGCGAACGCCTGGAGAGTCTCGAGCGACGATTCGAGCGCCGTGAATTTGCGCTTGTCGTTGGCAGCCGAGCACTTTTCGGGCATCGTCCCAAACCTCGAGCATCACACCGAACTTTGGTTGACCGAATTGCGTGGCGCGTTCGCAGACCGCGCCCGAGAATGGCTCGAGGTTCAACCTGAATCAATCATTGCAGCGCTCAGTCAGGCTTGGGAAAAACTCAACCGCGAGACTCGGGCTTGGTTGCTCGAGCTTGCCACCAAAACGGAATCTCCAAACCTCTCGAGCCTGACCGACCTGGCGATGCACGACGCGCAATTGCAACTCGAAGCCATTCAAGCCGCCAGCACACCCGCCATCAGTCACCAGTACAGCCAAGACCTCGAGCGACTGGCAGACCAAACCCAAAACCCCGAAGTGCAAGCCGCAGCGATACGGGCGGGAGCAGCGGGCAACAACCGCACTCGTGCCTTGCAAGCCAGCGCCAGAACCGTGCGCATCGCCGCGATTCGCAGGCTCGGCAACCATGACCAAACCACGCTGCTCGAGTTGCTGCAAGACAGCGATTGGCGCATTCGCAGTGCCGCCGCCGACCAACTTTGCACGCTTGGCGAAACGGGCAAACACGCCGTTCAACCGCTTCTCAACCACGAACAGCTCGAGGTGCGAATGGCGGCGGCTCGAGTGTTGCAGGGATGAGGTGCAACCATGACCTGAACACTCGAGTTTTCAATTTCAATCCCACGCAAATCGGTGTCCGCTCAGAATAAATTGTCAAGCTGATCTCGAGAAACCCAATCGTTTTTGAATGCCAACACCGTTAGCAAAAAGCGTTTGTCTCAGACAAACGCTTTTTGCTGTAAAACTCGAGCTGCATATTGGCAGTCTCTAGCGGTTGAAGCCAGACATCGATCACCAAACATCAACTTCGGCGCAATGATGGTTTGGTATCAATACGTTCGAGAAATCAATCCTGCACAGTATTTTTGCTGGCGTCGCGCGACGCGAATACACGTGCGACGCCCATGCGACGCGCCAAATTGCAAACTGTGTTCAAGAAAGAACAAGCGACAAAAGGAGCAGCAAATGAAAAACCATGAAGTGGAATTCCGAATTGCCAGCCTTCAACGCGAAGCCCAAAACCATGCCCTCCTCAAAGAAATTCGTGTAGCACAAAGTGCGGCGCTGCGCCACGCCCTGAGCGAGATTCTCGAGATCGCCAAGCACTGGATTTTTGGACTTTCGCAGGTCAGCACCAACGCCAGCCTGACCCGCTAACCCGAGCCACAACCCAACCTTCCCGAGCAAGAACAAGAAATGAACATGGGCGATGGGTCATGCGGGCGTGAATGGCGTACCTGAAATCTCGTTTCTCGAGCCTAAAAAACCCACGCGACGCTCGTGCGACGCAAGATTTTGCAAACTGATCTCAGTTCAAACGAACCGCCCTTAAAAACCCAATAAATGTAGCTCAATACAAAAACTCGAGGCTCCAAAAGTGTTTTACCAAAAGACAAGCTTTAGAACGGAGAAAACCATGACCTGAATACTTTCGCTTTGCGTTCCGTCCGCCCGTCAACCCAAACCCACTCGCGAATATTTTAAAGGAGATGTCATGAAAAACGTTTACAAATTGGCTTTGATCGGAATCGCTACCCTGTCTCTCGGCATTGGCTTGTCACACGTTGGCGCTCAAACACGTTACGATTTTGCCGGAAAGTACGTGGTCAAAGGCGTCAACCCAGATGGCAGCAAATTTTCTGACACGGTGGTTGTCACCGATTACGGCGATGGTTACCGTGTCGATTACGGCGAGGGTGAAACGGGCATCGCCAACGATCTTGGCACGAGCATCGCCATCGCATCACAAAACAGGGGCATTCCAACCGTGACCCTTTTAAAAATCATCAACGACGCGCAACTGAGCGGGTACTGGCAAGATTACAACGATACCAAAGAGGGCACAGAAACCTGGACGCAACTCTAAAAAACTTGCTGTCCTGCGTCTTGATTGAGCACCCCAATCCGATCAACCAAGGCGGCAAACAAAACTCGAGCTTCAAACCAATTGAAGCTCGAGTGAAAACATAAGTGCAAAACTCGAGAAAGCATGTTGCTTGCGCTCGAAATCAGACAGTGAACCTCAGCTCAAACCACTGCCAGATTGGTGGGTGGTCGCCAACAAAACAGACTCAACAAAGGGAACGCTTCAAGGGGGTTTTATGAAGAAATGGTTTCTGATTTTGGTCGCCATCATCGGTTTCTCGAGCTTGGCGGGCGCTCAAAAATTTACGGTCGGCGCCGGCATCACCTCATCGTTCAGTGATGGCGTGGCTTTCGGTTTTGGCGTGAACTTGGGCGTCGAAAAGCTGGTGAAATTGGGCAAAGACCTTGACATTGACGCTCGAACTGACATTGAGGGCACTTTTGCCGCTGGCACTTTTCTGTTTGGCGTCAGCCTGGAAGCGATGGTCGCCTATCAAATTGCTGACTTTGGAATTTATGCGGGTCCTCGAGCCACGCTGTTCATCAGCCCCGCGCAAGTTTTTGGCTTTGGCGCGATCATCGGTTTTCGTTACACGCTCACCAACGCCTTGTCGCTTTACCTGGAATCCAGGTTGCTTTTTGTGCCAGCCTTTGGGTATCAAATTGGGCTTGGTTTGAGGTACGTCCTTTAACGGATCAACCATGCTCGAGATTGTAAAAGGCAGCCTCGGGCGTTTCAAATTTTTGCAGCCACCTCGAGCCACAAGACTGGTCCGATGATCCAAACCCAAGGTACCGATTTTTTTAGGCTTCACCATTTTATGGCAATTGAATTCTGAACTGTTAAAGTCATTTTTGAACCCGATAAATTCAAGGAGGCAACAAATGGAAAAATCTCAAAAGCCCGAGACGCTCGACCCCGAAAATTGGGATGACATGCGGGCGCTGGCACACCAGATGATCGACGATGCGTTTCATCACCTGCAAACCCTGCGCGAACGACCAGTCTGGCAACCCGTCCCCGATGAAGTCGCGGCGAAGTTTCAAGTTGCCGCACCGCTCGAGCCTGAAGGGGCAGTGTCCACCTACCAAGATTTTAAAGAGAGCATTCTGCCCTACCCGATGGGAAACACCCACCCCAGGTTCTGGGCTTGGTACATGGGCAACGGCACGGTGCTTGGCGCATTGGCGGATTTTATGGCGTCAATCATGAACTCAAACCTTGGTGGCGGCAACCACGTTTCCAATTTGGTCGAAACCCAGGTGATCGACTGGATTAAAACCATGATGGGCTTCCCAACCGATGCCAGCGGCTTGCTGGTCAGCGGCGGTAGCATGGCAAACTTTACGGCGCTCGCGGTGGCTCGAAACGAGGGTGCGGGTTTTAACGTTCGGGAATTGGGAATGCACGGCGCGACGGGACGCTTGATGGTGTATGCCTCGAGCGAGGTTCACAGCAGCGTCCAAAAAGCCATCGAGGCGCTGGGCATGGGCAACTCGAGTTTGCATAAAATTGCGGTCAACCCCGATTACACGATTGACCTGGCGGCGCTCGAGCAAGCCATCAGCGAAGACCGAAATGCGGGGCATCAACCGTTATGCGTGATTGGCAATGCGGGAACGATCAACACAGGAGCAATCGATGACTTGAATGCACTGGCTGATCTGTGCGAACGCGAAACGCTCTGGTTTCATGTGGACGGCGCGATTGGGGCGGTGGCGGTGCTGGCGGAAAATGTCAAACCAAAACTTGCTGGTATCGAACGCGCCGATTCGGTGGCGCTCGATTTGCACAAATGGTTGCACATTCCGTTCGAGGCGGGTTGCGTGCTGGTGCGTAACAAAACCGCCCACCGCGAGACCTTTGCCCTGACCCCAGAGTACCTGGCAATCCAAACCCGAGGCTTGGCGGCAGGCAATTGGTTTAGCGATTACGGCTTGCAGCTTTCCAGGCAATTTCGGGCGTTGAAGGTGTGGATGTCGATCAAAGAACACGGTCTGGCGCGGTTCGGGCGCATGATCGAGCGCAATGTCGAACAGGCGCATTACTTTGGTCAACTGGTCGCAGCAGACCCAAAGCTCGAGATGATGGCTCCGATTGGTTTGGATATTGTTTGTTTTCGGTACAACCCAGGACACCTCGAGCTTGAAGCTTTGAACGCCTTGAACAAAGAAATTTTGATGCAACTTCACGAAAAAGGCATTGCCGTGCCGTCGTACACCACGCTTCACGGTCAGTATTGCTTGCGGATTGCGATAGCCAACCACCGCAGCGTGACCGCAGATTTTGATTTGCTGGCGACCGAGGTCGTGCGGCTTGGAAACGAGATTGCCGTTCAATAAAACCCCAAGGCTCGAGAAACCCGTTTGAAAGGAAACTCATGCTCGATCAACTGGATGCCGTTGCCGCCGCACCCGAACACCATAAAGTTTTACTCGAGAATGACCAGATTCGGGTGCTCGAGACGCTGTTAAAACCTGGCGAGGAAACGGCGCTGCACACCCACGTCTGGTCTGGGTTTTTGTACATCATTTCTTGGAGTAATTTTGTGCGTTACGACGAGCATCGCAACGTCATGATGGATTCTGCACGCATGACCAACACGCCACTTCCAGGGACGGCAATCCCAGCCGCGCCAATCCCACCGCATTCGCTGCTAAATGTTGGCACGGAAAATATCCATGTCATCCTGACCGAATTCAAAACTTGATCTCACCCCAGAAAGCCAATCATGCAACCAATTTTCTTAATCATGGGAACACCAGCCTCGGGCAAAAGCACCGTCTCCAAAGCCTTGATGCAGCGTTTTGAACGTGGTTTGCACATTCCTGTGGACGACCTTCGTCACTTGGTGGTGGCTGGACTTTCGGACATGGCTTTTGAAATCCCGCCAGAAACGTATCGGCAATTGCGGCTGGCTCGAGAGTCCGCCTCGGTCATGGCGCGAATGTACTCCGATGACGGTTTTGCGGTCGCCATCGACGATTTTTGGTTGGGCGAAAACCCCGATGAGGATTACAACCGCAAAATATCGCGGCGTATCACTCGGGTTTTGTTGCTCCCCAAGCTCGAGACAATATTGGAACGACTTCATGCCAGAAATCCTGACGAGGGCAGTTTCAAACAAATCCTCGAGACGGCGATTCGCAGCCTTCAAGCGGGCATCGAAGCACACTCCAAAACGGGTTGGTTGGTGATTGACTCGAGCGAATTGAGTGTTGAGCAAACCGTGGATTTGATTCTCGAGCGTTACCCAAAAATCATTTGATCGTCAGCTTTTCTTGCACCAACGGTGAAACTCGAGTGCCAAGCAATTCGATTGCCGCCAGCATTTGCTCGTGTGCCAGCATCACGTTGGTCATCTGAAACGACAACCTCGAGATGCCGCCCAGCACGCGGTTGACGTACAAGACTTTCTCGGCGACACTTTGCACATCGCCGATCAGGTACGGACCGAACGGGCTGCACGCCGCCTCAAATTGCGCTCGAGACGGCGGCGACCAACCGCGCTCTTTGCCGATGGTGCTTGCCATGCGCTCGAAGCCAGGGTAGGTCAGATCGATGGCTTGGCTGGTGGTTGGCGCCACAAAACCGAAGGCGTGAATGCCAACTTTCAATTGATCTGGTGAATGCCCCGCCATTTGCCCCGCCTGACGGTACAGGTCGATTAACGGTCGGAAACGACGGTAATCGCCGCCGATGATGGCGACCATGAGTGGCAAGCCGAG
The DNA here is from genome assembly GCA_964247135.1 of uncultured Deinococcales bacterium. Taxonomy (GTDB): domain Bacteria; phylum Deinococcota; class Deinococci; order Deinococcales; family JAAFIG01; genus JANXTZ01. The sequence continues at coordinate 4,339 of CAXTTL010000068.1, read as the reverse complement.
GCTGCCCGCCCGAATGAACGACTCGGGCGTGCCGCCAACGCCCAACCAAATCGGCAGGGTGCCGACAGGGCGCGGATAGATGCCCTGTCCCGTGAGCGCCGCCCGGTAACGCCCAGACCACTGAACATGGGTCTGCTCCCGAATCTCGAGCAGCAGGTCAAGTTTTTCGGCAAACAGCGCGTCGTAATCCTCGAGCGCAAAGCCAAACAACGGAAAAGATTCGATGAACGATCCGCGTCCGACCACCATTTCGGCGCGTCCTTTGGAGATCAAATCGAGCGTCGCAAATTCTTGAAAGACCCGCACGGGGTCAGCCGCGCTGAGCACCGTGACCGCACTGGTGAGCTTGATGCTCGAGGTGCGAGCGGCGGCAGCCGCCAAAATCATGGTTGGGGCGGAATCCAAATATTCAGGTCGGTGATGCTCGCCGACGCCGAACACGTCGATGCCAAAACGGTCTGCGGCTTCGATCTCTTCGATCAGATTGCCCATGCGTTCGGTGGTGCTCAGGGTTTTGCCCGTGTCGGGATTTGAAACCACGGCGGCAAAACTATCGATTCCAATCTGCATTCAGTCTCCTTCAACTCAAGTTTGCATTATAGCCCGCGCCAATTCGAGCCAAGCTGTTTGGTGTTACAAAATTATGAATTTGACGTTACAGCAGCGGACAACTCGAGCGAGAGCGCCATTTTTGATGCGAACCTCAAATGTCAGGCGCAAATCATCTCGAGTCAAAGTGTTCTGCCAGGCGTTTTGCCGCCGTGGTCGCCTGACTCGAGTTGATATTGGTAAACCCGAGCAGCAAGCCTGCAACCTGGGAGCTTGCCATTCCACAAGCAGAGAGCGCGGCTGGACTGAGACCATGTTGTTGTAGCCTTGCCACCAGACCAACGTCGTCAGTGCCTTTTGGTAAACGACCCAAAAGGTGCATCCCACCTGGTTGTAACTCAACCCGAAGCCTCGAGCCGAGTTGCTGGTTTAAGGCTGTCGCCAGCGCCGTGCGCCGCTCCAAGTACAATGCCCGCATTCGGCGAATGTGACGACCCAAATGCCCCTGTTCGAGAAATGCCGCCAGGCTGGCTTGTACCAAAACCGAAGGCGGCGGTTGCAGCAGGTTGGCAGTGCGTCGGAAAGTATTGTTGAGGTTTCTTGGAACCACCAAATAGCCGACCCTCAGGCTCGGAGAAAGCACCTTGCTCAAGGTTCCTGCATAAAGCACGCGGTCTTGCCGATCAAGGCTTTTGAGTGCGGGCAGCGGCTTGCCCTGGTAACGGTATTCGCTGTCGTAATCGTCTTCGACAATCCAGGCGTCATTGGTTTGCGCCCATTTTAACAGCGCGATTCGACGCGAGAGCGACAAGGTGACCCCTGTTGGGTACTGATGGGTTGGTGTGACCAGCACCAAACGCGCCGAAAGGTTTTTTGAAACGATTTGTGGCACGTTTAACCCTTCACGGTCAACCGCAACTGGGATCAATGCTGCCCCAGCCAAACGCATGGCATCGCGGCTGTCAGGATAGCCAGGGTCTTCCATCAGCACGCGGTCCCCAGAATCCAGCAGGCAATGGGCGATCAAGCCCAACGCGCCCTGGTAACCGCAGGTGATGAAAATATCCTCGGGCAGACAGGCGATCCCTCGAGCCACAACAAGGTAACTGGCAAGTTGCGTCCGTAGCGTTTCAAGTCCGGCAGGGTTGGGATATGCCAAATCGCTCGGTGTGGTGGCTCGGGCTGCCCGGGCGAGCAGACGCGACCAGACTGCGTTTGGAAAGCCGTCAAGGGCGGGCAAACCCATCTGAAACATTTTGGGTTCCCTCGAGTCTGGCGCAGGCTGCACTTCGACGCGTTGATTGATTTCTTTGGCATGGGCTTCAAGCAAAGTGCGTTTGATGGTTTTGCTGACCCGCGTTCCAGCCGCGCCCCGTGAGACGATGTAGCCTTCAGCCGCCAGCAAATGATAGGCGGTTTCAATCGTGCCTCGAGCCACACCGAGTTGTGCCGCAAGGCTTCTGACCGAGGGCAAACGGGTTGAGGCTTTCAAGCGTCCCTCGAGCACCGCCTGGGCAACACTGCGGTAAATTCGTTGATAGATCGGAGTCGGGTTTGTATCGTTTGCATCAAGGTTTAACTCACGTTTAAGGTCAATCATGACCCATTTAAAATAGCAGTTTTTGGCTCTTCTGGGCAAGCCAAAATTGTTGCACAATAATTCTCGGAGGACTTCAGACCATGAGATTAAACGCTTACAAACTCGCGGCGGGTGGTTACCAAGCCTTGAACGCTTTGGACGATTACGCCAACAACAACAGCCTCGAGAAACCTTTGCTCGAACTGGTCAAACTTCGCGCCTCGCAAATCAACGGTTGCGTGTACTGTATCGCCCTGCACAGCAAAGATGGACTCGAGGCTGGGCACAGCCATGAAAAACTCCATCTTGTCAGCGCTTGGCGGCTTGCCAAGGGATTCAGCGAACGGGAACGCGCGGCGCTCGCCTGGTCTGAGGCGGTCACACTGGTGGCAAATTCGCAAGTGCCAGATGAGGTTTACACCCAAGCCAGGGCGCAGTTTTCAGAGGAGGAACTGGTCGATTTGACCTATGCCGTGATCGCCGTGAATTCTTGGAACCGAATGCAAATCGCCTTTCGCCTTTAAACCCAGAAAAGGAAGTGGGTCATGAAACCGATTCAAGCCATACAGTTGCTTTTGGTGGCAGCCCTTTGGGGGTTTAGTTTTATTTTCATGCGCCTGACCTCGCCCGTGCTGGGTCCGGTCATGACGGCGCTGTTGCGCGTGACAATTGGCGCTGGAGTGTTGCTTATCTACGCTTTGCTGACCCATAAGCCCCTCGAGTGGCGGCGTTTTGGCGGCTGGATTGCCCTGGTGGGACTTTTGAACAGCGGCTTGCCATTTGTCTTGATTTCGTTTGCCGAATTGACGCTTTCGGCGTCCACCTCAGCCATTTTAAACGCCACCGTTTCGTTCTGGACTGTCTTGATCGCGGTGATTTGGTTTGGCGATGCCTTCACCTGGCAGCGCTTTGTTGGTATTGTCCTGGGTTTTCTGGGCGTGACCACGCTGGTCGGTTGGAGTCCGCTCGAGCCTGGATTCAACACGGTGCTGTCCGTGATGGCAATGCTGGTGGCAGCGTTCTCATACGGGCTGGCAGCCAATTTGACCAAAGCAAAATTGCAGGGTGCCCCGCCGATAGACATGGTCACGGGAGCGCTGCTCAGCTCGAGCCTGAGCCTTGCGCCGCTCGCGCCTTTCAACCCAATTCGCTCGGCACCCGATGCCCTGGTGGTGGTGTGTTTGCTGGCACTGGCGCTGGCTTGCACTGTGGTGGCGTATTTGTTGTTTTTGCCGCTGGTGGTCAACCTCGGCGCGTCACGAACATCGGTTGTCGGTTTGCTGGTGCCCGTTTTTGCGCTTGTCTGGGGGGCGGCATTGCTGCATGAAACCATCAGTTTTGAGAAAATCCTGTCGTGTGCCACGGTTTTATTTGGTGCAATGCTGGTGACAGGTGTGCAAGTCAAGCGGTTTTCGCGTCAGACAACCTTGTCGATGAACGTGTGAAAACCCTTAAGGGCGCCCGTTGACTGCCCAGATTTGGAAAGGACGATCAAAATGTACAAAGTGATTTCATCACAAACCCTGGAGCTGCGCCCAGGTGGAACCGTAAAATTTGAGGGTGCGCCATACGGTGTCGATGGCTCTTTCTTTCATGTCAAAAGTCCACCTGGCACGGGTTCAATGCTGCATTTGCATCCTTATCCCGAAACGTGGTTGGTTCAAAGCGGACAAGCAAGGTTTACCATTGGTCAGGATGAGATCGAAGTCCAAACTGGTGACATTGTCGTCGCCGCCCCGAATATTGCGCACAAATTTCTGAACGTTGGCGATGGAGTGCTCGAGATGTTCTGCCTCCATCCGGCTTCCAGAATGGTGCAAGAATCGGTGGGTGAATAATTCATCGATACGCCGTTCCATTGAATCTCGAACCGACTTGGACAAAACCCTGAAGCTCGAGATTCGCGCCATAATGTCAAGCCTATGGAAACCCACGACAACCTCGAGGAATTTCAGAACCCCGAAAATTACGATTTGGAGGAAGCCCAATACCTTGCGCGTCCATTGGCGTTTTACCTCGAGCTTGCCAAAGAATTTGGCGGTTCGATTTTGGATGTGGCTTGCGGTACTGGACTGTACGCATTGCCAATGGCAGAACGTGGTTTTGAAGTCACGGGCATCGATCTTGCAAAACCGATGCTCGAGTACGCCCGTCAAAAAGCTGTGCTGCAAAATTTGAGGGTTGAATTTGTTCACGCCGACGCTCGAGATT
>CAXTTL010000067.1:0-20544 GCA_964247135.1 uncultured Deinococcales bacterium | reverse complement strand
TGGTTGGAAGAAATTGGTAAACGCATCAAACGTGTTGAACGTAATGAGAGCAAACTGATTCCGTTCTCAGAAGCTCTGGCACAAGCCAAAGTTGTGATTGCCAAAACCAATGCTCGAGATTAGCGTTTTATCTGATGAAGCACTTGCCGAATACTTGGCGGTTGTCGGGTATCTCGAGGCGCAAAGTGAGGGTTTTGGCGATAGGTTCAATGCGGCTTTTCAGGAGGCTATCGAGATGCTCTTGGTGATGCCTGAAATGGGTAGAGATTTACAACAATTTGATGCACGACGTTTGAACCTTCGAGGTTTTCCATATCACCTGATTTACCGCATTGAAAGCAACATGCTGGTCATTTATGCCATCACACATCATAAACGCAGTCCATATTGGATCAATCGATTGATTTAACTCGGGATTCTAATCCTGAGCCAACTTTTCGTTTTTGTTGCCCAAAATTTGTTTAAGCGTTAGAATCTCGAGCATGTCGAACCAAACCCGATATTATTTCCCAAAGACTTTTCTGGTCTGAGGGTTCGAGCTTATGTTTTCTCGCCCCGACCACTCGGGGCGTTTTCTTTGAAACGAGGATTTTATGGCGAATTTAAGTGTTACGGAGCAACTCGAGATCATTTCACGCGGCGCGGTGCAAATTATACCGATGGATTCGTTGCTCGAGAAATTAAAGTCAGGGCGGCAATTAACAATCAAACTTGGTTGCGATCCGAGCCGTCCAGATTTGCATTTTGGTCACGCGATAGTGCTGAAAAAAATGCGGCAATTTCAAGACTTGGGGCACAAAGTCATTTTGATTATCGGCGATTTCACGGGCATGATTGGCGACCCGAGCGGCAAGAGCAAAACCCGTCCCGCACTGTCGCTCGAGCAAACCCGCGAGAACGGCAAAAGCTACCTCGAGCAAGCGACGATTATTCTGGATTCTGACCCGAGCAAGCTCGAGATTCGCTACAACTCCGAATGGCTCGAGGCGCTGGATTTTGAGGACGTGATTCGGCTGGCTGCCAAGTACACCGTGGCGCAAATGCTGACGCGTGAGGACTTCAGCAACCGGTACAGCAACGGCACGCCGATCAGTTTGCACGAACTGATGTACCCACTCGCGCAAGCTTACGACAGCGTGGCAATCAAAGCCGATGTCGAACTGGGCGGCACAGACCAAACCTTTAACCTGCTGGTCGGGCGCGACATTCAAAAAGAGTACGGACTCGAGCCTCAAGTCGTGCTGACCACGCCGCTTTTGGTGGGTTTAGACGGCGTTGAAAAGATGAGCAAGAGTCTGGACAATTACATCGGCATTTCTGAACCGAGTGACGTGATGTTTTCCAAATTGATGAAAGTTCAAGACCCGCAACTCGAGCAGTACATCACGCATTTCACGACCCTTGATGTTGCCGAGACGCTGGCGTTGGGCGCAGTTCAAGCGCACCGCGTGATGGCTCGAGCCATCGTGAGCGATTTTCACGGGGCTGACACGGTGCAAGCCGCAGAAGAGCGTTACGACAACGTGGCAAAAGGTGGCGTGCCAGACCAGATGAAAGAAATTTCCGTACCAAATCTCGAGGCTCGAGAAGAAGATGGTTTGTTCTGGATTGTGAAACTCGCGGTCTTGGCTGGTTTTGCCGCCAGCAACGGTGAGGCTCGAAGACTGATTCAAAACAAAGGCTTGAAACTGAACTCCGAAACCGTGACCGACGATAAATTACACGTTAACCTCGAGCAAGCTATTGTGCTGCAAAAAGGCAAAAACGATTTTGTGCGCCTGTCTCGAGCTTCCTAAATTTGCATTGGAGTTGAATATCCATGACCGATTCACACGCCGAAGTTGTCATTTGTGGGGCTGGCATTGCAGGCATTGCCACCGCGTACTTTCTTGCCGTCAAGTCAAACGTTCAAAACGTGGTGTTGCTCGAGCGGGACACACCACTTGCCATGACGAGCGACAAATCCACCGAGTGCTACCGAAACTGGTGGGGCGGCATCGACAACGCGATGGTTGGTTTGATGAACCGCAGCATCGACTGGCTCGAGGTGATTGCCAATGAGACGGGCAATCAAATTCACCTCAATCGGCGTGGTTATGTCTACGCCACCAGCGACCCAAATCAAATTCCTAAAATGCGTGAAGCCGCCGAAATTGCCGAGAAAAACGGTGCCGGAAAATTGCGCATTCACGACTCGAGCACGTCAAATTACACGCCGTCTTCGACACACGGGTTTGCGGGTGGACTGGACGGCACAGACTTGATTCTCGAGCCTAAATTGATTCGAGCGCACTTCCCAGAACTCGAGGAAACCGTGATTGCGGTACTTCACGCTCGGCGTTGCGGCTGGTTGAGTGCGCAGCAACTGGGCATGTATTTGCTCGAGCAAGCCAAAGCACATGGCGTTCAGTATATCCGAGGCGAGGTGACGGGCGTAAACGTGCTCGAAGGTGCGGTGCAGGGCGTGCAGGTGACTCGAGATGCACAGACGTTCACGATTTCAACTTCTAAATTTGTCAACGCCGCAGGACCATTGCAAAACCAAGTTGCGAACATGTTGGGACTCGAGTTGCCCATCATCAACGAACGCCATTTGAAACTGTACTTCAACGATCACCTCGGCGTGATTCCCCGCAACGTGCCCATGCTGATCAACCTCGACGAAGTGTACTTGCCTTGGGGAAAAGAGGAACGCGAAGTGCTCGAGTCTGACGACAGCACACGCTGGTTGCTGGGATCATTTGGTTCGGGGGCGCACTGCCGCCCTGAAGGTGGTGACTCGAGCACCAATGTTTTGATGCTCTGCAACTACCACACGCAAGCCACCGAACCGACCTTCCCGATTGTTCACGACCCGGAAGCCCCAGAAATTGCTTTACGCGCCATGAGCGTGCTCGTGCCAGGGTTAAAACGGTACTTTGACCACACGCCAAAACCAGTCATGGACGGCGGGTATTACACCAAAACTCGAGAGAACCGACCGCTCATTGGAGAACTTCCCGTGAAAGGCGCGTACATCATTGGCGCGATGGGCGGGTTTGGACTGATGGCGGCTTGCGGCGCGGGAGAACTGTTAACCGCACACATCACCAACGCAGCACTGCCCGATTACGCTCGAGCTTTTTTGCCCTCGAGGTACGAAGACCCCGAATATTTGCGCCTGCTCGAGACTTGGGGCGATGTTGGGCAGCTTTAAGAGATGAAAACGCGCTCATCTCGAGATTGATATTGTGAAGTTGGCAGTGAAAGGATTTCGATGTTCAGAACGAATAGAACTGTGATTTTAGGATACCTGATTTTCTTGGGGTTGTTCTTCTATGCTTCATTCGTTTGGCTAAAAAATCCACTATCCGTTGGAGGCTTTGCAATCATCATAAACGTTCCAATTTTTACTATAGTCAGCATTGGGTTTGTCAATTTTGCTTTTCGCATTTGGAAAATCAAGAGTCTCCAAAATTTTGCATCTGGGGCTTCGTTGATTGCATTCTTGGTTTTTGCTCTTTTTGGATTACAAGTCCCCAAATATTCTCGAGAGTTTGTGGAATATAAACTCATTAAGAACGGTTATCGAACCGACGAGAAATTTTCTTCAATCTTCAAAGAAAATAAAGCCGAGTTTGAGCGGGTTGCCACAGAAATCCGTGCCAAAATTGGGAATCATCCTTGCAACGACAATACAATCACAGAAAAGCAAGACATTGTTCTCAAACAATCGTTTTTGGGCATTCCTTTACGGCTTCATCCAAATTGTAATGGCAGAGAAATTATGATCCCAGTCATGGAGTCTCACGGGTTGGGAGAAGTAAATTCTTGGGAAATCATGTACTTCTTGGATTGGAAACAAGGCTTGCATCTTGAAAGATTGTGTGGTGAAGGTAATTCATGTACGAAGATTTCGCCAGGTTGGATTGAATTCGTTGCCATCTCCTAAAAATCAAAACTCGAGTTCAGCCTTCTACCTCGAGCCATAACCTCAATCACGTTCTTCAAATCCCATCACGGGTTAAACTCTTTTCCGATGATCTTGAACCTCGTGATTGCTTTGGCTTTGCTGGTGTGGCTCGCGTACTGGTTGCGCGGGTATTTCGCACCCGTGCAGCGCTTCTGGCGGCAAGCCAAGGGCATGTATCAAATGTTCACCAAAGCCAGAACCATGCTGAGAGACATCAACGCCAACCAGAACTTTCCAAACTCGAGGAACACCACGGCATCTCGAGGGAAGGTGGTCGATGTGACCGCCAAGAACGAACTGAAAATCGTTTGCCCTGTTTGCAACGATGCGCTGACCGACGCGCAAGTGCTGGCGTTGCGCTCGAGGAGTTTGCGTTGCCCTGGGTCAAGTCGGGTGTCTCGAGATTGCCCGTTTTACGGTGGTCGGGATTTGAATTAAGATGTTTTGCCGCCGCCGTGCAGGTCCTCGCCTGCTTGCGTCAGGCGTTGCACCAGCAAAATCGGGATCATGGTCACAGCGATCACGAAAATGGCGACGACGTTGGTAATTGGGCGGTCTCTGGGTCGGAAGAGTTCGGAGTAAAACCAGATTGGCAGCGTCATTTCTTGCCCTGCGGTGAATGTCGTGACGATCACCTCATCAAACGAGAGCGCGAACGACAACAAGCCTCCTGCCAAAAGCGCCGTAGCAATGTTGGGCAACACCACAAACCGAAACGTCTGCCAAGCATCCGCACCGAGATCAGCACTCGCCTCGAGTTGGCTGTGCGAAATGCGCCTGAACCGTGCGACCACGTTGTTAAAAACCGTGACAATGCAGAACGTGGCATGACCAATCACCACCGTTAAAACCCCAGGCTCGAGATTGGCACGGCGGATGCTCGAGAGTAACGCAATGCCCGTGACGATGCCTGGAAGCGCGATGGGCAGGATCAGCAGCAGCGTGATGGCTTCTTTGCCCCAGAATTTCGCGCGGTACATCGCGGCAGCAACCAGTGTGCCGAGCAGCATGGCAATACCTGTTGCCATGACCGCGACCTTCACGGACAACCACATTGCTGCCCAAATATCGGCTCGAGCGGCGGCGGCACCAAACCATTTAAAAGTCAATCCTGGCGGCGGAAATTGGTAGGTGCGGTCTTCGGTGGTGAAGGCGTACAAAATGATGATGAACAATGGAAAATGCAGGAACAGCAACGCCAGTCCAGCCGCAATTCGCAAGCCAATGGAGGGTTTGGTCATGATGCACCTCGAGTTTTACAGCGCATCGAAAGCCCCCAATCGTTTGGCGATTGTCAGGTAAATCCCGATCACCACAATCGGCACGAGGCTAAAGGCAGCGGCGAGCGGAATGTTGCCCGCGTTGCCCTGCTGGGTGTAAACCATCTGCCCAATAAAATACCCTGGAGCGCCCACCACGCCTGGAATGATGTAATCGCCCAAAGTCAGCGAAAACGTAAAGATACTTCCCGCCGCGATTCCTGGCACGGTCAAGGGCAGCAGCACTCGAAAAAAAGTTTGACTCGGTTTCGCGCCAAGGTCGCTCGAGGCTTGCAGCAAGGACTTTGGCACGCGCTCGAGGCTGGCTTGAATGGGCAGGATCATGTAGGGCAACCAAACGTAAACAAAAACCAGAAACATGCCGAGGTAACTCGAGCTTAAACTCGTACCACCAATGATTGGAATGCTGAGGATGCTGTCCAATGCGCCGTGAATGCCGAGTGCATTCAAGAACCAACTGATGACACCCTCTTTGGCGAGGATCAGTTTCCAGGCGTACACCCGTACCAAGTAACTACTCCAAAGCGGGAGCAGCACCAGCAAAATCCAGATCGCTTTGGAGTTTCCTTTGGTGTGAAACGCCATGAAGTACGCGATTGGAAAGGCGATCAAAGCGCAAGCAATCGTCACGACCACACTCATGACAAAAGTGCGCTGCACGATGTCAATGTTGCTGCTCGAGGTGAACAGTTGTTGCAGGGTGGAAAAAGTCAGGTCGTATTTGATTTGACCTGTGAAGTCGTCGAGCGAGTAAAAACTGTAAAACAACAAATTCAGCAGTGAGCCAAGGTAAATAATGCCCATCCAGAGCAGTGGCGCGATCAAGAGCAGCACCAAGCCAAGCACTGGGCGACCATGCAAGAAACTGAGGGCACGTCCTAAAAAACTGCCTCGAGCTTTCGGCGCGGTCATACGGCTTCCTCGAGTTTGCGCAAGCTGCTGTCCTGCCACTCGAGCGTGATTTTTGCGCCGCGCTCAAAAGTTGGTGTGACGCTTTGCATCGTGGTCAGGCGTTCATTGCCCACCCGAACCTCGAGGCGAGTCAGCGAACCGAGAAAGTGAATGTCAAGCAGTTCGCCTTGGAGACGGTTTGTGCCCTCAAATGTTCCCTCGAGCACAGCAATGTTTTCGGGACGCAGGGCGTATATGCCAGTCCGTCCGATCAAATTTCCAGAAATCACGTTGGCGCTGCCGACAAAACGCGCCACAAATTCGGTGCGCGGTGAATCGTACAAGACTCGAGGCGTGTCAAGTTGCTCGATTTTGCCGTGGTTAAAAACCGCCACGCGGTCAGACATCGACAATGCTTCGCCTTGGTCGTGCGTGACAAAAATAAAGGTGATGCCCAACTCGCGTTGCAAGGCTTTGAGTTCAATCTGCATTTCCTCACGGAGTTTTAAATCCAGCGCCCCGAGTGGTTCGTCGAGCAACAAGATTTTCGGACGGTTGACCAGCGCCCGAGCGAGTGCCACACGTTGCCGTTGCCCACCCGAAAGTTGCGCGGGTTTACGCAAGCCAAAACCCGACAATTTCACCGCCTCGAGCATCGCCTCGCTACGTTTAACGCGTTCGGTTTTTGCCACACCACGCACCATCAGGGCGTAACCCACATTCTCGAGCACGTTCATGTGCGGGAACAAGGCGTAATCTTGAAACACGGTGTTCAACTCACGTTGGTACGGCGGTAAACGGCTGGCGTCCGTGCCGAACAAACTGATCTTACCCGCGCTTGGACGCTCGAAGCCACCAATAAGCCGCAAACATGTTGTCTTACCACTGCCGCTTGGACCCAGCAAGCTGAAAAATTCTCCAGCTTGAATCTCGAGGTTGACGTGATCCACCGCCCTGGTTTCTTTGGGTGGCGTGCCGAAAGTGCAGACCACATCCTCGAGTTGAACGGCAACAGAATTGGAATTTGGATTGAGCATTGGTGAAACCTCGAGACGATGGTTTTTATGGTTTTCCGCGTAGGGGCGCATGTGACCATGCCCGAAAGGTGCGTTTTATGGTCAAGAAAGCAATGCGCCCTGCGGATCAACGATTTCTAAACATTTGAACAGAATTCATTGGTTATCAATATGCAAACCCAAATCTCGAGCGACCTTATGTTGGCATTCCCGATGTGTGGGAAAGGGTGAACACAAGCGACCATGCCCGCAAGGTGCGCGTTTATGGTCAAGAAGGTTCACCCCTACAATACATTCTTTTAAAAACTCGAGATTTAACTTGCGGCTCGAGTTATTTCCCGCCCATGATCGCCACGTAATCGGACACCCAACGGTTGTACGGCACGCATTTGCTTTGGCTTAAGCAAGCGCTGGTCGGGGTTTTCCAGAATTTGATTTTGTTGAAGTTGTTGTACCCATTGGTTTTGCAACCTTCTTTGCCAAGAAGATCGCTGGCAGTACAGGCGGCGGGTACGGCGGGTACGCCACCGAACCAAGCAGCGACATCGCCTTGAACTTTGGCGTTCAGGCTGTGCTCCATCCACATGTAGGCACAGTTTGGGTGCTTGGCTTTGCTGCCCATCATGGTCGTGTCTGCCCAGCCTGTCGCGCCCTCGAGCGGCACGGTGCTGCCAATTTTTTGTTTGTTGGCTTGCAAAGTGTTGACCTGGAATGGCCACGAGCCACTGGCGACAATGCCTTCGTTGGTGAAGTCTTGCACTTGAACGTTGGCGTCGTGCCAGAAACGTTGGATCAGTGGGCGTTGCTTGCGCAGAACCTCGAGCACTTTGGCGTATTGCACTTCGGTTAACTCGTAAGGGTCGATGATGCCGAGGCTTGGGTCTTTTTTCATCAGGTAGAGCGCGGCATCGGCGATGTAAATCGGTCCGTCGTAGGCTTGGACACGTCCTTTGTTGCTTTTGCCGTCGGGCAGGTTTTGTTCTTCAAAGACCACGCTCCAAGAGGTCGGCGCGCTTTTGAAGACATCGGTGTTGTACATCAACACGTTTGGACCCCATTGGTAGGGTGTACCGTAATGAACGCCGTTGATCGTGTGCCAGGCGGCACTTTGCAGGCGCTTGTCAATTTTGGCGTAACTCGAGATTAATTTGGTGTTGATGGGTTGCACGGTTTTGCCTGCGATCAAGCGCAAACTGGCGTCGCCCGATGCGGTCACGAGGTCGTAGACGCCTTGGTTCATCAGCGTGACCATCTCGTCAGAGGTGCCTGCGGTTTTGACGTTGACTTTGCAACTGGTTTTTTTCTCGAAAGCCGTGACCCAGTCGTAGGCTTTGTCCGACGCGCCGCGTTCGATGTAACCAGGCCAAGCGACAATATCAAGCCGCCCTTCGCCTTTGCCGAGTTTGTTCAGACCACTTTGCGCGAGTGCCGAAACCCCGACGACTGCCAGTGTGACCGCCAACAGAACGCCAACTGTTTTCACCATGATGACTCCTCCTCCGAATGCTCGAGCTGTATTTCAAGGGCAGTTTAACCCAAATCTCGAGGGCTGGTGACGCGTTTGCGATACTGTTTTGGTCAAATAAGGTTTTTGGCGTATTGACGTGGTGGCGATTTGTCTGCAAAACTAAATCACTGGCTCGGGTTTCTCGAGCAGCGACCATTTGCTTCTTGTAGGAGAAAATTTCTTGACACGCTTGCGCTAAATCCTGATCGGCACGATCTGCCCCGAAACTTTGGGGCGTTTCTTGATTTGGAGGTTTGGCGTTGAGTTTATTGTTAAAGCGCGTAACAAAACGTTACGCCGACAATCTTATTTTTGAAAATGCAACCCTCGAGCTTCATGCGGGTGATCGCGTCGGGCTTCTTGGGCGCAATGGCAGTGGCAAAACCACACTGATGAAACTCTTGACCAAACTCGAGCTTCCTGACGCTGGCGAGGTCAGTGGTTCGGGGCGAATGGCGTACCTCGAGCAACGGTCTGAACTTGAGACAGGGAGTTTACGCGAGATTGTGCTGCCAGTGCGTCACAGGCAACTTAAAACCGAACTCGAGATGGCACAACAAAACCTTGAACATCCAAGTGAAGAAAACCTTGAACGGTTCGCCATTGCAGAAGAGAATTTTCGTGTGGCTGGCGGTTACGACATCGAAGCTCGAGCCGAAAGCATTCTGGCAGGTTTGGGATTGAACGGCGATTTCTCGAGTCAAGCGCTGTCTGGCGGACAGGAACGCCGAGCGCTTTTGGCAAGGTTACTGATCGAACCGAGCGATTTTTATTTGCTCGACGAACCGACCAACCATCTTGACCTCGAGAGTCTGGTTTGGCTCGAGGATTTTGTGAATTCTTCTGAGGCAGGGTTTTTGATTGTATCGCATGATCGGGCGTTCTTGGATGCAACGGTCACGCGATGTTATGAACTCGAGCGGCAAAAGTTGACCGAGTATCCAGGAAATTATTCCGAGGCGATGGAGGTGAAACGGGTCTTGCGAGAATCGGCGTTGATTGCCTTTGAGAACCACGAACGCAAGGTCAAACAATTGCACATTGAGGCGCAACTTGCCGCCCAGCAAGCCTCTCGAGCCGAGAACAAGCACCGCGTCGGAAGCCGTGACAAGACCACCGCCAGCCACCTCATGAACCGAGCCACACACAAGAGCGGACGACGCACACTGGCGCTCGAGAAACGCATTGAGCATATGGGCGAACTCGAGAAACCGTTTGAAGAAAACTTCATGACCCGCATCAAACTCGGGCTTCTCAACCACGGACCAAATGAGGTGTTGACGCTCGAGGACTTAAAACTCGAGCGTGGTGAGAAATTGATTCTCGAGCATCTCAATTTGCATGTTCGGCGCGGCGAACGATTGGCGCTCGTCGGTGCGAACGGCGGCGGCAAAAGCACGCTGATCAAAGCGATTCTTGGGCAACTTCCAATCTCGAGCGGCAAAATTCTGACTGGCGTTGGGTTGAACATTTACTGGGCTGGGCAGAACACTGAAGAACTTGATGAATACCAAACCCTCAAAGACGCACTGCTCGCTGCAAATCCTGACCTCGAGACTCGAGAATTGTTTGCATTATTGGCAAGCTTGGGGCTGCCAAAAGACCCAACTCGAGCCATATCGACTTTGAGCGGCGGTCAACGGACTCGACTTTCGCTGGCGCGTTTAAGCGTGACCAAAGCGCATCTGTTGATCTTAGACGAACCCACCAACAACCTGGACATTGACGCAATTCAGGCGCTCGAGAAATTGCTGCTCGAGTTTAGCGGCACCATCATTTTTGCTTCACACGATCGCAAGTTGCTCGAAAATGTTGCCAATAAAACACTTGAAATTCCAAGTTTGAGACTGACGGAGATGGATTAAATGGTGAATCGCTTGCTGATCTTTTGAAAGTATAGCCGATTCTGACTCGGATGACAGTGTGCAATTGCTTTGTCTGCGCCAAGCTCGAGGCGATAAAGTTCTGTCAGGAGGTTTTTGTGTCAGATTATCCCTTCACAAATGTTTTATTTCTCGGTGGTGCAACCGATTCTGGCAAGACAACAGTTGCCCAGGAACTTGCCACTCGAAACGGGTGGGCGGTTTACCATTATGATCGCAGCGACGTGCCACATCATCGTCGTCTTGCCCAAACCAAGGCGGACTATGCGAAATTTATGAACGCCTCGCTCGAGGAAAACTGGCTTAAACCCAGTCCCGCAGCGTTGGCAGCTCGAGCAATGCAGTCTTTTCAGGATCGTTGGAATTTTATACTTGAGGATTTGCACGCCATTTGGTTGCCTGCTGGTCGGTTTTTGATTGCCGAGGGGTTTGGTTTCACACCTGGATTGCTGGCATCAACAATCATAAATACGCATCAGGCGATATTTTTGTTCCCTTCCGAAAAGTTCAAACAAGATTCGATGACTCGGCGCAACAAAGGTTCTTTTGGTGGTCAGATCAGTGATCCAATTCAGGCTCGGGAAAACCTTTTCAGACGTGATTTGCTGTTGTCTGAGGATTTGAGGCAACAAGCCATCGGGCTTGGATTGTGTACACTCGAGGTTGATGGTACACAATCGGTGGACGAAGTGACTGACATTGTTGAACAGCATTTTAAAACCTATATTGAGCCTTAATTTTAGCTGTGGGTTCGTTCAAGGAAAGCCAAATTTCGCGTGGGCTGCATGATCAGCGCATTGACGATTTTGCCCATGCTTTTTGGTGGGTAAGGCATCTCATGATCGAGCCACCATTCGATCAACTCGAGAATCGAGACGATCATGTGATGCGCGGCAATCTCGGGTGGAATGACGCTTTCGGGATTTGGGGTCAGCCTCTCGAGCATGGCTTGCGAGGAAAAAGCGAATATGCGCGGTAAAAGTGGACTGACGTTGCGGGTGCGCAGCAAGACGCGAACAGGGTCGGGGTTTTGTTTGACGTGCTCAAAAACAAGTGTCACGGTGCGTTCTGGATCGTTGATGACAGGCTGAATCAATCCCAAAAAATCGGTCAACGTTCCCTCGAGCACATCCTCGAGCAGGGCATCTTTGTCCGAAAAATGGCGAAAAAACGTGGCGTACCCGATGTCGGCGCGTTCGCTGATGTCGCGCACGGTCAGGGCGTCGTAGCCTTTCTCGAGGGTCAGGGCGATCAGGGCGCCGGTCAGGGCGCGTCGCGTCTGGTTGATGCGTTTGTCGGTGAGGGTTGGGTTTTCGGGCACGGGGTTATTATAAGGATTCCAACGAAATGATACACAATGTCTCAAAAGTCACAGATGTCACTTTGGGTTTTCGGTCAGAATAACGGGCATGACTTCAGATTCAACAAATCCACAAGCCAATGGCTGCCCTGTAGACCACAATGCCCGTAAAACCGCTCGGGCTGAAGTCTCGAGTACTCCGAGCCTGAACGTGGACGAAAACGGTCTTTGGCACGCTCGAGGGCACGATGAAGTGAAATCGGTGCTTCGCAGCAACAATGTCAAGCAGGCGGGTTTTGGTGCGGAATTGGTGGCAAAAATGCCCGCCAACATGCGAGCGCCAGTACTTCATCTCGAGGGTGAAGTACACCATGACTTGCGCCGCAAGACCGCACGTTTTTTCACGCCCAATTACACCGACGCCAATTACCGCCCGATGATGGAAAAACTCTGCGCCGACCTGGTCGCAGATTTGGTCAAAAAAGGCAGAGCAGATTTGAGCAAAATCTCAATGAAACTGGCGGTCGAAGTTGCCGCGCAAGTGGTTGGACTGACCAGCAGCCGCGTGCCTGGCATGGGCGCACGGATTTCGGGTTTGGTGCATTCGCCCGATCAAAGCAAAATTCTCGAGGTCATTGCCGCGCGTTGGAATTTGCTGGCGTTCTTTTTTCTGGACGTGCAACCCGCCATCAACGCACGCAAAAAACAACCCCGAGAGGATGTGATCTCGCACGTGCTGGGCGAAGGTTACACGCCGCCCGAAGTCTTGTCCGAATGCGTGACCTACGGCGCGGCAGGCATGGCAACGACCCGCGAATTTATTTGCGTGGCAACCATGCACTTTCTCGAGCGTCCAAAACTGCGCGAACGCTTTCTGGTGGCAGGCGAAGTGGAACGCCATGCCATGTTGGGCGAAATCTTGCGCCTCGAGCCTGTGGTCACGATGCTCGAGCGTCGCACCACCGAAAACCTCGAGCTTGAATCGGGCGGGCAGACCGTGACGATTCCCAAGGGCGCCAAAATTGCGGTGCATCTGGACAGCGCCAACGCCGACGAACGCACGGTCGGCGCGTGTCCGCACGACCTTCGCACCGACCGCGAACTGCCCAAAGGCGTGCAACCCGCCGTGATGGGTTTTGGCGACGGTCATCACCGTTGCCCAGGCAGTTTTATCGCCATTCAGGAGACCGATATTTTCTTGCAAAAACTGCTGGCAATCCCGACATTGCGCGTCGAACGCCCTGCAACAATGGGTTGGAATGAAACGGTCAAAGGGTACGAGTTGCGGGATTTTATTGTGGCGGTTTGAGAATTAAGTATTTCCTTCTCAAGACATGGATGAGCAATTGCCATTTCCCATCTCATCCCCGACCCTTCTCTCCCAGGAGAGAAGGGCGTTTAATTTCTTTACCCGTTTCGCTCGAGTTTTCTGATTCGGTCTGTTGCCTCACCCTTTTAAGCCAGCGCGTCTTGATAGACTCGAGGTATGAAGCGCCTTCTCGAGATCATGCGTCAACTTCGCGCCCCGAACGGTTGTCCCTGGGATCAGGAGCAAACCCATCAAAGCTTGCGCCCGTATTTGCTCGAGGAGGCAGCCGAAGCCGTGGATGCGATCAGTGTTGGCACGCCGCTCGAGGTGGCGGGTGAGTTGGGTGATGTGTTGTTGCAGGTCGCGTTTCATGCGGTGATTGCCGAGGAGACGGGCGAGTACCGTTACGAAACCATCGAGACTGCCATCGTCGAAAAGTTGATTCGTCGGCATCCGCATGTGTTTGGTGACGTTGTTGCGCCAGATGCGCAAACGGTCAAAAAAAACTGGGATGAAATCAAGAAACTCGAGCGTGCAGACAAACCCGAACCGCACCCTGTCGAACGCGTGCCACGGGCACTCGGCGCGTTGGCTCGAGGTGTTGAGGTTCACAAAGCGCTTGGGGCAAAAAAGGGTTCTAAGGCAGAAGTATTGGCGGCACTTGAAAACGCGAGCGACGACGGGAAAGGCGCGGCAGATGTGCTCGAGGCGCTGATCGCTTGGACGCGAAGTTTAAAAGAAAATCCTGAAGTGATCTTGCGCGAACGGCTCGAAACCCGAGTTCAGGAAGCGGTCAATGGATTTCACAAGGTTTGAACAAGCCCTCAAAATCCGCAACAGACGCGAACTCGAGCTGCCAGAATTTCGGCGGGCGGCGGTGCTGGTGCCAGTGGTGCTCGAGCCAGAACCGCACCTGATTTTGACGGTACGAACCGCGCACTTGCCGACCCACAAAGGACAGATTTCGTTCCCTGGCGGTTCGTTGCACACCCTCGAGACGCCAATTGAAGCGGCGTTGCGTGAAGCCCAGGAAGAAATTGGTTTGGATGCAAGTTTGGTACAGGTTCTTGGAATGCTCGACGATGTCTGGACGCCACAAGGATTTCATGTCACACCCGTGCTGGGTTTGATAAGCCAACCAGCAAAACTCCAGGCAGACCCGAATGAGGTGGCACAGATTTTACATGTCCCGCTCGAGGAATTAAAAGTTTTAAAACCCAGATATGAACCGCGCAATCTGCCGCCCAACGCCAAACTGCCAAGCGACCCCAAAGCCTACCGCACCCGCTCAAACGAGGTGCTGCATTACGACTGGCAAGGTTTTGACATTTGGGGCATGACGGCTTGGGTGATTTCAGATTTGCTCGGGTTGCTTTAATTCCCCTCGCAGCGAATGTCTTCGCCGAACCAACGGTTCGAGATTTTCTCGTATGTGCCGTCGTTCATTAAACCGATCAATGCGCTGTTGATCGAACCCACGACCGTGTTGTTGCCTTTGGCGACCGCAATCGCAATGCGTTCGGTAAAAATTAAATCGCCATGCTCGAGGTCGGCTTTTGGATTGTTTTTGATGACATCGAGCGCCACAAATTTATCGGTGATCCAAACATCAATTTTACCCGCAATCAGGTCACGCAGCGCGTCGCCGTCTTTGGCGTAACCTTTCACGTCGCTTTTGAGCACGCCAGGAATTTTGAGGGCATTTTGCAGATAGGTTGTGCCCACCTGAACACCGATGCGTTGCCCTGGAAGCTCGAGAATCGTTTTTGGACCGTCGGTTTTGGACACGATCATGCCGCCGGTGCAGTAATGCGGCGTGGCGAAATCGACCACCTTCTGACGCTCTGGGGTGATGCCGTGCGAGGCGATCACAAAATCGAATTTGCCTTGCCTGAGATCGGGCAGCAACTCGGTAAACGGTACGGTGCGCCACTCGGTTTTGACATCCAAACTCTTGGCGATGGCGTTGGCAAGGTCAACCTCAAAGCCCACCAATTGCCCGCTTTGCTTAAAACTGAACGGCGGAAATGCGCCGTCGGTGCCAATAACGATTGTGCCAGATTGATGAATCGTCAAAAAGTCTCGGCTCGCCGCGAACACCGCGCCAATCAATGCCAACATCAGAATCGATGCGATTTTAAATTTCATCATGCCTCCCCTGGCTTCGAGCATCACTCCCGTCAACTCGAGGTTTGATTTGACAACCAAACCAGGCGAAATCATACCGAGTTTGAAGATGAACTACGAGAGGGCTTCTGCTCATAAACCAGGCAGGTTTCACTGGTCGCCGTCGCCAGTACCCCCTTTTTGGTTGATGCGAAATTGTGCAGTAAACTCGAGCCATGAAAATCAGCGTGATTGTGCTCGATAGCGTGGGCGTTGGCGAACTGCCAGACGCCGCCAAATTCTCGGCAAACCTCGAGCATCCAAACGGCGACGCGGGTTCGCACACCATCAACCACGTCCTGCAAAGTTCAGGCGTGCAATTACCAAACCTCGAGCGTCTGGGGCTGGGTTGGATTCCAAGCGTCAATGCCAGCAAAGTTCCAAAGCCAACGGGTGCGTTCGGACGAATGCGTGAAATCAGTCTGGGCAAGGACACCAGCACCGGACATTGGGAGTTCATGGGCGTGCAACTCGAGCATCCGTTTAAAACCTTTTATGACGGATTTCCGCCCGAGGTCATGGATGCCTTTTCAAAAGCCATCGGATGCGGTTGGCTCTGCAATAAGGTGTACTCGGGAACGGACGTGATCCGCGACTTTGGAGCCGCCCACCTCGAGACTGGAAACCCGATTGTCTACACCAGCGCCGACAGCGTCTTTCAGATTGCGACCCACGTTGACAAGGTGCCGCTCGAGCAATTGTATGACTGGTGTCAGAAAGCCAGGGACATTTTGCGAGGACAGTACGCGGTGGCAAGGGTGATTGCCCGCCCATTCAAAGGCGTGTACCCGTTTGATCGCGTCAACGAGGCTCGCAAAGATTTCAGTCTCGAGCCACCCAGAACGGTCTTGGACGCGTTGTTCGAGGCAAAACTGGACGTGATCGGTCTGGGTAAAATCCCCGATATTTACGCCGGTCGCGGTTTTACCACAAGCGTTCACACCGACAACAACAGCGACGGGATTCAAAAAATGCTGGCGGTCATGCGCTCGGGTTTTAACGGTTTGGCGTTTCTGAATCTGGTCGATTTTGACGCCAAATTCGGTCATCGGCGCGACGTGGCGGGTTACGCAGGCGCTTTAAAAGAATTTGACGATGCGCTGCCAGATTTGATCAACGCTGTGCCAGAAGACGGCGCACTGTTTATTCTCAGCGACCACGGCAACGACCCGACTTGGTTTGGCACCGATCACACCCGCGAACATGCGATGCTGCTGGCGTTTAAGCCTGGGACAAGCAACATCAACCTGGGTGAACGCAGCAGCTTTGCCGATTTGGGCGCAACGGTCGCCGAGGCGCTGAACGTTAAATGGGATGGTGTAGGCTCGAGTTTTTGGCAGGAGTTAGGTTAGAACCAACCCAATAGCGTGTACTTCACGAAACCCGCCAGCTCTCGAACGATCACGGGTAAGGCTTGCAGACGGTCATGGGGCAAGTGCAAATCGGTGTCATAACGCGGCTCAGAAGAACTTACCACAAAAGCTTGGAGTTTAAGCTGCGTGAACGTGGCTCGAGCACGCCTGGAATGCGCCGGTGCAGTCACGATCAAAATGGTTTTCCAACCACGTTTCTTGGCTTCCCTTAAAACCGCCTCGGCTTCCATGTGGGTGTTTTGAACGCCTGGCAAGACCACCATCTCTGGCGGGTTTCTAGGCTCGAGGCTGCTTATCTCTCGACGGATGGTTTGCTCGAGGCTGACGCAGTTGTCCCACAAGCCTGTCGTGTCCGAAATGGTGATGGTTGGTGCGTAACCAGCCTTCCAAAGTTCCAATCCTTTGACAGTACGGGCAAGGCTCGAGGATTCAAGGTCGGTCGAGCCGCAATGCAATCCGCCACCCAAAATCACGATCACATCCGCACGGCTGGGCAGTTGGGTGACATCCAGAAAACGTTGTACGGGTTGCAAGACGGGCGTAAAAACACACAACGCCAAAAGAAAACCGACACAAAGCGTCAAGATGTTTAAGATTCGTCTGGTCAAACCGTTCAAGCTCATGGCAAGGCTGAGCAGCAGGATCACCAAAGGTACATACCATTTGGTTTCCGAATAAATCAAAACAACCACGCTGCCTAGCAATAAGCCGCTCACCAATCCAAGCGTCAGGTGCTGCGTCCAATGTTGAGTGTTGGCTGTACGGGTCGAAAACATCTGAAAAGCCCCTTGAGATTTTTGAATACCATACCTCGCCGAGCATGGGTACCGCTTCAATTCGGCTCATTTGTTCAACTCGGACTTGAAATCCTTGCCTCGGCGTGGTTTTGTGAGGGCATGAAGTTTACACTCGAGGCAGCATGACCGATCTGCGCACACTGGTTTCTCAAGCTCGAGGTGGACGCGTGGTTCGCACGGGTTTTGTCGAGGGTGGATCGGTGGATCGCCGCGCCCTGGCTGCCGACGGCGTGCGTTTCGCCGTGCACGGTGGTTTCCCAGACCCGTCCCGCGTGATTTACACCCTGTATCCAGAGCATATTCCCAACGTGGACGACCCCGTTAAAATCGTGCGGCTCGAGGCAGATTTTGCGGAAAACACCGACGTTCAAGACATTCGCGTGGCGATCAATCTGCCCGATGAGTTGCGCGGCGACCTCCGCGAACAACACGGCATGTTCTTGGTGGCGACGCTGCAAAAAGGACTCAAGCAGCTTCAAAGCCTGAGCCATCTGCGGATTCAGGGGCGCGAACTCGAGCTGCAAATGGAAGTCCTGGACGCCAGCAACCTCGAGCGCAGCGTCAAAACCCGTGAGGTCGTCGTGCCCAGTATGCGCGTGGATGTGGTCGGCGCCAAAGGCTTTGGCGTTTCGCGGGCATACTTTCAGGCGGGCATCGAGGGCAAAAACGTGCGCATCAACGGTCAACTGGCAAGCTCGAGCACCAGCATCCGCGAGGGCGACACTTTGGTTGCCGAAAAGCTTGGACGCATCGAATTTAAACGCGTCATCAACGAAACGCGGCGCGGCAATTTCAAGCTCGAGTTGGAAGTGCATAAAAGCTAAATTTAACGAGGTGTCGTTGGGACGACCACCGGCGCGGGCGTGCTGGCGGACTGCTGTGTGGTCGTCGTCGTGGCTGCTCGGACCCGCCTTCTGCGTCGACGCGTGGTCGTGGTCTGGGTGGTTGTTCCCGTAGTGTTGCTAACCCCTGTACCATTCTGATTTTGTGTTGGCACCACCACAGGCGGTGGCGCTGGTGGTGCCGGCATGTTGACACTGCGGCTGGCTTTATTGCCCACCGCGTCAAAAGCTTCAATCAAAATAATCCCGCTCCGATTGCGGTTGACCACCGCATAAAACGGCACCTTGGCAGACGGCGCAATGTTCAGCGCCTCGCCGTTGACCAGCACTTTTTTGACCTGCATGTTGTCTTCAATCGAACCCGTCACCGCCACCGTACCGACCAGCGAATCGAGGTTTTCGACATTGATCGTTGGTTTTTTGGTGTCCCGCGTGATGTTGATTTCGGCGGTGCTCGAGTGCCCGTGAATATCCACGGCACGCACCTCGTAAGCCGCTTTTTGCGAACTTAAGGACGTGGCAATAAACGAGAACTTCACCAATTTGCGCCCACGCTGATCCTTAAATTTGGGGTCGACCATCAAATCGCGTTCGCCGTTCACCACGACCTTCAACACCCCAGCGTCGTCCCAGGCATAACCTTCGACCTCGAGTTTTTCGGTTTGGGTGACCTTGCCGTCTCTGGGTTTGACGATCACGATTTGCGGTGCAATCGAATCGACATCGCGGCTACAGCCGACGAAGCTGAGTCCGGCAAGGCAGGCAAGGGAAAAACGCTTCAACACCCGAACAGTATAGACGCTCGAGGTTAAGAATGTGCTCATGAAGCATCAAGTTCGCTTGGTTTCCTTCTCTTCATCCAAAACGACGTTGATCAAATCGAGGCAAGACTTACCGCAAATTTCAAAATGATTGACGCAGTTTGTCAATCATTTTCGAGCTGTGCGAGCATAAACAAGCAGCGCCTCGCATTGGAGTGAAAGCGCGAAGCGACCCAAGCCCGTCAGCGATGCCGCCCGCCAGGTGCATTTTGGCATCAAGAAGGTGCTGCTTTCAGGGTCAAGAAGCGACCATGCCCGTAAGGTGCATTTTATGGTCAAGAAGCGACCATGCCCGTAAGGTGCATTTTATGGTCAAGAGGGTGCGTTTTGGCATCAAGAAGGTGCTGCTTTCAGGGTCAAGAAGCGCGTCAACGGATAGGCAAGGCGCCGTAAGCATACTGCCAATCAATGCCGCAAAAAACCCGCCACGAATCTGGCAACATATTTTCACACCCCAACAGAAGTATTTTTGTAAAACTTCAAAATGCTTCAACCCCGAATCAAGGCATTCTCGAGCAAACCCATCACCCAATCCGCCCAGAGTGCCAGCATCGCCACGCTGAGCGCCCCCTCGAGCACGAAGGCAAAGTTCTGATTCTCGAGTCCGGCAAAAATCGGTAAGCCAAGCCCGCCAGCGCCGATGGCTGCACCGATGGCTGCCGTGCCGATGTTGATCACCAAACTGGTGCGAATGCCGCCGAACAACGGGCGCATCGCCAGTGGCAATTCGACTTGGGTCAGCACTTGAAAGTTTGTCATGCCCATGCCTCGAGCCGCCTCGAGCGCGGCGGCGTCCACGCTGCCAATGCCTGCCAGCGTACCCGTTAAAACCGGCAGCAGACCGTACAGGCATAAGGCAATCAAGACGGGGTAAAACCCGAAGCCCAAAATCGGATAACTGAGCGCCAAGACCGCCACGGGCGGGAAAGTTTGGGCGAGAGCCGTAAAACTCGAGACGAGCGGCAAAAATTCTCGACCCGAAGATCGCGTGACAAAAATGCCCAACATCACGCCCAAAACCGTGGTGATGAGGCTCGAGGCGGCAATCAATTGCAGATGCGTTAACGCCAAATTGAACAGCGTCACCGTGCCGTACAAAACGTTTTCTTCGAGCGGAAACAAAAATTTTAGAACGATTTCCCAAGCCCTGGTTTGGGTAAAGACAAACAAAATAACGGCAAACGAAAGCGCACCCAAAATCAGCACCAGGGGCACAGATTTGCGGCTCGAGTTCACGAATTTCCTTTGGCGTTCAACGCTTGCTCGAGGCTCAGTTCGCCAGTCAAAACCCCAGTTTCGTTGACCACGGGCAGCACTTGAAAACCCAGCGAAATCATCCTGGACAAGGCTTCCCGCACATTGGAATTTTCAAAAACGCTGACCTCCTGCCATTGGTGGGGACTGAAC
>CAXTTL010000066.1:0-20626 GCA_964247135.1 uncultured Deinococcales bacterium | reverse complement strand
GACACTGCTGATTTTGGTCAACAAGCTCACGGGTTCGACCACCGCCATCGCCACACTCAGCATTGTGATCGCCATTCCCAGCATTGTGTTTGGACTTTTTGCCGGCGTTTACGTCGATAAATTTGACCGCAAACGCATCATGCTCGCCAGCGACCTGATCAGAGGCATTCTCGTGTTAGGATTTTTATTCGTCCAGAGCAAAGACCGTTTGATGTTGATGTACGTGCTCGCCTTTTTCCAAGCGGCTGTCGGGACATTTTTTAACCCAGCCAGAGGCGCGGTGGTGCAACAAATCCTCAAACCAGACCAGTACATGGCAGCCAATTCAATGTCACAAACGGGCATGGTTGTCTCGAGTGTGGTCGGTGCGGCATTGGCGGGCGTGATTGTCGGGTTCACCAACAGTTTCGCGCCAGCCTTCATGGTCGATGCCCTGACATTTTTCGTCTCGTTTGCGCTGGTGTTGTTGGTCAAAGTGCCCAAACTCGAGCCTCGAGTCAGCCAAAAAACCGAAGGCATGATTGCGCCGATGCTCGAGGGTTTAAAGATCATTTCGAGCAGCAAAATTTTACTGGCGGTCTTGGTCGGTGGCGGCGTCACGATGTTTGGTCTTGGGGCTTCAAACGTCCTCTATACGCCGTACATCATCAATATTCTAAAAGTCCCCGTCACCTGGCTTGGGGCGGTCAATGTTTCCGAAACGGCTGCCATGATTGTGTCTGGCGTCTTGGTCATGGGTTTTGCCGCCAAAATCAAACCTCGATACATGGTCTCGAGCGGCTTAATGGCGTTGGGCGTTTTGGTTGCGATTAGTGTAGTTGTTCCGAACATCTGGTTTTTTTGTATGGTCAATTTCGTAATCGGTCTGGTGGTCGCGCCACTCGAGGCGAGCTTTGCCACCTTGTTGCAAGGTTCAATCGCCAACGAATTTATGGGCAGGGTTGGCAGCGGTTTTAACATTGTCATGAACTCAGCCAGTCTGGTTTCGATGGCGTTTTCTGGCGTTCTTGCCAGCCTGATCGGCGTTCGCAACGTTTTCGCGGTTTCTGGCGCGGTGGTGACGGTGGCAGCCGTCGTTACTTTTTTGATGTTGCGCCCTCAATCTCGAGTTACAATCACTTCATGACTTTTGAAGCCGACCTCGAGCGCGATATCACCCTGTTGCTGGTAGATGACCACCCAATTGTGCGCAAAGGCACAAGGGAAATGCTCGAGCCTCACAAAGACCTGAAAATTTTGGGTGAAGCCAGCGACGGGGCGGAAGCCGTGCAGAAAAGCCTCGAGCTTCAACCTGACGTGATTTTGATGGACGTTTCGATGCCTGGCATGAACGGCATCGAGGCAACCCAGAAAATCAAGGCGATTCAACCCAAAACCGCTATTCTGGTCTTGACCAGTTACGACGACGATGCGTATGTGTTCGCGCTCTTGGAGGCTGGAGCGGCGGGTTATATCCTGAAAAATGCCAAAGACGAAGACTTGGTGCAAGCCATCCGCGCCGTGGCAAGCGGCGAAAGTGTGTTGCATCCGAGCATCGCCAAAAAAGTCCTCAACCGTTTTTCCAGCCAAGCCCGCTCGAGCACCCCAGCCGAATATGAAGGTGAAGCCCTCAGTCCGCGCGAACTCGAGGTTTTGAAGGTGGCGGCGACGGGTTCGACCAACAAAGAAATTGCCAAAAATCTCGAGATTTCACCGCGCACCGTGCAGGTTCACCTTGCCAATATTTTTTCCAAACTTGGGGTCGGCTCGAGAACCGAGGCAGTCTTGACGGGCATCAAGCGGGGTTGGATTGACCCTGCGGGTTTGGAATAAGACCTCGAGCTTGCCAGAAGAAAACCAGTGCAGCAACCGCAACCAGCGTGGCACCCAAAAAGAACACGTTGCGCAAACCAAAATGCTGCGCCACAAAACCCCCGACCAAGCCCGCCAGCATTGATCCGATGCTCATGGCATTTGAGTACAAGGTCATGGCGGTACCGACACGGCTGGGCATCAATAATCCAAAGTACGCCATGCCGATGGTGGCGCTGATGGCAATGGCAGTCGCCCGTGCCACCTGGACCAGATTCAACATCAGCATCGAGCTGGTCGTACCAACGATCACAAAATAAACGGCACACAAGAGAAATGCCCAAATGATAAAACTCGAGTCGCTCGGGCGTTTGCGCCACAGGGCAAAACCCATCATGATTGGAATTTCCAAGAGGGCACACAATCTGGCGATAAAACCCACATTGGCGGTCGTGCCAGCCAAGGTTTTGGTCACCAAAATCGGCAACCAACATGCGCCCATGCTGATTGCCATGTTGTAAAACGCAAAGCACATCACCACCAAACCCACGGTTGGCGGCGGGGCATCGCTGCGATTGTTGCTGGAAACAACCCTGGAAATGCCGTCGCTCGAGGCTTTGACGGGCAGCAACAAAATAAATGCCAACGCAACGACATAACAGGCGCCGCTTGCCAAGAACAAACCCGTAAAACCGAATTTCTCGAGCAACACCGACCCGCCGAGCGGACCGACCACCCAAGCCAGCGAGAAGATTGAACGGAGCGCCGTGACGGCTTGTTGCGAGAGGCTGTTTCCCAAAAATTGCGTGCGGGCAAGGGCGAATATTTGCGGAAACGCCGAAGCTCCCAAACCCAAACAAAAACTTGCCAGCACCAGCAATGCCGTGTAATCCCGAACCAAAGCCAGCGCCAGATAACCAGATGCCGCCGACACCAGCCCTACCAGCACCACGGGTTTGCGACTTCGCAAGCGATCCGAAACCCGTGCCGTGAACATACTCAGCACGATGCTCGAGACAGCGACCGAACTTAAATACGTGCCAAGCGCCAATGGGGTCATGTGAATGATGTTCGTGCCAAAAAGCGAGATGAACGGCATTGAGAACGAGGCGGCGAATCCCAAAAGCAAGACTGGAATGGCGAGAAGGGGATATTCGGGAATTTCTTCAAGAAAACTCGCTACACGAAACATCTTCACAATCTAGCAAAGATCGTTTCAGAACCCCAAAATCTCGATGGACTTTGAATAGCGACCTTGACTGCGCTCATTTTGCTTTCCAAGTGTTACACTCAGGGCTGAAGGGTCAACCTTTATGTTTAACACGATCTTCGGTGGAATGACTTCCCCGTTCAAAACCTTAACTCAAAACGCTTTTCGTGTTTCCAGCACGGACATGACGTTTCTTTGTGCCTGGATTTGGGCATGGTCAGACTGCCTCGCAGTAAAACCACGAGAGGAGCTGAAATGGATACCATACTCATTGTTGTTCTTACCGCCATTGTCGCCGCTCTCGTCGGTGCTGGAATCATGTATTTCCTCAACAACGCCAACCTCAAGAACATTCAAGAGGGACACAAGCGTGAACTCGAGTCTCGAACCGCAGCCGATGCTGGCTTGCGCGAGAACGCCCAGAGGGAAGCCGATTCCATCCGACGGGAAGCAGAAACCATTCGCCGCCAAGCCGACGCCGACGCCGACCGCATCCGCAAGGACGCAGAACTCAAGGCACGCGACGAGGGCTTGCAACTCAAAACCCGTATCGACGAGGACAACAAACGCGAACGCGACGCGATCCTCGCCGAGCGCGACGGCATCAAGTCCGAGCGCGAGAGCATCAAGTCCGAGCGCGAGGAAGCCCGCCTCGAGACAGAACGTTTAAGCCGCAGGGGAGAGCAACTCGATGCTCGAGCCGTCAAATTGGACGCACTCGAGGAGAAAATCTCAGTCGAAGAAAAGCGCTACCAAGAATTGTTGGTGCAAGCCGACGCCAAAATCCACGAAGCCGAACGCAAACTCTACGAAGTTGGCGAACTTTCACGCGAAGCCGCCCGCGAAATGATCCTCGAGAAACTCGACAATGAACTCGAGGAAGAAAAAGGCGTGCGCGTCAAAGTGATGCTCGAGAAGGTCAGCCTCGATGTCAAGCGCCGCAGCCAAAGCATCATCGCCCAAGCCATTCAACGTTCCGCCTCCGAAACCACCGCCAGCATGGCGGTCAGCGTCGTGCCGATTCCATCGGACGCGATGAAAGGCAGGATCATCGGACGCGAGGGACGGAATATTCGCGCCTTTGAAAGCTTGACCGGCGTCGATTTAATCATTGACGACACACCAGAAGCTGTGATCCTCTCGAGCTTCAACCCGATTCGCCGCGAGGTTGCCGTCAAAGCCCTCGAGCAACTTGTGACAGACGGACGCATTCACCCAACCCGCATCGAAGAGGTGGTTGCCAAAGCCCAAGACGAAATGAAAACCTACATTCTCGAGCGCGGCGAGGAAGCTGCGATTGAAGCCAATGTGGTCGGTCTCAAACCAGGTTTGTTGCAATTGCTTGGTCGGATGCACTTTCGCTCGAGTTACGCGCAAAATGTTTTGAAGCACAGCATTCAGGTGGCGCACCTGACGGGCATCATGGCGGCAGAGCTTGGGCTTGATGCGACCCTGGCACGTCGCGCTGGATTGTTGCACGACATCGGCAAAAGCATTGACCGCGAGATCGAAGGCACACATGTCGAAATCGGCATCAACCTCGCCAAGCGTTTCGGCGAACCGTTTGAAGTCATCGACGCGATTGCCCACCACCACGACCCCGAAAACGGCGAGAGCGTCTTCAGCGTATTGGCTGCCGCCGCCGACGCGATCTCTGCCGCCCGACCAGGTGCTCGCCGTGAAGACCTCGAGACCTATGTCAAACGCCTCCAGCAACTCGAGACGATTGCCACCAGCTTCCCAGGCGTCTCTGGCGCTTACGCGATTCAGGCAGGACGTGAAGTGCGCGTGATCGTGCAACCCGAGAAAGTCTCGGATTCCAAAGCCGCCTTGATCGCTCGAGAAATTGCAGGACGCATCGAGCAGGACATGGAATACCCAGGGCAGGTGCAAGTGACGGTGGTCCGCGAAAGCCGCAGCGTCGAATACGCCAAGTAAAGCTTCTCGAGTTTTGAACTTCAAGTGCCGCCATAGAATTTGGCGGCACTTTTTCTTTGGATGTTCGTCATGTTCTCGGGTTTTGATGCCGTAACCAAAACTTAACCGAGTTGTTACCGTGCAGAAACCGCGCCATGAGACACTGCGTCTCAGGAGGAAACCATGAACCCAATCCGAATTGCCATCATGACCATTGCGACCGTGAGCGCCACAACTTTTGCCTATGCCGTATTTGCGCCGTCACCCAGCACAGTGGTCTCCGCACCTGTTCAAACTCAAATTGCAGTGTCGTCTGCATCCACCACCTTTGACAACGCACCTGTTGCCAATGTTGCTCAAACACAACCAGAAATTCAATATGTGGATGTCCCAGCACCCAGCCAAAACACAGATCAAGAACAGCAAACAAACGAAGATCGCAAAGGTGATAGCAATGATTCCCAGTAAGCCCCGCAAGAAGTTCGATGGCTCGTTCGCCCTGAGTTTGACCTTGCTGATTGCGCTCGGCACAACCCTCGGCGTCACCGCTCGAGGATTTGCGCCCAAAGCCGTGACAGCAACAGCAGTTACGACCACCGTCAACACGCCTGCGGTGGCAACAGTCTCAAAGCCAGTTACGGCAACGACTGTCACCAAAGTTGCCACACCTGTTGTCACAACGGTATCAAAGCCGGTACAAGCTGTCGTCTCGAGCGTTCCAACTCAAACCATTCAAAAACCTGTGGTGCGTATCGTGCGGCGTTACGTCCAAGCCCCAGTTGCCACAACCAGAGCGAGCTAAATCATGGAGACGATGCTCGAGTACGCCCTTGGCACGACCGTCAACATCACGGCAAACGATGCAACTTGGGCGTTCGAGGAAGTGCTGCGGCTCGAGCGTCTGCTGACCCGCTTTCAGGACTCGCCGTTAACGCAACTCAACCGCGATCATGTGCTCGAGAATCCACCGATTGAACTGGTTCAAGCTTTGGGCCACGCGCTTGAAGTTGCTGCCCGAACAAATGGCTTGATTACACCAACGGTTTCGAAAGCCCTCGAGCACGCCGGTTACAGCCGATCTTGGAGCGAGCGCGAGTCATTCAAGGTGTCAAATTGCCCAGTCTCGAGTGTCCCAACTTGGTATTGTATTCGGGTCAGCAAAGACAGAATTACCTTGCCAAAAGATACTCAAATTGACCTGGGGGGCACTGCCAAAACTTGGATTGCCGAGTGGGTCGGCGCAAAGCTCGAGGGTGATTTTGTGCTGGACTTTGGTGGCGATGTTTTTGCCAGGCAATCCAAACCCTTTGCTGTCAACGCTCAAACACCAAACGATCAACCACTCGGCATTGAACTGCCCGCAGGAACGTGGGGAATCTGCACCTCGAGCACCCAGCGCCGCGCTTGGCAGGGCGGGCATCATCTGATTGACCCGCGCACTGGTACACCGCTCGAGTCAAATTTTATCCAAGTGACAGCCGTCTCGAGCCGTGCGACCACCGCCGAAGTCTTGTCCAAACTCGCCTTTTTCGGGTCGCAGCAATTGCGCCCCTTCGAGCCTGAAATTCAGGCACTCTTGGCGTTCGATGCCGATAACAACCTCAGTGAGTGGTCAAACTCGAGTTTCACAACGTAAGGGAGCAAATTCATGACACCCAAACCAGCCACTCAAAAATCTGAAACCTTTAACGAAGTGCTGACAGCGCTGATTCTTGCCACCCTGATCCTGGCGTGGTTGGCATCCTTGCTCAAACTGCCAGGAGGTCCACTTGCCTGGTTGATCTTGCGCTCGAGCGGAACACTTGCTTATGTGGCGCTTGCCATCAGCACCAGTCTTGGGGCGCTGCTCTCGAGCAAATACGCTCCCGCCTGGTTAAACCGCGCCTCGCAGTACGGTTGGCACGGTTTGCTGTCTGGTTTTGCCCTGGCGGTCAGCATGATTCACGGGTTGTTCCTGATGGTGGACGCGCAATACCGTCAACCGCTCGTTGGTGTGCTGCTGCCCTTTGCCTCGAGTTTCAAACCCCTCGAGATCGGACTGGGAACCTTGACGGTATACGCCCTCTTGACCGTGTACGTCTCGACCGTCTTCAAGAATCGACTTTCGGCTCGAGCTTGGAGGGTGTTGCACTTACTGTCGTACCCCGCATTTATTTTTGCCACAATTCACGGTCTTTTTGCAGGCAGCGATTCGCTTGTCGTGTTGTACTGGACGGCTGGTGCAGCAGTGTTACTGACATTCGGGCTTCGAATAAACGAAGTTCGGACCAAGACTGCAACTTCAGAACAGCGCAACTGATTTGGTGATTCTCAAAACTGTAATTGACGTTTCGGAGATGTATTTTCTAAAAAATAGACATCAAAATAAAAAACCCGAGCTTGAAATGTCAAGCTCGGGTTTTACAGGATGTTGGACGATTATTTCTAAATTATAGCCTAGACTTTATTGTTGGTTTTTGATAAACTTAACCCTCGATGCCTTTCTTACAAGCTCGACATCCAAATCATCTCAAATCCGAACACACGATTCTGGTCGAAAATTTGCTCGAGATGGCATTCGCTGGGCGCCAAGAAGCTGTAGACGCCATTGTGGAAATGCTCACCGATTTTCATGTTTTTGGAACAAACTCGAGGTTCGCTCAAAAACTGAGAAACACTCCACTGTGGGAACTCAAAACACGCTCTCGAGGTGGTTTAAAAGGCGGGGCAAGAGTTTATTTTTTTGTGGTTGACGAGGAACTGGTCGTGGTGAACGCAGAATACAAAACTGGTAACGTTCCAAACCCGCAAAAGTTGTTTGAAGCCATCATCGTATTGCAAGCATACTTGAATCGAATTCCAGTGATTGAAAGGAACGAAAATGCCTAGAGCAACTGTGAGCGAAATAAAAACCCAATTTAATTTTGATGATGTACAAGCCCAAGAAATGTTCAAAATGCTCTCGGGGTTTACCGACGAAGAAATCGAAACAGGAATTCTGACGGGTGGAAATCCACCCAAAAGATTGATTGTCGCTGCAAATTCGGACAACTTTAAAGCCGATTTTGAAAAAATATTGCTCGAGGAAAACCTGAAAAAAGCCTTGTCTCGAGCGCGAGCAAACCGCAAAATCACGCTCAAAGAAGTTGCTGCCAAAGAAGGTATCAGCCTGCCGAGAGCGCAACAAATTGAAAATGCGGAGACCAAACTCGAGTTGCAAACGCTGGTGCGTCACGCGGCGGCGCTCGATTACTCGGTCAGCATCACTCTGACACCAAAAGATGGTTTGGGTGAGACGATCACAACAAAATTAAGTTATCCTTAAAATCAGGTTTTCTCGTTCAAAAACCCAACAATCGCCTCGCACAGGGCTTCGCGTTCCATGTCCCAGAACATTTCATGCCCAGAATTCTGAAACCATTTGATGTTCTTATCAACGCTTCCCAGTTTCTCGAGCGCCAGTTCAGCCGCCGCAGGGGGGATCACCTGGTCTTTGAGCGAATGAATCACCAGCGCAGGGCATTTGATCAACTCGAGTTTTGGAATCGTGAGTTTTGCCATCGCGTACAATTCGGCAAAGGCGGCGGTCGGGAAACCCTTGTAGGTGACTGCCAACCGATCTGATTCTTCACGCAAGGCTGGGTCCAGCACGCTCGAGCCGCTGCCAGGATTCCATTTGACAAGGTTTTTTAAAAGCGGCGCGATTCCCGCCATTGGGTTTGAAAATTTTAAGGCGGGCGCAACCAGAACAACGGCTGCGACATCAGGTTTTTGGGCGGCAAGTTGAATGGTTGCCACCGCTCCCATAGAATGCCCCACCACTGCCACCTTTCCCTTTTTTTCTTTGAGTCTCGAGTATGCACTGAGGGCATCTTCCACCCAATCTTGCCACTTCACGCCAACCAAATCCTCGCGTTTGGTGGCGTGACCGCGCAGCACAGGAATCTCGTACCCGTAACCCTCGCGCTGAAAATACCGTTCAATAAAATCCACGGTTTTGGGTTGCGCCGTAAAACCGTGAAGCATTAAAACTGCTGTGTCTCGAGAAACCGCCATGTTGTACCCTCCGAGCCTCGAGAATACATGAAAAAACCTCGAGATGCTGTCTCGAGGCGAATGTGGTGCGCCCAGCAGGACTCGAACCTGCGACCGTCAAGTTAGAAGCTTGATGCTCTATCCGGCTGAGCTATGGGCGCACAGGGTTTGACTTTAAGGCATTTGAGCGGGTATTTCAAGCTCGAGGGAGGTATTCTATTGCACCTTTGAGCTGGCTTAAAAGTGCTAGATTGACGCCATGAGCGCAGTCATGGAACAACCAAAAGTGGGTAACGATATTCGCATCACCGACACGGGTGCTCAAAAAGCCCTCGAGATCATGAGCAAAAACGGCAAAGAACACGCTGCCGTTCGGGTTTTTGTGAAATCTGGCGGGTGCAGTGGTTACAGTTACGGCATGGCAATCGATGACCGCACGCTCGAGGGAGATTCGATGTTTGAATCCAACGGCGTGCGCCTGGTCGTGGACCGCGCCAGCTTGCCGTTCGTTCAGGGAGCATTGGTCGATTATCTCGAGACGATGATGGGCGGCGGCTTTAGCGTGGTCGAGAACCCGAACGCGACCAGCAATTGTGGTTGCGGGCACAGCTTCCGAACCGACGGCGCAGTTGCCCCCGAAGGTGAGGGCGCAAGCGCCTGCCATTAAAGTTGGTTTTGAGTTGATAATTGGGTGCTTTCTCGAGCACCCGTTTTTGTTTTATACCTTCAACTCGAGCAGTACTGACACGATTTTGTCACCGTGGCGCAACAATGAAGGTGGCTGCAAACGTTTTCGTTGACATAAGTGTTCCCTCCAACATATCCTTGCTCATCACGCCCGTTGGACTCAGTTCAGATTCCGTAACTGGCGGCGATTTATTTTTCAAGGAGGACGTATGAACAAAAAATGGCTTACAGCATTTGGTGTCATGGCGCTCGGCACAATGGCACTCGGTCCATCGGCATTGGCTGGCGCGTCAGACAATTCATTGATTCTCGGAACAACCCAA
Organism: uncultured Deinococcales bacterium; assembly: GCA_964247135.1. Taxonomy (GTDB): domain Bacteria; phylum Deinococcota; class Deinococci; order Deinococcales; family JAAFIG01; genus JANXTZ01. The sequence continues at coordinate 10,684 of CAXTTL010000066.1, read as the reverse complement.
CAACCCTCGGCGCTCGAGCCTTTCGTCAACAACCAAGCGATTTCGGCTGAAGTGCTCGGCTGGCTGTACGCTGGTTTGACCTACTTCGACCAAAACGGCACCTTGCAACCCGACTTGGCAAGTGAGGTCCCCACCGAGAAAAACGGTGGCGTCAAACTGACCAAAAATGCTGCCGGAGACGTGACCGCCCAAACCATCCGTTGGAACATCCGTGCCGGCGCAAAATGGTCCGACGGTCGTCCGATCACCACCGCCGACATGAAATTCGCTTACGACGTTTTCGGAGATGAGCGCCTGCCCGTCTCCACCCGTGACAATTATCCCAAAACCATGAAGGTCATTGACGACAACACTTTCGAGGTGACCTACGACCCGCCGTACCTGTTCGCCACCGCCGCGCCAAGCTTTGTGGCAAATTTTATTCCACCGGCACACATCTGGAAACCACTCTGGGACAAAGCCACCGCCGCAGCCCAAGGCAAGTCCAAAGAGCAGCAACTCGAGATCATTCAAAAAGATTTCTTGGGCGCCGCCATCGCCACCAGCAAGCAAGGACCGGTGGTGACCTCTGGACCGTTTAAATTCCAAAAATGGCAACGCGATCAAAGCTGGACGCTGGTGCGCAACAGCAATTACTGGCGCAACAACCCGCAAATGGTTGACCGATTGATTTACAAATTCTTCCAAAAGACCGATACGCTGCAAGTCAACGTGCTGGCGGGGCAAGTTGACGCCACCTCGAGCGTCGGTCTGGTCGCCTCAGCGACCACGATCAAGACTCTCAAAGATGCTGCCAAAGGTCTGTACACCGTGTTCACGCCAAAAACCGCACTCTGGGAACACTGGGATGTCAACCAGTTTGACAAAGTCCAAGAGGTCAAAGACCTCGGCTTGAACGACGTGCGCACCCGTCAAGCGCTGGTCTACGGCATCGACCGCGAAACCGTGACCAGGGACTTGCGCGGCGGCACGGCAAAAGTTTCAAACAACGTGGTCAACAGTCTCTCGAACGTCTTCACCACCCAAGGCATCAACACTTACGATTACAACCCAGAGAAATCCAAGCAACTCTTGGCGGCGATGGGCTGGAAACCAGGTTCGGACGGCATCATGGAGCGCACCGTGGACGGCAAAACCGTCAAGTTCGTGCTCGAGTATGTGACCACCGCCGGCAACGCAGTGCGCGAGCGCGATCAACAATTTTACAAAGACAACCTCAAGAAAATCGGCATCGATGTGAAATTCAACAACGCCCCCTCGAGCGTGGTCTTTGACGACGCGTTCATTGCCCAAGCCAGCAACGGCAAGTGGAAGGGTCTGTTCCAATTCGCTTACGTTCAACAACCGCTGACCGAAGACCTGGGCTTGTACTACTGCGACGACCCAAGCTCGAAGACCATCAAAGACAACGTGCCAACCGCCGACAACGGCTTTGCTGGGCAAAACATTGGCGGCTGGTGCAACGCCGAATACGATTCGCTCTGGGACAAAGCCCGTCGTGAATTCGACGTGGACGCCCGCAAAGCGATCCTCGCCAAAGCCCAAGTCATCTGGAACCGCGAACTGCCCGCCATTCCGTTGTACGAACGCACCGACCTTTACACCGCTCGCAATGGCTTAACCAACTACACCTGGAACGCCAACACCCGTTACCCCAGCACCCTGGGTTGGTTGGTCGGCTGGAAACAACGCGGCGCGAAAGAAACCATTCCAATGAAGTAACAAGGATTCTCGAGCAAACAAAACGGGGCGAAGAATTTAAAGCGCTTCGCCCCAAAACCAAAGCTCGAGCATAGGCACATACTTTCAGCCCCAAACCCAATCTCAATCGATAGGATTTTTAAAATGCTCCTATACACCTCAAGACGCTTGATCGGCATGATTCCATTGCTCTTAGCCATCAGCATGGCGATCTTTGGTTTGGTGCAATTGCAACCAGGCGACTTTATTGACGAACTCAAACTCGGCAATCCAAAAATGACCGTCGCCGACGTGACGCGGCTTCGTCACGATTACGGTTTGGATCAACCTTGGTACGTGCAATACGGCAAATGGTTATCCAAAGCCGCCGTTTTGGATTTCGGGGTTTCTCGAGAAAATGGTTATATTTCCGCCACAGAGTATGTCTTTCAACAACGACTTCAAAACACCTTAAAATTGACCACCATGTCGTTCATTTTATCCTTGCTGGTTGGATTGCCCATCGGGATTTATGCGGCGGTCAGGCAGTACAGCCTTTTGGATTACGTCACCACCTTCTTGTCATTTGTCGGTTACAGCGTGCCAGTCTTCTGGCTCGGCATCATGATGCTGCTGCTTTTTGGCGCAAAACTCAAATGGTTTCCCACCGACGGAATGCAATCCGAAGGCGTCAGCATGACCGTCGAATCGGATGAAAAGTTTGACCTCAACGGTCAAGTCCTCAGCGTTAGCAAAAATGCTCAAGGTCAGCCCGTGATTTCTGTGGGCGTTTACAACGAAGCCACCAAACAAGACGAACCCAAAGCCGTGACCCTGCCTGCGGGGATTGAAAATTATCCCAAAGTTGGCGATTACGTCTCGCCAGGACAAGCTTTTGGCAGCCGCGTGACACTCTCGAGCTGGTGGAATTACGCCAAAGACGCACTCTGGCATTTGGTCTTGCCCGTGATTGCCCTGTCACTGATTCAAATTGCCAGTTGGACCCGTTTTATGCGAGCCAGTTTGCTCGAGGTGGTCAACCAGGATTTTGTCAGAACCGCACGCGGCAAAGGTTTAAGTGAACGCATCGTGATTTACAAACACGCGCTTCGCAATGCCCTCATTCCAATCGTGACTTTGGTCGGACTTTCGATTCCTGGTGTTCTGAACGGCGCAGTCTTAACCGAAAGCGTTTTTAACTGGCCCGGCATGGGCACAGCCCTGCTCTCGAGCGTGGTGCAAAAAGATTACAACGTTGCAATGGTGATTTTGATGATGCTGGCGATTGCCACACTCGCCTCGAACCTATTGGCAGATTTGGTGTACGCGCTGGTCGATCCAAGAATTCGTTACAACTAAAAAATAAAATTGTAAATCTCGAGAAACGGTTTTCATGCTTAGGGTGAACACAAGCGATCCCGCCCGAAGCGACCATGCCCGCAGGTGCATTTTATGGTCAAGAAGGTGCGTTTTGGGATCAAGAAGGTTCACCCCTACGCCTTAAACCAAAACATTTTGAATCTCGAGCCATTCAAAAAGAACAATAATTTAATCTCGAGGAATATCCATGAGCCAAACAACAACGGCAACGCCCCCCAAACGAAAAGAAGAGAACAAAACCTGGCAACGGTTTAAAAAACACCGCCTTGCCATGTTCTCGCTTGCTGTGCTTGGATTGTTGTTTTTCGTGTCCATCTTCGCGCCGCTGATCGCACCGTTTTCGCCCACCTTGAACGAAACCTCGAACACCTGGGCGCAACCAGGCGGACGACACTTGATGGGAACCGACGACCTTGGACGCGATGTTTTTAGTCAACTCTTGTACGCAGGACGTGTCAGTTTGCTGATCGGCGTTGCCGTCGCACTTTTATCGGCACTCATCGGCGTGACGCTCGGCACGATTGCCGGTTATTACAGCGGGCAACCCGTCATTTTTTCGGTTGGTTTACGCTCGAGTTTACTTGCAGAACAACAACGACTTGAAGGCTCGAGCTTCTGGTTGAAAAACGGCTTGAAATGGTTGGTTTGGGCGGGTGTGATCGCGTTCACGCTGCTCGTCACCAGTCAGTTTGCAGCAACCTACTCTGGGGTTGGGGTCGTACTTGCCTGGATTGTTGGTGTTGGGCTTGCAGCCACGATTGCTTACTTTGCTTTCGTCCAAGCCATCGTGGTGGACATTGATAACATCATCTCGAGGTTTATCGACGTGATGCTGTCCTTGCCCCAAATTCCGTTCTTGTTGATTCTCTCAGGGTTGCTCGCCAACCCCGATGTCAAACTTGGCGGTGTGCTCGACTCGATTTTTGGTTCGGCGCGACCAATCGTTTTGATCATTTTTGTGCTGGTGCTTTTCGGTTGGCTCGGCACGGCTCGAGTCATTCGTGGTTTGGTATTAAGCCTGCGCCAACGCGAATTTACCGACGCCGCCAAAGCGTTAGGCTCGAGCGACTGGCGCGTGATGATTCGTCACATTCTGCCCAACGCCGTCGCGCCGATTATTGTGCAAGTCACGCTCGACGTTGGCAACAACATCATCTCCGAAAGCGCACTCTCTTTCTTGGGGTACGGCATTCCTCGAGACATTCCTTCATGGGGCAACATGCTCTCGAGCGCCCAGGAAGCGATCTTTCAAAATCCGCTCGCGTCTTTTTGGCCTGGGTTGTTTATTTTGCTGACCAGCCTGAGTATCAACTTTTTGGGCGATGGTTTGCGTGATGCGCTCGACCCACGCAGCAGATTGTAAGTCTCGAGCTGTTTTGAGTGCATTAAAAAATTAGCAATTGCTCCGTCTCCCTCTCATCCCCAGCCTTTCTCCCGCCGCGCGGGAAAAGGGAGTTTAAGTTCTGTCTCGACGAATCAACATCAAGTTTTGTACATGAATTCGGTTGCAACTGATAATCCTTGAGCTTTAAACGTTCTATGATGACAGCATCAAACACCGCTCGAGGGTTGCTCGAGTTTTTGGAGGACATCATGGACAAGAAATCCTGGCTGACGGGCGTGTACCAAAAAGCGAATCAAAAATTCCCAGAACGCGATGTGCTCTTCTCGAGCATGGGCGGGATTGATCCAGAACCGATTTACACTCGAGACGATTTGGGCGAACTCGAGTCTGCTGAAAAACTGGGAATGCCAGGAGAATACCCGTTCACTCGAGGTGTGCAACCCAGCATGTACCGCGCCAAACTCTGGACGATGCGGATGTTCGCTGGTTTTGGCAGCGCCGAGCAAACCAACCAACGCTTCCACGCGCTCTTGGAGGCGGGTCAGACGGGCTTGAGCACCGCTTTCGACCTTCCAACCTTGATGGGCTACGACAGCGATCACATCATGGCGCGTGGCGAAGTTGGGAAGTGTGGCGTGGCAGTCTCGAGCCTTGCCGATATGGAAGTGCTGTTTAAAGGCGTGAACCTCGAGACGGTCACGACCAGCATGACGATCAACTCGCCCGCCAGCGCGATCTGGGCAATGTACTTGGCGAACGCCGAAAATCAGGGTTTTAAACTCGAGAATCTGGGCGGCACGATTCAGAACGACATTTTAAAAGAATTTATCGCCCAAAAAGAATTTATTTTCCCACCAGAACCGAGTGTCAAGCTCGTGATCGACACCTTTGAATGGTCGCCCAAGTTCACACCAAAATGGAATTTTATCAGCGTTTCGGGTTATCACATCCGCGAGGCTGGCTCGACCAATGTTCAAGAACTCGCGTTTACCCTGGCGGACGGCTTTCATTACGTCGAACAGGCGCTGGCTCGAGGGTTGGACATTGACGAATTCGCACCGCGCATCAGTTACTTTTTCGATGTTCACAACGATTTTTTTGAGGAAATCGCCAAGTTTCGTGCCGCCAGAAGAATTTACGCTTCTGAGATGCGAAACCGTTACGGCGCGAAAAACCCGAAATCCTGGATGCTCCGCACCCACGCCCAAACCGCAGGGGTCAGTCTGACCGCGCAACAACCGCTGACCAACATCGCTCGAGTTGCGATTCAAGCCCTGGCAGCCGTGCTGGGCGGCACGCAAAGCCTTCACACCGATTCGTTCGATGAAGCCCTGGCGCTGCCGACCGAAGATGCCGCCACGATTGCGCTGCGAACCCAACAAATCATCGCCCACGAAACAGGCGTGGCAAACGTGATCGACCCACTCGCGGGCAGTTACTACCTCGAGAAACTGACCGATGAAGTCGAAAGCCAAGCCATGCGTTACATCACCCAAATTCGCAACCTCGGCGGCGTGGTGAAAGCGCTGGAGCATGGGTTTTTCTCGAGCGAGATTGGCGACGCGAGTTACCGTTATCAACGCGAGGTGGACGGCAAAAAACGGATTATTGTTGGCGTGAACGAATTCAGCGACAATAAACCGCTGTCCGTGCCGATTCAACTGGTGGACAAACAAGTGGAACGCATTCAAGCCGAACGCCTCGCGCAGGTGCGCCGCGAACGGGATGCGACCAGACACGCCGCGAGTCTCGAGCAACTGCGCAAAGTCGCGGTGCTGGGGCAGAACACCATGCCCGCGTTTCTCGAGTGCGCCCACGCTTACGCCACGCTGGGCGAGATGATGGATGTGTTGCGAGGGGTGTACGGGGTGTATGAAGAACCCGTGGCGATTTGATTCTCGGATGACAATTGAATGAATATACCGGTCAACCAAAGGAATTTCAAAATATAGAATTCAAAATGGTAAAAACCGATCAACCTGGATGCAGCGTTCGCTCGAGGTTGATCGGTTTTTCTGCCTCTATAGGTCATGATTTTCAACTGCGCTTTGTGGAATTACATTCGTTCCACACAATTGCTTCACTTTGTTGGTCTCAGCGTTTTTCTTCAGCTCGGGTTCAGGGCGCAATCAGATGTGGCAGAGCAATATGGGCAAAAATACTCTGGCAGCAAACAACACGGCACTCAAAATGCCAAAAGGAGAAATAGCCATGAAGATGAACAACCTTAAAGACCTCTACATCGAGCAACTCCGCGACCTCTACAGTGCCGAAACGCAACTGGTCGAAGCCATTCCATTGATGGCAAAAGCCGCCACCCATCCAGAATTGCGTCAAGCTTTTGAAAAGCACCTCGAGCAAACCAAAAAGCAGCGCGAGGACGTTGGAAAAATCGTTAAAAACTTGGGTGCAAATCCCGATGGTCACACCTGCGAAGCCATGAAGGGCTTGATCAAAGAGGGCAGTGAACTTCTGGCGAAGAAAGCACAAATTGAACCTGATGTGATGGATGCCGGTTTGATTGCCGCCGCGCAACGCGTTGAGCACTACGAAATCGCGGGTTACGGCACGGTTTGCGCCTATGCGAAGATGCTTGGCGAATCCGAGGCGCACAACACCTTGCACCGCATTGCTGGCGAAGAGGGCGACACTGACCACCTTTTGACCGATTTAGCCATGAGCGTCATTAACACAGATGCCATGCAATCTGCGGCTGATTAAAACTCGAGTTTTGCAATTTGAGTCAAAGTTAAATTGTTTAATGACCGTCATTTTTTGATGACGGTCAATTTTGTCTGTACCAGTTTCTAAAATATCTTGTTCAGTTGCGACGCCTGAATTTTACTGCAAACAAATTGTAGATTGAATCAAAAATAGAGAACGCCATTGCGTTTCAAACCTTCATGCACAGGTAAAATGACCGTATGACCGATCTCGAGAATCTTGGACTTGTTTGCTCGAGTTGCACCACTTGCAAACTCGCCCCAACCCGCAAGAATGTCGTGTTTGGCGAAGGACACCCCGACGCGCAACTGATGATTATTGGCGAAGGTCCAGGCGAGGACGAGGACAAAACGGGTCGTCCGTTCGTGGGTCGTGCTGGGCAATTGCTCGATCAAATTCTGGCTGCCGTTCAAATCCCTCGAGAGTCGGTGTACATTGCCAATATCGTCAAATGCCGTCCTCCTGGCAACCGCAATCCTGAAACCGATGAAATCGCAGCTTGCGAACATTGGTTGATTGAGCAGATTCAATTGATTCGCCCGCAGATCATTGTGACCTTGGGGAATGTGCCAACGCAATGGGCGACAGGCACAAGTTTGGGCATCACCAAAACCCGAGGGGTGTGGGGTGAATTTAAGAAATTGAGTGCGCCGATCAAGATTTTTCCGATGTTTCACCCCGCGTATCTGCTGCGAAACCCAGTCCGAACCACGGGCGGTCCAAAATGGTTGACCTGGCAGGACATCAAAACCGTCAAGGCAGAACTCGAGGCTTTGGGCGCAAAACCAGACATCAAGCTCGAGGTCGAGCAAACCACGTTATTCTAAGGCTCGAGGTGTTATGTCGAATTCTGATTTTCTTGGTTTGATTCAGTCTCTAACCGCCACAGGCGAAGCGGCACTGGGAAACTTAAACGTGCTCTCGAGCCGTCTCGAACGCGACGGCGTGCAACGACGCGAAACCGCCGAACGCAGCCTGCGGATTCTCGAGGTGCTGGCACAAAAAACGCGTGGCAATTTGGACGCTGAAGAAGCTCGAGCGCTGACTGAAGGCATTCACTCGCTCAAAATGGGATTACAAACACCATCATGAAAGCCGTGATTCAGCGCGTCTCGAGCGCCAATGTGATGGTTGAAGGCAAAATTGTTGGCGAGATCGAACGGGGTTTTCTGGTGTTGCTGGGTGTGAAACGCGGCGACACGCAAGACGATGCGGCGTACCTGGCGCGAAAAATTGCCAAGTTGCGGGTATTCAACGACGAAGCTGGGAAAATGAATGTATCGCTCGAGCAAGTGAATGGCGCAGTTCTTGCCGTCAGCCAATTCACGCTGTACGCCGACACTCGAGACGGCAACCGCCCAGGGTTTTCGCAAGCCGCCAGTCCAGACGATGGCAACCGTTTGTACAAAACCTTTTGCGAAATGCTGCGCAATGAAAACCTCGAGGTGCAAACAGGAATTTTTCAAACCGAGATGAAAGTCAGTTTGGTCAACGATGGTCCTGTGACGATTATTATTGACTCGAGTGAGAGGTTGAAACCATGATTCGGTATCAGCACAACCTCGAGCACATCGTACCAGAAAACTTGGAAGGTTTCTTTGTTGGCTGGTTGAACCCACCCACGCCAGCCAAACACCTCGAGATTTTGCGCGGCTCAAGCCATGTGTGTTTGGCGCTCGAGGATGACCGCGTGGTTGGGTTTATCACTGCGATTTCGGATGGGATTTTGACGGCGTATATTCCCTCGCTCGAGGTGCTGCCCGAATTTCAAGCGCAAGGCATTGGGCGCGAACTCATGCGGCAAATGCTCGAGAGGCTTTCAGGTTTTTACATGATTGACCTGATGTGCGACGATAATATGAAGGGCTTTTACGCGAAATGCGGGATGCTCGAGGCGCAGGGGATGGTCATTCGGAATTACAAACGGCAATCTGGAGAATGACGTTTTGGTTTGGCTATACGCTCGGTCATTTGAAACATCACTCGAGATTCAGTTCGTGACTTATTCGTTAAGCACGGCTTCAAACCCATCACTTTGTGTCCATCAAAAATTTTCGCCTATGCTGAAGACTCGAGAGGAGCACATCATGCGAAAATATTTGGTTGTTGGCGTCGTGTTGTTTGGTGGTCTTGTCATCGCCCAAGCCGTACAAAAAAGCTTGAACCTCACCATTAACGGGGTTGCCTCGAGCGAAAAAGCCATTGTGGTGGCGGGTAAAAGTTATGTCCCGCTGGCTGCCTTAAAAAGCTTGGGCGTGAATGCGGTTGCGTCTGGCAACACCTTGGCACTCTCTCGAGCGGGTGCGGCAAGTCCGACGCCCTCAAAGCCAAACGATACGGGTGCGGCTGGCACGCAACAGCTTTCTGGCGGCGTGGGCGTGTTTGGCAAAACTGCCACTTTGGGCAAGCTTAGCCCTTTAAATTTTACGCTCCGCAGCCTCGAGTACCTGGTTGGACGGGTTGCCATCGGGCAGAATGTTTGGGTGTCAAACGCCAAACAAAAACTCTTGTTGGTGCGTTTCACCGCGCAAAATCCGCAATCGGGTAAGGATGTTCAACTGAACAATGCCAGTTTTGTCTTTACGGTGGTCGATTCCAACAGCGTTTCGGTGACACCAGACTGGGCTGGCAGTGAAATTGCCATTGCCAGGGACAATGATTCTACACCGCTGGACACGCCCTTAAAACCAGGGCAGAGACTCGATGCCTACACCGTGTTTGTCGTGCCGAACGAGGTCAGTGTGCCAAAGTTGCTGGTCGAACGTTGGAATGAACGTCAGGCTGGGGTCTTGCGCTTTGATTTGACGGGCAAAATCAAACCCTTGGCTGCCCCGTTCGCGGCGGACAGCACGGGCATCAAGTCTCTCGAGCAAATCAACGCGCAACTGGGCACGTATTACCCGGTGGGCAAAGCCGATATGCGCCTCGAGAGCGCTCAGATCAGCACGCTCGAGGTTGGCGATGTGCAGCCTGGCGAGGGCAAGCGTTTCGTGCGTCTGATTTTTGGGTTTCGCAATCCCATGCCGAGGGGTGCGCCAAACGCAGGGGTTGGCATGTGTGGCGGTGAGGGTTTTATCCTCGAGTTCACCGATTCGCAGAACGAGCGTCAGGTCACAACTTCTTGCGGGGCGAATTTTCTGAAAGTCAGCCGCAACGAAAATGGTGACACCGAACTGACGCCTGGGCAGGAAGTCAAATTGCGGTACTTTTTTGAAATCCCAAATGACGTGGCAGCCGCCAAGCTGATGGTCTACACCGAACCATCGGTCCGTTATGTTTATGATATTGGTTCTGCCAAGTAAATCTGAACTGCAAAATCCGAACTCGGGGTTGGCTCGAGTTCGGATGTAAACACAATTTGGTTTGAGTCCATTTTTTACTGTGAGTGACCCATTTAAAGATGGTTGCCCGAGGCTTTTGCGTGAAGAAATGGAGTTTTGAGTTTTCAACTTTATGCGTTGTGCATGACTCCTGTTGCCGCCAAAATCAGAATAATCACGCCCAGCACAACGCGGGAGATGGCGAAAGGTGTGAAATTGTTTCTGGAGACGGAAT
>CAXTTL010000065.1:0-20724 GCA_964247135.1 uncultured Deinococcales bacterium | reverse complement strand
TAAGAAAGCACCTGACGGGCTACTCGCGCTTGTACCAAACTTCAATCCATTCAAACACCACCCCTCGAGTTTCAGCGATAGACCCAATCGCCTTATCCAAATCCAGTTCGCATTTCAACGTCGCAAAGAAGCTTTCAGCCACGGCATTTTCTTGACCACAAAACGCACCTAGCGGGCATGGTCGCTATCCCAACAATTTCCTTTTCTGCTCATGCTCGAGATACCACCCAACTTCGCTACAGCCGCCCGATGCACTCGAGCCGCGTTATTGCACCCCTCGATCACTGTGATACACCAATCCTTCACTCGGTTCCCTTGAGATTCGAGCCATTTCTAACGCGTCCAACACGATCTTTGTGTCGAGCGTTAAACTCATGCTCCAACCTACAACTCTTCTCGAGAACAAATTGATTACGACTGCCAAGTACAATCAGCCCGTCAATGTCGGTAGGTAATGTCAGCCACCCATTTATAATTCGGTTTGTCCGCTTTGAAATTACGCTCGAGTTTATTCTCCGCTATCGCGTGCTGGTGATTGGAATTCGTGGTTTGTTTCTTATTGGTCTTACCTTTTCGTGTTCCTTTCAATCCGTGCTCGAGCATGATGCTTGCCACTCGAGGTCGGCTGCAATAATCGTGTTGTTCAAGGAGGATCGCGTGAATTCGACTGCTGCCATACGTGTTCCTGCTGTTCGAGTGTAAGATTTTAATCTTTGTAGCTAAGTTTTTCTCTTTGGACGTCCTTGACTCTGACCTTTTCCGCCACGCGTGATAACCGCTTGTGCTCACCTCGAGCGTTGTGCACATGATTTCAAACTCAAATTCGCTGCGGTGCTTGAGGATGAACGCGAATCTTAACGGGTTTCTTTGGCGAAAAAGGTCACGGCTTTTTTTAAGATGTCACGTTCTTGGCGGGTGATTTCGAGTTCACGACGTAATTTCTGGTTTTCCGCATCGGCATCCGTCAGTACCTGATTGCCACGTCCTGTGAAAACAGGTTTTGCGTTTGTGATACGGGTTTCTTGTTCGTTTTTCCAACGGTGGATGATGTTCGGGTTAATGCCAAGGTTGGTAGCAGTTTTCCTAACCCCTTCAGTTTTAGCAAGTGTGATGGCTTCGTGTTTGAATTCTGGGGTGTAGGTTTTGTATTTGCGCATGTTTGTTCATTTGGTGTCTCGGAACTTGTTGTCCACAAAATTTTAGTCGTTTCAGAACGTCTTCCATTGAATTAACAATCTCTACTACATCTGTACTACATCCAACCACCCCTCAAGCGTTGTTTCAGGCTTAAGGGGTGGTTTATTTTTGCGGTACTGAACAGCTTTTCTTTTGGTGGGTCCGTCGGGACTTGAACCCGAAACCAACGGTTTATGAGACCGCTGCTCTAACCGATTGAGCTACAGACCCGTGCTTTGGAATTGTACGTTCTCGAGCTTTATACAGCAAGTGTCTCTCGATATTAATTGCGGATGATGCGTTCGTAGTCGTCATGCAAACCGATCCAGAACCACAGCAAGCCTTGTTCAATCTCGACAGCGACAGCACGGTGATCGTCACCAACTCGAGCCGACCAGTAACGACCCACTTTCTTAAAATGCAGCGATGGATGGCGAGGATTTTGTTTCAGTAATTCAAAATTCTTGTTTGCAAGGGTTTGGATGGTTTTTGGTAAGGCTTCATAATTTGCCCAAAAGTTTGGCGTGGTGAAGTGATTTTGGTCTTGAAATTTCATAAGGTAGATTAGACGTTAGCCGCTTGTATTTCAAGACGGCAAAGGATAATATTAGCGTAACAAGTTCGTAACAGAAGCATGTTACGAACTTGTTACGGAGGTTGAAGGATGTCGCCAGAATTTTTTTCTTGGGAAGTAGAACTAGAGGGTTATGAATTCCGAACGTTCCCAAATAGTTTGGTAACAGATGAAAAGCCTCCCTATCGCCTGCTAATTCCTCGGGCAACAGGGTTAGAAAGAACGGTTCGTAGGTATGAGCTTCTTAAAGCTTCTGCACTGTGGCGCGAATTTGTTGATCTTGAGCCTACTGAAAGAGACATTGAAGTCTTTGCTTCAAAGTATGGAAGGTTGTTTCGACCAGTAGCAAGCATGGGTAACCCCAAAGTTAACGCTCCAACTGTTGTTATTGACATTCCTATTTCAGACTTAGATCCAATTCGAGCATATAAGGGTGACTTCATTACAAGAGTTCAAACCAGCGATACGAATATTCCCAAGGAATCTTTGATTATTTGGGAAGTAGGTGAGACTTTTGATGCTTGGTATGAAAACATTGTCGAAATGAAACGTCTTGCTGTTATCTGGGATTATATGCGAGACGGTAATGTTACAGCATTAGAACAGCACTTGATTCCAAAGACAAAAGATCGTTACCAGTGGTTTTTTGTTTCACGTCCAGAACTACTTGAAATAGTGAAGTCTGGTCAACATCGAGAATTGCCAAATTCTAATTCAATATTTGTTGCAGGTGATTTTCTGCAATCAATTCAATTGCCTGAAAATTTTGACAAACCTAAACTCACTGATGCAGTAAATCATACAATACTTTCAAACATCAATGAAAGGCTTACAGGCATAAGTTCAAAGGTACTTTGGAATATGGGTAAGCCTTTAAGTAGGCACTTGGATTTAATGTTGCTTCCTGACGCTCTTGTAGATGCTTTATGGTTGCAATTTGCTCAGGCAGTAACTCGAGGTACCGAATACCTTAAGTGTGACAGGTGTGGCAAATGGTTTACATTGATTAATCGGAATTCCGAGAAGAAATTGTATTGTGATAATGCGTGTAAGCAAGCTGCTTATAGAGAACGCAAAGCAAATGAAGCAATTGCGCATTTTAATCAAAATCGAGAATAGAATACACTTTTAGAAATCTGACAATTACAACTTCTTAAATCGTCCAGCTTGAAAATCTTGAATTGCCTGTTCAGCAAGCGCATCTAGCCGACCCGCTTGAACATCTCGTTCAAACTCTTCATCCCAAAGCTTGGCTTCAAATTCCTTAAACCACCCTCGAAACTCGAGCAACTCCTCGGGTGTCAAGGATTCTATTTCTTGTTCAAGTTGGGCAATTTTACTCATGTCAAAATCCTATCACTTGAGTTTCAAACAGAGACGGTTTCTCGAGTTTGCAGGTTGGGAATGTTTAACGCCCGTTCCCGAATAAACCCTCCACCCAACAACCTCGAGCCGTCATAAATCACGGCGCTTTGCCCTGCGGTAATGGCAAATTGTGGTTCGTCAAACTCGAGTTGAAAACCGGTTTCGCTGGCTTGAACCAATGTCGCGCTGCTTGGAACTTGACGGTAACGCACTTGCGCCATGACCTTGGTTGGCAAGTTTGCCACATCCACCAAATAATTCACGCCCCGAACCTCGAGTGTCTGCGTGTTGCATTCGGCTTTTGTGCCAACGATCACCTGATTTCTTTCGGGATCAAGCGCAATCACATAACGCTCGAGGTGCGAGTGAAACAGCTTCATGCCTTTCTTCTGTCCTATCGTGTAAAACTGCGTGCCCTCATGCTCGCCGACAATGTTGCCTTGGGTGTCCACGACCGCGCCCGTTTGAGGCTTGATGCGTTCGGACAAGAACTCGGCAATCGTACCAGGCACAAAGCAAATGTCCTGACTTTCGGGTTTTTCAGCCGTGATCAAACCGTACCCTCGAGCCAATTCGCGCACGGCGGGTTTCTCGAGGTGTCCAACAGGAAACAGCACTTTCTCGAGCGATTCGCGTGGTGTGCCCCACAAGAAATAGGTTTGGTCTTTTTTCGGGTCGTTGCCACGATGAAATTCTGGACCAAAGGGCGTGTCGTCACGGCGCACGTAATGCCCTGTGGCGACAAAATCGCAACCCAGCATTTTGGCTTTTTTCACCAAATGATCGAACTTGACTTTGGAATTGCAGAGCACGCACGGGTTTGGCGTGCGACCTTCTCTGTATTCGTTGACAAACGGTTCGATGATGTTCTTCTCAAACACATCACGGTAATCGAGCAAATAAAACGGAATCCCGAGCGAATCCGCCACGCGCCGCGCTTCATACGCTGCGTCAGGCGAGCAGCACGAATCAAACGTGTCCACGCGTTTGGCATCGGGCCAAAACCGCATCATTGCGCCAATCACTTCATAACCATCATCACGCAAGAGCGCGGCACTCACACTCGAGTCCACCCCTCCGCTCATGGCTGCCAGTACACGTCCCTTGCTCACAAGCAGGCATTGTACAGGCTGTGGCGGGTTTTGTGGTGTTGAAGAGAACAGTTCGGTGGATGCTCGAGTTAGAGTCACATCAGGCGGTGCAGCCATTCCACCAAAAGTCCCCGTTCTGCCTCGCTGAAATGAGGCTCGAGGTCGGGTAACAGTGCCACCAGCGAGACGGCGTGGGTGGTTGCTTGCGATTCGATGCTGGCTTTTAAGGGTTTGGATTTTGAGGTGAGGATCGTGTTCAAGACAGCCTCGAGCATCAGGTCTGAGACTTTGCTGTCTTTGACCTGGGAATTCAGTAGGCTGAGCGTGATTCCCAAAGCCGCACCGTGAATCATGACGGCGGCTCGCTCAATGCTGACCGCAAGCCGTCCAGCTTCAGCCACTCGCTGAAGTAAGATTTGCAGCATCCCAAACCCTTCAAGGGCAGCTCGGGATCGGGAATTGTCGGTCAGCACCCCGTACATCAGCTTGTACAAGTGCGGATGGGTCAGACCGAATTCCAGATGTAAATTCCAACCTTCGCGCAGTTCCTCGACAGGATCATTCAACCTTGCCCGCTTTATCTTGGACTCGAGGTAGGCGCTGAATCCAGCGCTGGCAATTTCGTTAAGTAAGCCTTGCATGTCTCCGAAATGGCGATAAATTGTTGGCGGCTGCACATCGGCGGCGGCGCTCACCGAGCGTGTGGAAACCGCCTCAACTCCTCCAGTCTCGAGCAATGCAAGGGCAGCTTGGATGATTCGGTCTCGAGGCGAGACTTGAGCGGGTAACGTCATATATCAATGATAGCATCAAAATGTTACCAGCTTGACATATCAGCGATATATGTCTATTGTTATCACTGTAAACAAACTGTTTGGGTTGCACACACGAAAAGAATCTGAAGCGACATAAAAAATTCATTACAAAATAACAATAAGGAGCAACATGATTTTAGTCACAGGCGCAACCGGAAAATTGGGTAAAGCTGTCATCCATCAACTGTTAAGAAAAACCTCAGCCGACAACATTGCCGCCTTGGTACGCGACCAAACAAAAGCCGCCGACCTCAAAGAACTGGGCGTCAACATCCGCGTGGGTCACTACGATGATCCAGCCTTGCTCGAGAATGCCATGAAAGGCGTAGAACGGGTTTTGCTGATCGCTGGCACGAACGAGGACAGCCGCGTTCAACAACACCAGAATGTCGTGGACGCCGCAAAAAAACTGGGCGTTCAGGGCATCGCGTACACCAGCCGCACCTTGAAAGACACCAACAACATGGCGAACAAGCTCATGTTGGGACATTTTCAAACCGAGGATGCCATCAAAGCGAGCGGATTGTCCTATGCCATCTTTCGCAACGTCTTGTACATGGACACGATCCCGAACTTTGTCGGCGAAAAAGTGCTCGAGACGGGCATTTCGCTGCCCGCAGGTCAAGGCAGGGTCGCGTTTGCCTTGCGCAGCGATATGGGCGAAGCCATCGCCAATTCGCTCCTGGCGGGTGGTTGGGATCAAACGATCTACAAACTGACCGGAAGCGCGTCGTATTCCTTTGACGATGTTGCAGCAGCATTAACCCTACTGTCGGGTCGAGAAGTGAAATACACACCCGCCGATGCCACAGCATTCGCAACCAAAATGCTCGAGCGCGGCGTGCCCGAAATCGTGGTGGGGCGGGTTGTCGGTTTTATGACCGACATCAAAAACGGGCAAGAAGATGAGATCAGTCCAGACCTCGAGCAACTGCTAGGGCGCAAACCCGCGACGCTCGAGGAGGGGTTGAAAGTGCTGTTCAAGTTGTAGGTAGACTTTGTACTGCACAAAGAACAGTTGAGGAATCTCGAGGGCTTGAAGCTCGAGGTTTTGGGCTTTGAAATTTTGATTTGGCGTTATAATTTTATCGTGAAAACTTGCATCATTCTCGGATTTTAAAGAGATTGATATTCTATTGTTTAGCTTGAAATCAATGTGATCTACTACTTGAGGTGAGGTGAGTATGACGTTTATCAATAATTTGTTGACATTCAAATTTAATTTCTCAGATTCTTGTGGAAAAGGCGCTTCCAAAGTTCAGATTTTAGATTGCGAAAAAACTCTCAAAATTGAACTTCCTCTTGTAGTTAACCAGTATCTATCAACAATCGGATTTTTGGCTGGTAAAAAATATGCGATGGAGACCTTTGGGCTTGGTGATGATGTTCCCGAACATTTAAATTTAACAAAACAAACACTTTGGGAACGAAATGAAGCTTTTCCTTCGATGCCTATTTACCTGCTCCCTTTTGAGAATGATGGTAGTGGTTGTTCCTTTTGCGTTGTTTTGAGTGATGATGTTTTGGATGATCCAATTATGCTTTTGTGGGATATCGATTTGGCTGAGGCAGTTGAATTTGAAGATGATATGACTTTTACCAAGTGGATTGAAGTAAAAATGCAATTGTAAATTTATGGTTTGTTCCTTGATGATGTAAAAAACCAGCAGCATTTAAATAATGCTGCTGGTTGCTCAATCTCGAGTTTCAATCACCTCAAACGCTGGCAGCTCGAGATTTACGGTACAAATTGTACAACTTAAAGTTCGACGCCCTAAATCGGCTCATGGCGTCTTCTGGGGTGATGCGCAATTGCGTGGCGGCTTCTGCCATTTTCACACCTTGACCGTTGACCAGTTTTAAAAGTTGCGCGGTGGTCGGGTCAAAGGTTTGCGCGAAAGGCTCGAGTTCAGTCCAGGCGGGTTTTTCGCTTGGGGTTTTGGCAACTGAGGCTTTGGTCACTTTGGGTTTGCTGACTTTTTTGGCGGCTCGGGTTGGGGCTTTTTTGGTGGTGGTTTTGGCGGCTCGAGTGGCGGTTTTTGTGGTACTGGTTTTGCTGGTGGCGGTTTTGGTGGTTGGGGCTTTTTTGACGGGTTTGCCTTTGGGCAGCTTGGCGCGTTCGTTAAAAATATCTCGAGCGCGGTCGGCGTCAAGGTCGTCTGGGCGGTCACCGGCGCGTAACCAGGCGTTCATTTCACCGTCGGACAAATACGGTCCAAAACGTCCGTCGCGCAGTTCGATGGGTTTGCGGTCTTCAAACTCGAAGACTTTGGCGGGCGGTTTGGGCGCGGCACGACCTCTGGTTTTGGGTTGGGCAAAAACCGCTTCGGCTTGTTCTGACGTGATGCTGAACAATTCTTCGTGGCTGCTGATGGTTCTCGAGTCACCCTTGTCTTCTTGCCCGCCGCGTTTGATGTACGGACCAAATTTGCCGTTGAACGCCCAGACTTCCTCGCCTTGCGAAACACCAACGTAACGCGGCAGTGACAAGAGTTTCAGGGCGTGCTCGAGGGTAATCTCTTCAATTTTATCGGTCGGGAAGAGGCTGGCATTTTTCACGCCGACCTCGCCAGGGTTGCCGAGGCTCACATATGGTCCAAAGCGTCCTGATTTGGCGCTGACGGTCATGCCAGAGTGTGGATCAATGCCCAATTCGCGTTCGTTGGATTTTTGCGTCAATAACTCTTCAGCTTTTTGAAGCGTCAAATCGTCTGGTGGGAAATCCTCTGGGATATTGCCTTTTTGATCGCCGCGCTGCATAAAACTGCCGTAGCGTCCAACCCGAACTTCGATGCCGCTGCCCTCGAGTCGCGGCACAAAAATGGTGGCGATGGCTCGAGGGTCGATGCTCTCGAGGTTTTCGGCAATCATGGGTTTTAAACCGAATTCGGGTGCAAAATAGAATTTATTCAGGTAAGGCGTGCGCTTTTGCTCACCGTTGGCGATGCCGTCAAGGTCATCCTCGAGTTTGGCGGTGAAACTGTAATCGACGAGTTTGGTGAAGTGCTTCTCGAGCAGTGTCACGACCGAAAAGGCGATAAAGGTTGGAATCAACGCCGTGCCGCGTTTGAAGACATAACCACGGTCTTGAATGGTCTGAATGATGCTGGCATAGGTGCTCGGGCGTCCAATGCCCTTCTCCTCAAGTGCTTGCACCAAGGATGCTTCGGTGAACCTGGCTGGGGCTTGGGTGGTGTGACCCTTCGGCTCGAGCGTTTTGTCGGTCACTCGGTCATTTTGTGCCAGTGCTGGCAGGTTGATTTCACGGTCTTCGAGTGCGGCTTCAGGATCGTCTGAACCTTCGACGTAAGCCCGCAAAAAGCCTGCAAAATCAATGGTTTTACCCGACGCTGCAAAAACCACTGCGCGACCATCGCTCGAGGTTGCACCGATTCGTACAGCAAGCCTGCGCCCTCGAGCGTCCGCCATTTGTGATGCGACGGTGCGTTTCCAGATCAGGTCGTAGACTTTCCATTCGTCTTCACCCAATTCGCCACGTAATTCTTGTGGGGTGCGGAATTTTTCGCCGGCGGGTCGAATCGCTTCGTGGGCTTCCTGGGCGTTTTTGACTTTTTTCTCGTAGGTGCGCGGCGTTGGGTGCAGGAAGCTTTCGCCGTAAAGATCGCGCACTTGCTCTCGAGCCGCGTTCAGCGCCTCTTTGGAGAGGCTGGTGCTGTCGGTTCGCATGTAGGTGATGTAACCGCCTTCGTACAAGCGCTGTGCGGTTCTCATGGTGCGCTGGGCGGTAAAGTTCAGCTTGCGCCCACCCTCTTGTTGCAGGGTGCTGGTGATGAACGGCGCATAGGGGCGCTGCGTGAACGGTTTTTCTTCTGTACTTAAAACCTTAAAATTCGCGCCCTTCAAACTGGCTGCCAGCGCTCGAGCCTCGGGTTCGTTGAGGCGCACGATCTTATCGCCGCCGACAAATTCGCCTTTGGGATTAAAATCTTTGCCCAACGCCAGGCGCTTACCCTCGAGTTCGATCAGGCTGGCGGGAAATTCTTCGTGTTTTAAGGTTTCAAACTTGGCGTCAATGTCCCACCAACTGGCGGGCGTGAAGCCCATGCGTTCGCGTTCGCGTTCGACCAGCAAACGTGTCGCCACACTCTGCACACGTCCTGCCGAGAGTTGCGGTTTGACTTTTTTCCAGAGAACTGGCGAAACCTCAAAACCGTACAAACGATCCAGCGCCCGACGTGTCTCCTGGGCTTGCACCAAATTGTCATCGACCTTTCGAGGGTTTTTGAGGGCGTTCAGAATCGCCTCTTTGGTGATTTCATGAAAGACCATGCGCTTGATCGGCACTTTGGGTTTGAGTTCGTCTAATAAATGCCAGGCAATCGCCTCACCCTCGCGGTCCTCGTCTGTCGCCAGAATCACTTCGCTCGAGTCTTTCAAAAGCGCTTTAAGCTTGGCGACCTGCTGGCGTTTGTCGGCATTGACCACATATAAGGGTGCGAAATCGTTGTTGACATCGATCCCCAGCCGCGCCCAAGGCTCGCCCTTGTACTTGGCTGGAACTTCGTCGGCATTGCGCGGCAGATCACGAATGTGCCCAAAACTTGACTCGACCACATAGCCCGCACCCAGAAATTTCGAGATGGTTTTCGCCTTAGCAGGCGATTCCACAATAATTAAGGTTTTTGACAAGGACTTCCCCCTCGAGGATACCGAACACCAAATTTTGGCATCGGTTCAAAATATTCTCAAACGACCCTCGCTCGAGATCATGCACGCGGGTAGGGTAGCACATGAGACATGAAAAGTAAGAAGCTCGAGCACAATCTGGCTTTGAAGGTCGGTCAAACCCAGGCTTTTTTGTACTCGAGTTTAAATTAAACTGGCTCAAGACGGACAGGAAATCCAAGTTTTGAGCCTCTTAAGCCAGCGTTCAGTTAAAAAATGATACCCAGTTTAAAATCCTTGGCGAACAAACCAAGTTCGGGAAAGTCAGGGGTTTGCGCGTCGAACAACCAATGCTCGAGCAACTCTTTGGCGTCTTGCCCTTCAAGCTCGAGGGTCAGGTTCACAAAATCCTCAACGCTGGCATTGCCGAATTTGTATTTCTCGAGATACGCACGCAATAAACCAAAAAACCTTTCGTCACCAATTTTTAAACGAAGCGCGTGAAGTGTCATCGCCCCGCGCAGATACACGCCCTCGTTAAAAATGTCGTCGCCAATTTTGAGCTTACCCGGCGGCGTAAAAATACCAGAGACGGCTGTCGCCGGAATGGCTGGTTTGCCCGTCAAAGGAATCAACTCGACCCGAGACGGCGTTCCCAAACGCACCCTGCTAAACGTCCAAGTTTGAACCACATCGGCAATTTGCTTGATCGTCGCGCCGTTTGGGAATGCTGCCAACACCTCATCAAAAAATTTCTTGGGCAGTGTCCCCTCAAACATCAAAAACAAGGCTCGCTCGAGGTTCTTGCCAACCATGACCGCCTCACCGTAACGAAATCCGCGCAAACGCTCGAGAAACTGGGTTTTGTTCATGTCTGCCACGGCGCTTCCTGCGGCAATATCGGGGTAAACGTCTTTGACTTGCGCCTTTAGCGTCTGTCCCTGGTCGGCAGCCCGAAAATCGCTGTACAACCAACTCAAATACTCGGCAAAACCCTCGTGCAGCCAAATGTCTTTGTGCGTTTTAAAGGTCACATACGCCCCAAACCATTGGTGCGCCAATTCGTGCGCCACGATTTCAACATTCAGGTCAATGTTGGGTCCAAAAGACGACGGAAACGTCACCAAGGATTGAGTCTCGAGCGCAAAACCAAAATCCCGATCAACTGTGAGCACACCCACCTCTTGAAATGGGTATGCCCCGAGTTTATCTGCAAAAAACGAAATGATCTTGTGCGTCTCGAGCACCGCCTGACGCAAAACATTGGAGGTTCTGGGCGATAAGTAATGACGAACGCGCACATTCCCAACCTTGCCCTGATCCTCGAGTTTGAAATCACCCACCGCCATCACCACAAAGTACGTTGCCGTTGGCGTGTCAATGCGGTAATTGCTGGTCGCCGTGCCATCCGTATTTTCGACCCTCGAGACAAGCACGCCGTTGGCAATGGCTTGCTCTTTGCTGGCTGCGTTCAAGTGCAAGCTAAAAGTGGCTTTGTCGCTTGGGTGGTCGTTGACTGGACTCCAGGCGAACATCGCGCTCGGTTCGGAAAGCACCGTCAATTGATTTGAAGACGCCATCCAGAAATTTGCGCCGCCAAATTGACTGGTGTTGACCGCCACCGAACCTGGCTTTCCCGCATAGGTCAGACTGACTTTAAAAGTCTCACCTTTCAAAACGGCTTTGGCGGGCGTGACGGTCAACTCTGGGTCGGCTTGCACAAAACGCGCCATGTCGCCGTTCACGATCACGCTGGTCACGCTCATTGAACCAAAATCGAGGTTAAAACTCGAAAGGTCTTGGGTGGCAACCGCCGTCATGGTGGTTGCGCCCTGTTCGGTCTGATGGTCGCTACTGATTTTTAAGGCAATATCGTAATCCTGCGCGTCATAACCGCCGTTGCCCATAAAAGCAAAAATGGGGTCGTTCAAGCTCGAGCTGCCCGCCGTTTGCGCAAAAACCAGTGTTGAAAAGCCGAGCAGCAGGGTTGAAACTCGAGCCAGGGTTTTGAAAGTATTTTTGAACATGTTGCGCACCTCCGTGTCTGGATAGCTTACGGGAGGTGCGTTAAGGTTTCTTGAAGCTCGAGGGATGCTGAAATGCAAAAACCCTCGAGTTAAAACGATGGTTTTCTCTTGGAGCCGAAGGTCGGAATTGAACCGACGACCTACTGATTACGAATCAGTTGCTCTACCCCTGAGCTACTTCGGCACAAGTATCACGCTCGAGCCTTAGAAGATTATCGGCTCGAGCATCACCTGTCAAGTTTGGATTTTTGAAAACTCGAGCGCGGTTTTTGCCAGCAATTCTGCTGCGAGTGGCAAAGCGCGTTCGTCGTCGAAGTCAAACCCTGGGTGATGGTGGGCTTTGTCGCGTCCTGTGGCGGCATCGTTTGAACCCACGAAGAAGAACACGCCTGGTTTGCGTGCCAAGAATTCGGCGACATCTTCGCCACCCATCGTCTGATCGGCGGTGCTGACGCTGCCGTTGACCTCTAGCGCCACCGTTTCAAAACGTGTGGTCAGGCTGGCATCGTTGACCACAGGCGGCGGACCATCCACCCAGTCCACGCTGGCACTTGCGCCGAACGCACTCGAGAGGTTGACACTCATCTCTTTGATGCGATTTGTTAATCTCGAGCGCAACTGGCTATCAAAGGTTCGCAGTGTGCCGCGCAACTCCGCGCTTTCGGGAATGATATTGCTCGCGCCCTCGCCCGCTTTCAGGCTGGCAATCGTGACCACGGCGGTATTGGTTGGGTTGGTTTCACGGCTGACCAGGGTTTGAAGCGCGGTGATCAAATGCGCGGCGATTACCACAGGATCAATCGCTTGATGCGGCGATGCGGCATGACCGCCCTTGCCTTGAATGGTGATCGTGAAGCTGTCGGGTGCTGCCATGACCGCACCAGCCCGAACGCCGACCCAACCCACAGGTTTGTCATTCCACAAGTGCAAACCCACCACCGCGTCCACGTCATCCATCAAATCGGTTTTTTGCTCGAGCATCGCGGTTGCGCCGCCCACCACTTCCTCGGCGGGTTGAAAAACAAATTTGAACGTTCCTGAAAGTTCAGAACGATTTTGAGCGAACACGGTGGCAACATGGGCTGCAATCGTCGCATGACCGTCGTGACCGCAGGCGTGCATCACACCAGGCTTCTGTGAGGCATAACTTGCCCCCGTCGTCTCGAGGATCGGTAGCGCGTCAATGTCGGCGCGAATCATCACGGTTTTGCCCGGTTTGCCGCCCTTCAAGCGCCCAATCACGCCCGTAATGCCGACATTTCGTTCGACTTCAAAGCCCAGTTGCTCGAGGTGATCGCCCAGAATTTTGCTGGTGCGAAATTCTTGAAAGCCGAGTTCGGGGTTGGCGTGAAAGTCGCGGCGCATGGCGACCATGCTGGGTTGTAACGCCTCGAGTTCGGTTTTGATGTTCATGAATAAGTCTAGCATCTGGTTTTAAAGCTTGATTGTTCGCAATTCGACACTCCAACCCTCGCCGCTCGAGACGCCAAAATGAGCCGCGAAACTCGAGCAGTTCATGCCGAGGCTGGCATTAAGGAGGCTGTTGACGTAGACCAGACGCTCGCCGAGTTTGACATGCCCAAAACTTGGCACGTAAGGCAGGGTTTCTTGGTAGATCAACTGATGGTGTTTGAAGACCCGAACCTCGAGTTGATCGCCCAGTTTGACGCCCAATTCGTCCAGCAAGTGCTTGGGAATGTTCGTCCAAACATTCCCAAATTGAATGTCGAGTACTGGAATCACGCCGCGCACTGCATTCTCAACCCGTAATGGCGCTTCAATCTCGAGCCTGGTGATTTTGGGCAACACCTCGCCAATCTTGCCAAACTCGAGCAAACCAGAAGCCAATTTCGCGCCGACAAAAGCGTACAAATCCCGTCCCAAAAAGGTGTAACTCTCGCTCGAGCCTGGAAGGCGGTGCATGATCTCGTCGATCTCGAACGCCTCGAGCGGACCCAAATCGTCCTCGATCAGGGTCAGCAAACCGTTGTCTGGACAGACGTAAATGCGTCCGCCGGCGTCTCTTGCCGCCACACTCTTGCGGTTTGTCCCAACACCAGGGTCAACCACGATCACAAAGACCGTTCCCGCCGACCAGTACGGCGCGGTTTGCCGCAGCCTGTAACCACCCTCGAGAATGTTGAACGCCGGAATCTCGTGGCTCAGATCAACCACGTTCAAATCTGTGTTGACCTCTCGAGCCACGCCCTTCATGGCTGCCACCGCGCCATCACGAAGTCCGAAATCGGTCATCAAGACCAAGGCTGATAAATTGTTCATACGTGCACCCTCACACCCGAGCGACCTTGGTGGTCGGCGGCTAGCCAAGCGGAATCGAACCGTCGGCTGCCACAAGCGCGATAAATAAGTTTAACCCGAAAGCTCGAGATTGTGCTTTTGCATGATCTTGAATTCACGATTTTTTGCTATCGTTTTGAAATGAAACCCAACGCTCGAATTTTGGTTGTGATGGCACTCGGTTTGGCGTTGCTCGGCGGAGCGATGGCGGGCGTTCGGCGCTCGAGCGTCGGTGAAACCCGTCCAATGTTGGCGCATTCGCACAACTCCTGGCAGGGCAACCTCAACTCGAGTTTGCCACCAGTCCTGCCTTACATTCCCACCTATTACGGTCATGTCCGTCCGATTCTCGAGGCAAAATGCGCAGGGTGTCACACCGAAGGCGGCATCGCGCCGTTCAGCCTGACCGATCCCAAAGCCGCCATTGAACACGCTCGAGCCGTGCAGTTGGCGGTGCAAAGCAAACGGATGCCGCCTTGGTTGCCAGCAGGGGAGAGTCCAGCATTCAAGGACGCCAGGGTCTTGACCGACAACGAAATTGCGATTCTGGCAAATTGGCAGTGGGCGGGTTCACCGCTTGGGAAGCTCGAGACTGCCGCGCCAGTTGCAGCCAAAAAGGCTCAAGCCAAACCAGATTTAAGCATCGATACCGGACGCGATTTTGCGCCAGACCGCAGCCTGACCGACGAGTACCGTTGTTTTCTGATCGACCCCAAACTCGAGTCGCAGCGCTTTATCACGGGTTACAACATTGTGCCAGGCGACCCGAGCGTGGTGCATCACGTGATTCTGTTTTCGATTCAAGGAAAAACCATTCTTGAAGCCAAGCAGCGCGAGGCAGACAGCGACGCTCGAGGGGGCTGGACTTGCTTTGGCGGTCCAAACGTGGGCAATCAGGCGCTGCGCGATGCGGCAGCCAATGCCGCCACGACTGGCGACACCACCAAAGCCGAGGACGTGCTGGGTTACGCGGGTTCGTGGGTTCCAGGCTCGAGCGCCATTGAATTTCCCGAAGGCACGGGGATTGCCTTAAAACCTGGCACGCAACTCGTGATGCAGGTGCATTACAACCTGCTGGCAGCCAAAGCCGACGAGGTGCTAACAGACCGCACGACCGCGCAGTTTTACCTGTCCAAGCCAGGTGAAGTCCTCAAGCCACTTGGAATGGCTGCGGCTGCCGCCGCCGTCGAAATTCCATGCGCTGGAGTGTACCCGACCGACTCGAGCGACCCTTGCAACCGTGAAGCGGCGTACAAAGCCGTGAGCAAATACCAAGAACCTTGGTTGACCAACATTTTGCACAGCGGTCTGATGGCAACGGTCTGCAAACATGAACTGCCAACAAGTGGCGAGAATTCAAATAAAGTCGTGACGCAATGTGATTTTCCAGTCAACAAAAACCTTCTGGCAATCGGTGCACAAGGTCACATGCACACCCGAGGCTCGAGCGTCAAGCTCGAGATCAATCCAAACGATCCCAAAAAACGGATTGTCGCCTTGGACATTCCGCACTGGGATTTTCACTGGCAGAGCGCGTTTTATTTTGAAAAACCCTTCAAGATTTACAAGGGCGATACGTTGCGGATTACTTGCATCTACGACAACAGCCCACAAAATCAACCCTGGATCAACGGCGTGCAAGAAAAACCGCGTTACATCGTCTGGGGCGAAAGCACCCAGGATGAAATGTGCATCGGCAATATTCAAGGCGTGCGCGAATAGTTTAACTTGTCTCGAGCAGCCAAGATCAGAAAATCAGGAGTGAAATGAGCACCCAATCAAACCTCGAGATCGTCAACAACAAAGACCTAGGACGCTTTGAAGCCCGCATCGGAGAGGCGCTGGCGGTTGCCGAGTACCACTCCAAAGGCGATGTCAGCATTTTTACCCACACTGAAGTCCCAGAGTCGCTCGAGGGGCAAGGCGTGGCGAGTGCCTTGATCAAATTCGCGCTCGATGATGCCCGAGCCAACCATTTCAGTGCCGTGCCGCTTTGCCCGTTTGTGGCGGCGTACATCCGTCGGCATCAGGAGTACCGCGATCTTGTGCCGGAACGATTTTTGTACATGGTGAGCTAACTCGAGGTGAACGCATGAAACCCGGCAAAGCCTATACCAGCCCCGACATCACCGTGTTTTTTGACTCGAGCCGTTGCATTCATGCAGGCGAATGCGTGCGAGGCTTGCCAGAAGTGTTTGATTCCAAAGCGCGACCGTGGATTCGACCCAATCATGCCAGCGCCGAACGGGTGATGGACGTGGTCAGCCGTTGTCCGTCGGGCGCATTGCAGTTTGAAAGCTCGAGCGGTGTGACGGAAATTCCATCAAGCCCGACAACATTTCGTTCCCTTCCAGATGGGCGGCTCGAGGTGCGGGGTGATCTGGTGTTTTTGAATGTTGCTGGTGAAATACAGCCTGAAACTCGAGCGACCTTGTGTACTTGTGGGCAATCGAACAACAAACCGTTTTGTGACAACAGCCATCAAAACTCAACTTAAAATACCCCTCGAGTTTGCTGGCTCGAGGGGTGATTGTGTTGGGTTTAGTTGCTGCTCACACGAAGCAGCAAAATATCACTTGCACTACTCGAACCAAGGTGGGTGACACCTCCCCAGCCCGTTGTTGTTTGTGTTCCCAAGTAAACATCACCATTGGGTTCGATTGCCATGTCTCCAGTGCTATCGTAATCGCTTGTGCCAAGAAGTTTTGACCATTTTTTGATGCCGTTTGTATCGTATTTAACGATAACAATATCTTGGTTGCCAGCAAAGAAATTACCATCGACGGCAGCCAACACATAACCAGAAATGTAAACATTACCGGTTGAATCAAGGGCAACTTCTGAAGCATAATCTTGGGCGCTCGCACCAAATTGCCGAGTCCATTGTTTGTTACCATTCGAGTCGTATTTGATTAAGTAAAGGTCTTGATTTCCAACCTGTGGATTGACATTGCCATCTAGGCTCCCTGTGGTAGTTCCTGTTGTATATGAATTGCCGTTGGCATCAACTGCAATTCCGTAAGCTGTTTCGTTTCCAGTGGTGCCAAGTAATCTTGACCATTGTTTCGTACCACTGGAGTTAAACTTGATAACAAAATTATCGTAACTTCCAGCGCTGGTGTTGCCATCAAAATTGCCACCACTGTAACCTGAAACATAAACATTGCCACCGAAGTCAACGCCAACACCAGCACCAATGTCACTGCTGGTACTTGTTCCGAATTCCTTGATCCATTGTCTTACACCGCTCGAGTTGTACTTGGTAACGAACGTATCTCCGTTTCCCGCATAGACTTCGGGTCCTGCGCCATCAATATCACCATTTGTCAAACCAGTGATGTAAACATTGCTGCTGGAATCCACGGTGATACTGTCGCCAAAATCAGTTGAATTTGATCCAAATTGGTGCGCCCATTGCTTTGTACCATTGGTATCGTATTTGATAACGATAACATCGTCTCCACCGGCACTTGCTTCTGGTCCCGCACCATCCAAATCTCCATTGACTGCGCCGGTAATGTAGGTGTTACCGCTCGAGTCAGCCGCAATAGACCAGCCGTAAACGTTATCGGTTGTACCATTGCTTGGATTGATACCAAGTTGCCTGATCCATTGTCTGACACCGCTGGCGTTGTATTTGACCAGGATCAGATCGACAAGTCCGCCAGTGGTCACACCGTCTAAACTGCCGCTCTCGATACCACCAGTCAAGTAGACATTGCCGCTTGGGTCTGTTGCCACGCCGTAAGCGTATTCGGATGCAGTTGTGCCAAATTGCCAACTGCGTTCGCCCAGAATGCGTTGAACATTGCTGCTGCTGCCTGCGGTGCGCACCCCGTTGACCAAAATGCCACTGCTCACGCTGCTCGAGGTTAACTGCGCTATTGCAGTTGACGCAATGCCAAAGCTGCTGGCTCGAGTGGCGGCGCTTGTGCCGTGGCGTTCTTCATAACTTTCGCTCATGCGTTTGACGCCCGCGCCAAGCGGTTGGTCGAACACCGCAAAGGTCATCACGAACCGTCTGGCGTTTGCCACGCTGGGTTCGTTGTTGTTGGGAATTCGGATCGAAATGGTGACTTGATTGTTGGTGCTGTTGGCTGCCAGCGTCCTCGAGGTGCTGGAGCTTCTGGCAACAAAACCGTAAGGGAACAGGTATTCGCCGCCTGCGGTGTTGATCTCGCCAGCACTGTTGGCGGCAGTCTCGAGGCTGCCAAGTTCGGACTCTTGGAAGAGTTGTAAATCCGCCAGGGTGTTGTTGGTGGTCAGTGGGCTGACGGCACTTGGAAAATTGGTGGGTTGCACCGAACGGGCGAAGGTTTGAAGTTGGGTGGCGGTTAACGGGATGCTGTTGAAATCGGTGATGCTTTTCAGGGCGGTGTCGGCGGCGTTGCCAGTTTGTTGGTACGCCACGATGGTCAAATCGGTGATTGGGTTGTTGGTGAGGTTGTTCACGCCAAACGTCGCGCCGATGTAATTCGTGCCTGTGGTGGCGTCCGCCAGAAAACTGAGCGAATTGGGTTTGGTAAAACTGACTTGGCTTGGGGTCAGCACCGAACGGTTCGCAACTCGAGAAACCTGGGCTGTTTTGGCATCCAGGTCAAAACTCACCTCGAGCGTGCCAATGGCTTTGGGTTGCTGCACCAGGGTTGGTGGTTGTTGGCAGGCGATGAAGAGGGTGGTGATGATGGGTAGAAAGAGTAGTCGTTTCATGTTGACCTTTCAAGAAGTTGCGTCCCTCGAGCGTGATGGCGAACGGATAATGAACGTTTCAGAGTATAAGCAAGTTTCAGTCATCTTGCTGTCAATATTCGACAAGGAAACCGCACGCGGTAAGAAGCATTCACCCAAAGCGATCAAGCTCGAGTGACCTCAAAAAACCTTGCCCTGGCTCGAGAATAAAAGCTATCCTCGAGCCGAATGTCTGATCTGTTTACAGAAACCACCACTCGAGCGTAAACTTAGACCAAGTTCAAAAATCTTGTTCTCGAGTATCCTAGGAGCATCATGAAGATTAGAAAAGCTGCCGTTGTCGGTTCTGGAACAATGGGCGCCGCCGTTGCCGCGCACCTTGCCAACGCTGGAATTCCCGTTTTGCTGCTCGACATTGTTAAAGACGGCGCAAAAGACCGCAACGAGGTCGCCAAAGCCGGACTCGAGCGTGCCCTAAAAGCCAAACCCGCCGCGTTCATGCACCCGTCTGTGGCGAAGTTAATTACATTGGGCAACGTCGAAGATGATTTGGTCAAATTAAAAGACGTGGACTGGGTTTTTGAAGCCATCCTCGAGCGTCTGGAAACAAAGCGCGAATTCTGGGAGAAAGTCGAAAAAGTGGCTGGAGCACACACGATATTAAGTTCCAACTCGAGCGGCATTCCCATGAAAGACCAGATCGAAGGACGTTCGCTCGAGTTTAAAAAACGTTTTGTGGGCACGCACTTTTTCAACCCACCGCGTTATTTAAAGTTGCTTGAGGTCATCCCAACAGAAGACACTGAACCGAGTGTCATCAAAGCCATTTCTGATTTTGGCGATAAAGTGCTGGGTAAAGGCGTGGTCGTTGCCAAAGACGTGCCAGGTTTTATCGCCAACCGCATCGGCGTTTGGGGCATGGGTCAAATCACCCGCGATGCCGTCAATCTTGGACTCGCGCCCGACGTGGTCGATGCCCTGATGGGACCGATCATTGGTCATGCCTCGAGCGCCACCATGCGCACCAACGACCTCAGCGGTTTGGACATTGGTTTGATGGTTGCCAAAAATCTGGATGCCGCCACCGAATTCGATTACACCCCAGCGCCGATTCTCGAGAAACTGGTGTCTCTGGGGCGTTTGGGCGAAAAAACGGGCGAAGGATTTTTTAAACGCATTCAAGGCACAGACGGCAAAAGCGTCATCCTCACGCTCAATTACGAGACGCTCGAGTACGAAGACAAAGGCAAAGTTCGTCTGCCAGAACTCGAGCCAATTCGTGGCTTGCCGCTCATTGACCGCATTCAAGCCATGCTCAAACTCGAGGGGGCATACGGCGATCTGGTGCGGCGCAGCACTTACGGCTTGATCTGGTTTGCTGCCAGCAACATTCCAGCCTGCGCCGACACGGTACTCGAGGTGGACAACGCCCTGAAATGGGGTTTCGCCTGGGAGATTGGCGCGTTCGATTTGTGCGATGCCCTCGGAATTGAACAGGTGATTGCTGGCATCAAAGCGCTCAATCTCGAGATTCCCAAACTCCTCAGCGATCAACTGGCTTCTGGTAAGAAATTTTACGAAGGTGGCTCGAGCGTTAAAGATGGCGTGATCATCCTCAAAGACTTGAAAAAAGACGCCTCGAGAATCGTCAAAACTATGCAAGGCGCAAGCCTCTTGGATATTGGCGACGGCGTGGCATTGCTCGAGTTTCATTCCAAAATGAACAGCTTGGGCGAAGACGCGATTCGCATGATGCAATTTGCCATGAAAACCGTGCCAGAGCAATTTGTTGGTTTGGTTGTGGGCAACCAGGGCGAGCATTTCAGTGCTGGCGCAAACCTGGCGGTGCTTTTGATGCAAGCCCAATCGGGCGAGTTTGATGAAATCGACCAAGGCATCCGCCTGTTCCAAAAAATGACCACCAGTATGCGGTTCAGTCCGTTTCCCACGGTTTCCGCACCGTTCAGCCTCGCGCTCGGTGGCGGCACAGAAATGAGCCTGTACGCCGATCATGTTCAAGCCCACTCTGAAACTTACATGGGTTTGGTCGAAATGGGCGTGGG
>CAXTTL010000064.1:0-20913 GCA_964247135.1 uncultured Deinococcales bacterium | reverse complement strand
CACCACAATCGGTTTCTGGGCGCTTGCGGCTCGAGTTCGCACTTCCAATGAACCTCGAGTCTCCGATAGGCTGCAACATGCCTTCTACGCGTTTTACCCAGTCCACCCAACCATCATCGCCGCCATCGCCAGACTGGGTTGCCACATTCAACATCCGTCGCTCGAGCGACCAAATTCCATGTGCTATAGCTCAAAATACGGCAGTTGAAATCGGCAGAATTTGGTCAAATGTGGTTTCATAGAATAGATTTACCCGTACATTTTTGCTTAACCCTTTTTCAAAACCACAGGTCGTAGGTTCGAGCCATGCACGACCCGCCAAAGGAAAGAGTGTCTAAGACGGAATCAGGGGTGAGACTTGAGCAATTTGTAGCTCGAGTGTTACAACTCTTGCAGTTCACTCAAATCGACTTAGGAGTCAAAAGGTTCCCGAGTTTCAACTGTTCTTCAGTTGCGCAAAAGCCAATGGACAGTCTTCGCCTTTAGTTTAAAGTCAAGCGCCAAGGGTTTTACTCGAAGTTTCGGTCACGGTCACACTCGAATTTGGTGAGTTTGATCAGCCTCGAGCACGAAGCCACAACTTGGTTTTGTGATGTTTTGATTGATTTTGCTAGAGCATCATTTGGACCATCACAGCGCACTTGGAATTTGGTAAATCCAAAGGAGTCTTTATGCCCAAAACTGCCACAAGCCAAAGTCGTCGTCCTGGACTACAGAGCCAAATGCAACCTCAACCCAAAAGCCAAGACCGAGATTACCGAGCCGCAGGAAAACTCGAGGGTCGGGTGGCATTGATTACGGGTGGTGACAGCGGGATTGGTCGCGCGGTGGCGGTTGCCTTTGCCGCCGAGGGCGCAGATGTGGCGATTGTCTATTTAAATGAGCATGAGGATGCCGAAAAAACCAGACAATTGGTGGAGGCGCATGGTCGCAGTTGTACCTGCATTGCTGGTGATGTCGGTGATGAAAAATTTTGCTTTGAAGTGCTCGAGAAAGTCATTCACGGACACGGGCATTTGGATGTTCTGGTCAACAATGCCGCCGAGCAGCAGCCACAACCGGGTATTGAAAAGATCAGTGCCCAACAGCTCGAGCGTACTTTTCGCACCAACATCTTCGCTTATTTTTACATGGTCAAAGCTGCTTTGCCGCATCTTAAAAAGGGTTCAGCGATCATCAATACCGCCTCGGTCACAGCCTACCGAGGCAGTGAACAACTGCTTGATTACTCGAGCACCAAAGGCGCGATTGTTGCCTTCACACGTTCGCTCTCAGCCAATTTGGCAGACCGTGGAATTCGGGTCAACGGGGTGGCTCCTGGTCCAATTTGGACGCCGCTGATCGTCTCGACCTTTCCCAAAGACAAGGTCAAAAAATTTGGTAAGGATACCCCCATGAAACGCCCAGGACAACCGGAGGAGGTCGCACCAAGTTTTGTCTTTCTCGCCTCCGATGATGCTTCATATTTTACTGGACAGTTTTTGCACCCCAATGGCGGCGAGGTTGTGAACACGTGAGCGAAAACCAACTTCAAGCCTCTTTTGAGCAGCCAGAGGACCTCGAGTTTCAGAACTGGCAGTGGAGGTTCGAGCGCCTGATTTGGTTTGGCATGTTGGTGTTGATTCTTGCGGCTCTGGCAGGATTGTTTGGTTCAGGACCACTCAGCGCCCGGACGCTTGAAAACAAGACCTTGCATTTGGATTACGACTTTTTCCTGCGTTACAACACCCCGAGCGAATTGCGCGTTCAACTGAGAGCAGACCGGCAGCACAAAGCCAGCCTGTCGCTCAACAAAAGTTTCTTGCAGGACATCGATCTCGAGTCCGTCGCTCCCGAACCCCGCCAGGTTCAGGTCAGGGGTTCGGAAACCGATTTTGAGTTTGTCGCTTTTGATGACCTCGAGGTCAGGTTTCAGTTTCGACCCATGCGGGCGGGAGCGCTTTCGGGCGTACTTGGTTCTGAGTCTCCAGCCGGAAGCCTCGGGTTTTCGCAGTTTGTTTATCCTTAAAGGTCGATATGGATACTGTACTCAAAGCGGCTGTACTTTACGTGTTTTTGTTGCTGGTGTTTCGTTTGTTTGGCAAACGGACACTCGCCCAAGCCACACCTTTTGATTTGGTGCTGGTGCTGATCATCTCCTCGGCGGTTCAGAACGCCTTGACCAATGAGGATCACTCGTTGACCGGAGCCTTTCTTTCCATTTTGAGCCTGGTGGCACTCGATATTGTGCTGAGCGTATTAAAGCTTCGTTCCAAACGTTTGGAGCGCTTGCTCGATGATGTGCCGGTGGTGCTGGTCAGCAACGGTCAGCCGTTGCGCGAACGTATGCGTCAAGCTCAAGTCGATGAGGACGACATTCTCGAGGCAGCCCGCGCTTTGCAGGGACTCGAGCGTTTGGAGCAGGTTCGTTACGCGGTGCTCGAGCGCAATGGCAGCATTTCGATTATTCCGATGCAAGGCTCTTGATGGCACCAAAATGCTGTTCTCAAATGACTTTTGTTTTCAAATGACTTTTTTGCTGAGGGTCAACGTGCCATCAGCTCCGGTTCAACCAACGCGCTTAGTTTGAAGCCATGATTTACCTTCAGCTTCAACCGCAGGTTGTCATGAGCCTACCGACGGGTCCAGACATCGAGCCTCCGACCATGCCTCCAAGACCACCGATCACCGAACCCCCGCAAATTCCAGATTTTCCACCGATCAAAGACCCGCCAAACATCATTCCCAGACCAGATTTTCCACCGACCATTTCTGATCCGGTTCCGAGCGAAGTTCCGCCAGCTATCCCCACCGAGGTTCCGCCGGTACGACCGCTCACCCAAGGGGGCACGGCATGAGAATTCAAAAGCTGTTGTTCGGAATAACCATCTTTCTGGTGACCTTGGTGGCGTTGGCGAACCTGAACAGTTTGGTCATCTCGAGTGCCATTTATCTGCCGTTTTTGGGTGTGTTTCAATTGCCATTGTTGCTGATCGGGCTGCTGGGTGTGACCTTAACCGCCCTGATGTTTTTTTGGGCTGGCAAATCCAGTTTTACCCAATTCCAAGCCAGCCGCGTGAAAGACCTCGAGCGACTGATTGATTTACAACGCGTTTTGGATTTACGCAGCAAGCAAGAACGCACAAACTTGCAGGCTGCCCTGGACAACCATGTCAATGCGATCATGGCACGGCTCGAGACGCTGCGTTCAGATGAAAAAATCGTTCCCTCAGAGAGCAACATGGTATTTCATCCAGCAGCCAACATGGTGTTTCATCCAGCAGCCAACATGGTGTTTCATCCGGCAGCAGAGGAGCATTTGGCTGGACCTTACAACCGCGAACCTCATATGGACAATTTACAGTCCTGGCAATTGCAAAATAACGGACTTGATTTGCGCTAATATTTTCTTCGGGCACCAAAGCTTGAAGGCACCCTCCAAAAAGAGGGTGCCTTCAACTCATTGTAGAACAAACTTTCAAGCTCGAGCGGTGGGTTGTATCAAGCCAAACAAAACCTCTTGTGCTCGAGTGGCATCGGTGCTTTGCGCGATGACATTGTATTGCGCTGCCCTTAACGCATTCGCGGCGTTTTTGGCAGCCGTTTTTTGGGCAAAGACCCAGGTCAATACGCCAATGACGCCACCGGTGAGCGCCCCATACGCCACCCCAGAAAAGGCGAGGTCGACCGAGGCTTGATAAGCCGGTGTCAACATCGAAATCATCAATGCCAGAAACGAAATGCCCAATCCAACCACAGCGCCATTCAGGGCGGTTTGCCCGCTCGAGAAGACCCAGTTGGACTCCTGAGGTATCGGTTCAAAGTGGCTTACCTCTTTTAAAACGATTGCCAAAGATTGTTCGTGAAAACCGTGGTCAATCAGGTAATCCAGAGCGTTTTGGGCTTCTGCGAAACTTGTGTAGCTTGCGATGGTGCGACATTTGGCGGCACGAATTTCGGCGAGTACGGTGGTGGGCATCGGTATTTTGGCGTGCATAAAATCCTCTGTAGCTTGATTGGTGACAATTCATTTGTATTTGATCAGTAACAATTCGTTTTCAAGCGTCCTCAGACCGATTGGGATTGCTCGGGCGAATGGTTTGATCTGCATCCAACGCAGCACTCAATTCGGTTACGACACCTTTGTCGCGGGCTTGCTCGAGCAGTTCGCCGCCGACGGGCTGATCGGGCGTAATAATGGTTTGTCCGTCGTAACTGAACACGGGTTGGTTCACGGTTTTACCCACAGAAGAACGAATCACGGATTCTTCTTCAGCCTGAACGTTTGGATTGCCGTCGTCGTCCAAAGCCAAAATGGAGGGATCATCTTTGGGTTGATTCAGTTCATCAAACGATGGCGCCGCATTCATTTCGCCAAACACGGCATTGATCAAATCCGCACCGTAGCGATCAAAGGCTGCCATTCGAATGGTGTCTTGATTAACCGTCTCACCTTCCCGAATGATCGGCGAATTCGCATCCCCCACAGCTCGACTGACCGTAAACCCCAGCGTCACCTCGAGTCCGTTCAAGTCCGAGTTTTCAGTGACTTCAGCCCCGCCGCGCAGGCGTTCAAAAGTTTGCGATGCCAAATCCTTCGCCCGTTTCCAACCCTCACGGATGCTCGAACCCCCAGTGGCTAAAAATAGCCCCAGTAACGTGCCGTGTTCGGCGGCTCGCGCGGCTTGGGCTTCAGTGATGGTTTCACCCGCAACGATGCTCAAGTTGTCATCGACTTTAAAGTCTTGAGGTACGGTACGCCCAACGATGTAACGCATCTGATTGGTTTCGAATTTATTTCGTGCCAAGCCAATCGCGCTGCTGCCCGCGCCACCAACCACATTGGACGCCTCGAGCGCCACCGTTTTCAACGAATTCCCCGCCTCAGCAACCACCACACCAAGGTTTGAGACCACTTGATTCAGGGCGCTCGAGATATTTTGACTTGCCGCGAGTGCCTCGGGTTCGACCAGCACTTTTTCACCAATCCTGATGCCTGGGTTTGGAATGTAGGTGCGTCCGCGCAAATCTGCCAGCGGTCCTTTGGAAATCTCAATGCCGACCAGCGCACCGGTTTTTTCGTCGAAGCAAAGCCCATTCAGGGTTCCCAAATGCTCTCCGACGGTGCTCAGCACCTCTCGTCCACGGTAGGGTCCGCTTGACATCGCGGATTGTGCCTGCGACCAAGAACTGATTGCCACAATTTTGGTGTCTTGACCGAGAACAATCGCGTCATTTCCAAGGTCAATGCCTGTGAGGGCAATCGCTCGAGGATTGTCTTTTTCACCTTCCAGCGTCAACGCCATCAACTCCGATCCGTCTGGGTTTAACAGCACACCAACCACTGGGGCAAGTTTTTGACCGTCGTAAAGCACCACGGGTTTTCCAATCAATTCGTGTTCTTTGATCATATCGGCTCCTCAAGCGGTGTACACGCCAAGATTGTGCTCTTAGGGAATATCACAATCGATCAATTTTGCTGTCGCTGGATTTGGACAGGAACATGAACCTTGATCAAACCAGGAACACGAACGTTGATCAAACATCGCCATTTGTGGCTCGATTTTGGTCAACGATTGCACCTGCGTTCAGTGACTCCTGGCTCAGTCTGAAGCGCAGAACTGACGCCACCCTGAGGCATCACTGAAAGAAAGCTGAAGACTCAAGACAATTTCAGTTCAGATTCAACTCAAGATCAATCAATCCTGTCAATATCAGGTTAAGGCGTTCCAATGTTGAGCTTTATCTTGCTGATCGCCAGAGAGGAATTCATTTATGCCCAGCTCCACTGCCTCAAAGCGGTCCAAGGTTGCTCAACAGTCAAAACAACCGCTTGACAATCAGCGCCCAGATCAAAAAAGTCCCAGCGATTTGGCTCACCCAGCAAAAATTGCCGAGGTCGAGCGGGCGGCAGCCAAAGTCAAACACAGGGCTGAAAATCCTGAGGAGCGCAGCGCCGAACTTCTGCTCGAGGAGTCGGAAGTCACCGAAGCGGGCGTGGATACCCCACAGAATTCAAAGCAAACAATCCGTGCCGGACGCTAAAGTCGCTTCTCAAAATTACGATTGATATTAATTGTATTGTTGTCCTTCAGTTCATCCGCATAAAAATCCGCTCGAGAATCTCGAGCGGATATCCATTTATTTTTAACCACTTTATTCTTTGACGCCGCCCGAAAGTGCGCCAGAAACAAAGAATTGTTGAAAGCCGTAAAACAAGGCAACAATCGGCAACGCACCGAGCACCGCAGCCGCGCTGAACTTGCCGTACTCGGCGGTAAATTGCTGTGCGAAGCTACGAAGTCCTAAACCGATGTTCCAGTTGTCCACGCCAGCGGCAAGCAGAATATTCGCCAAGAAAAATTCGGCATACGTGCCAATAAATTGCTGCAAGAAAATAAACACCAGCATCGGACCCGAAAGCGGCAGCACGACCTTGGTAAACGCCGTCCAACGGGTGCAGCCGTCCACCAGCGCCGCCTCCTCGAGGCTTGGGGGCAGGCTTTCGACGTAACCCTTGTAAATCCAGGTGCCGTAAGCGATAGACCCACCAGAGTACGCCAGAATCAAACCCGCAAAACTGCCCAGCAAGCCCAGGCGGTACATCAGGTCATAAATCGCCACGGCTGCCAAAAACACGGGAAACATCTGGACGAAAATAAAGAACAGCAAGACCTGAAAACGCCCTGGGAAACGAAGCCGCGCCATCGCATAACCCACCGTGGTGGTCAGCATCACGGTCAAGACCCCAGTGATGGTCGAGATGATAAAGGTGTTGCGCAACCACAGCAAAAACTTTGCCTCGAGGCTGCCGTCGCCCGTAAATTGCGAGGGTCCGAGCGTGCCGAAAAACACCAGCAAACCCAGCGCTATTGCCCAGTAGGCTCGAGTTCGGTTTTGATTGATGCCAGCGTTGGTTTTGCCACCGTTGGCTTGCACCGCAAACCACAGCGCCGCGATGCCCAAAATACCCAGCACAAAAACCGCTAGCCCCAGAATTTGCCAGGGGGCAATCACCACGCCTTTAAAGAGCGATTCGTAATTGCTAAAATCCTTGCCCTCGAGACTCGGTAAGACTTTGGCTTGCACGATCAGCGGTCCGGTGTCGCCAAGGCTGGCGTCGGTCAGGGTGTTGCGCGGGTCGAACGAGGCGCTGACCACAAAAATAATGGGGTACAAGGCAACCAGAATAAAAATCCAGAAGAACAAATGCGTCAACTGATCGGTCATGATCGCCCAGTAATTGATTTTACGACCCTGACGCGTGCGCTCGCCCCAAAGCTTACCGATATAAGAGGTGAAAAAAATCAGTGCCACCGCGCCCAGCAAGCCCAGCAGCACGTTGCGCCCACCGTTTTCGGGGTACATCACCGCAAACGAACGCGGCAGCACCCTCGAGGCTAAATCCCGAACGGTGATGACGGTAAACGCCAGCAATGCCGCCCCCAAAACCCAACCCACAATACTCTGCCACGAAAAGCTCGAGCTTGAGACTTGTCCAGAACCCGAATTGCCAGAACCTGAAGTCATTTCCTTGCCTCCTTAAAGACACCGGCGACACTGAAGTTGACCATGCTGATGCCGATGGTCAAAAACGCGACCAGTACCGCAATGGCGCTCGCCATGCCACGGTCGATGCCGTTCAAAAAGGCAGTGTTGTAGCCCCAGGAAAGCAGAATATCCGTGCTGTGTGCGGTCGGCAGTTGTCCAGTTTCGATGGGTTTGCCACCCGTAAGCAGGTAAATAATGCCGAAGTTATTGAAGTTATAGGCGAATGTTCCCAGAATAATTGGGGTAAAAGCAGCGGTTAACATCGGCAGGGTGATAAAACGGGTTTGATTCCAACGGTTTGCGCCGTCAATTTCGGCAGCCTCGTACAATTCGTCTGGAATGGAGGACAACGCGCCGACGGTGGCGGTCATCATGTACGGAAAGCCGAGCCACAAATTCAC
Source organism: uncultured Deinococcales bacterium (assembly GCA_964247135.1). Taxonomy (GTDB): domain Bacteria; phylum Deinococcota; class Deinococci; order Deinococcales; family JAAFIG01; genus JANXTZ01. The sequence continues at coordinate 12,982 of CAXTTL010000064.1, read as the reverse complement.
CAGCAAAATCGCGGCTTTTGCCCAAAGTCCGTCGATCAGCCAGGGTGCAGGGTTTAAACCGACAAAGCCAAACAACCTGTTCAGCGCCCCAAAGTTGGCGTCGAGCAATTTGGTCCACATTTGAATGCTGATGACCGCAGGCACAGCCCAGGGTAAAAACAACAAGGAGCGGTAAACATTGCGAAATTTAAGACGGCGGTTGTTGATCAAAATTCCCAGCAGCACCCCAAAAACCACGTTGATGATGGTGGTGAAAACCGCAAATTCAACCGTCCAGATAAAAATCGGCAGCAACTGTTGGCTGGCTTGGGCAAAGATTCTCGAGAAATTACCAAAACCCACCAGCTTGATGTCGTTCACGCGGCTGAGGCGCGTGGCGGTCAAGCCTTCGGGCAGGGCGGAGCTTAAGGTGATGGTACTGCCATCGACGTTGGCAATGTTGGTCAAGACTTTTTTGATGGTGCTGCCACGGTCATCGAGAAATGCCACCCTTCGACCGGCACAATCTGGTGTTTCGCAGCGCAAATCGGTGGCGGCAACCGCACCACTCAGCACCGATAGCGTGGTGGGGTTAAGAATTTTGACTTCAATCTGGGCGCTCGAGTCGGGTTCGCCGCTGTTGATGGCGCTGTAATTGGTGAATGCAAAGTAAAAGGTCAGCACAATTGGGTAAATCGTAAACGCCAGCAAACACACGATGGCTGGCAGCAAATAATACCAATTGGACAACCAGGGCATGATCCTGACCGCCACCAGCAAAATTGGAATCATGGCAAGCACGGTAAATGCCAGCAACCAATACCGTTTGGGTTCGTCCCAATGTTGGGCGTCCGCCAGGGCGTTCAAACCATTGGCGAGCAACAAGCCCAGCGCCAGCGCCAGAAAACAAATGCCGAGCACCAAAGCGATTGCCAGGGCTGCCCCCGCAGCGCCTTCGGGCGGTGTGGTCGAACCCAGCCCAAAAAAACCTCCGTTGGCGACTTTCTCTCGTGTTCGTGTTCGCACTACGCTTGCCATACACTCACCCCTTTAATTTGGAATTTCTTGATTTCTCGAGTTTATTCAGGTCTTGGCGATCAATTTGTGGTGCAATAGCATAAAAATCTTGGTCAAAATAAAACCTTCTGATAAACAAATGCGCCCCACCCCAGAAATGGGACGGGGCGCGTGCTCGAGAAGCTCGAGTTACTTCTTGTTGATCGCGCCCAAAATGGCTGCCACAGCCTTTTTGTGCAGGTCGGCAAAGTCAGGGTTGGCGGTTTTGATCGAAAGGTTCAGCGCATCGCCCCAAGGACCCCAAACGCTGCCCATTTCGGCAATGTTTGGCATGGCGATACCGGCAGCCGATGCGGCGCCGAAGCCTTTGACGGTTGGGTCGCCTTTGAGTTGAATCAGGGCGCTCTTGGAGATGGGCAAGCGTCCACCTTCTTGGTTGAGGCTGATTTGGCTTTCCTTCGAGATCAGGTACTGCGCGAATGCCGCAGCCACATCTTTGTTCTTGGAATACGCGTTCATGACCAAACCGCGCACACCAATGAACGGTGACCACTTGTTTGGCGCACCGGTTGGTTTGGGCAACAAGCCAATGCCGTAATCGATCTTGGCGTCCTTGACGGCGCTCATGTCCCAAGGTCCGGTCAACCACATGGCAACTTTGCCTTTGGTGAACAAGTCCTTCTCGAGATCAGGATTTTCGGTGCCTTCTGGGATCAACTTGTACTTGAAACGCAAGTCGTTGATGGTCTGGGCGGCTTTGACAGCGCCCTCGTTGGCAAGACCGATGTCTTGTGGGTTCAGGCTGCCGTCTTTGTTCTTACCGAACACATAAGCGCCAAAGGCACGGTAAATGCCGTTCATGTGGTACTGAATGCCGATTGGAGCCAGGAAACCAAATTCTTGCTTTTCTGGGTTGGTCAGCTTTTGGGCGGCGGCGATAAAGGCATCCCAGTTGCTTGGAATGCTTTTGATCAGCTTCTTGTTGTAAACCACCGCAACGGCTTCGCTCCACATTGGCAAACCGAACAATTTGCCCTTGTAGTTGAACGCGTCAATCGCGCTGGCTTGGGTGTCGGCTTTGGTCTTGGCGTCCAAGTATTTGGTCATCGGCTCGAGCACGCCCGCCGTCACGAATTCACCAATTTGGTCGTGAGGGATGGTGGCGATCAAATCTGGACCTTCGCCCTTTGGAGCGGCTTGAATGAATTTGTCACGGGTTTCGCCCAAGATCACGCTTGTTAACTCGAGCTTTGCGCCCTTGGCGGCTGGGGTTGCCTCGAACGCTTTGGCGGCGGCGGTGAACCATGCGAGTTCTCCACCTTTGAAATCCGTCCAGATCGAAATTTTGCCTGTGCTCTGGGTGCTGGCGATACCCAAGCCCAATGCAACCGTGAGTGCTGCGACAACTGCTGTGTTCCTCATTTTCATAACCTTCTCCTCCTCGAGAAGCGGACAGTTTAAGTGATTTGGTAACGCTTCCATGCCGTAGCAGACATGACAAACGAAACGAGCACTCAACTTTGGCTTTTTGCCTGAAGGGCATGTTAACACAGGCTTTGCAGAAATAGAAATACCCCAACGCACTTTTCAGGCAAGACTAAACAAAACAATAAGTTGCTCGAGAAATCAGTTCTCGAGCAACATTGAACAATCTAAAAATGCTGTGAACTGCGATCTTAACCCTCTTTTTTCACCGCATGACCACCGAACTGATTGCGCAGCGCCGCCACCACCTTGGCACTAAATGAAACATCGTCCCTCGAGTGAAAACGCTCGAGCAACGACAGCGTAATAATTGGCGCCGGTACGTTGTATTCCATCGCCGTTTGAATCGTCCAACGACCCTCGCCGGAATCTTCGACGTAATCCTTGATGCTCTCGAGGTGAGGTTCAGACGCAAAGGCGCGTTCCGCGAGTTCCATCAGCCAACTGCGCACCACCGAACCGTGATTCCAAAGGTTGGTTAAAGCGTGCAAATCGACCTTGAACGGGCTGGACTCGATGATGTCCAAACCCTCACCGATGGCTTGCATCATGCCGTACTCGATGCCGTTGTGAACCATTTTGGTGAAATGCCCCGCGCCTGAAACACCCGCGTGCAAATAGCCACCTTCCTGTGCCAACGCCAGGAAAATCGGTTCGCAAACCTTACACGACTCATCTGAACCGCCCACCATCAGGCAGTAACCATTCTCGAGACCCCAAATTCCGCCCGAAGTGCCGCAATCGATGTAATGAATGCCGAGCGCCTCGAGTTGTAAACCTGTTTGAATCGAATCCTTGTAAAAACTGTTGCCGCCATCGATGATGATGTCGCCCTTTTGCAAATGCTTTGCCGCCTCGAGCACCGTATCCAGCGTCGGTTTGCCGCTGGGAACCATCACCCAAATGACCGCAGGTTGACCGTCTGCTCGGGATTTAGCCACGGCATCCTCGAGTGAACTGGCGGCGATTGCACCCTCGAGCGCATACGCCTGCACCGTTTCAGGGTTGCGATCAAACGCCACCACAGCATGTCCCGCTTTCATCAGACGACGCGTCATGTTGCCACCCATACGACCCAAACCGATCATGCTTAGTTTCATGGATGCAGTTTAACCCAAGAGATATGGACTTGGGATGGAACACGAAAAGAGGCAACAAAAAAAGCCCGAGAGCTGAACCCTCGAGCCTCGATAAAATCAGGATTACTTGCGGTTGACAAACGCCCAAACGCTGGGCAGCAACACGGCGGCAATCGCGGCTTTGATCGCATCGCCGATCAAGAACGGCGTCAGACCGTACTCGATGCCGTGACCTGGGAAGAATTTCGCTAGCCACAACACGCCAGGAATGTAAATCAAAACCGTGGCGATCAGCATGGCGGCAACGATCAAGAAAATATTTTTCGTCCAACCCTTATCGGCAAACCAACCCAACGCCAGCGCCGCAAACAAAAAGCCCAGCAGATAACCAGAAGTTGGACCAAAGGCGCTCGGCGTCCAGAAGCTTTTGAAACCAGCAAACACGGGCAAACCAATCACACCCTCGAGAAGATAAGCGATAACTGCCAGCGTTCCAAGCCTGAACCCAAACGCCAGCGGAACGAGCAGCACGCCCAGGGTTTGCAAGGTCATCGGCACGGGCGCACCAATGCTGACTTGCCCAAGCGCGGCAATCAACAAACTGCCAGCCAGAATCAGGGCAATATCTCGAGTCAGGCTTTGTTCTGGGAAGAGGGCGGGAATCAGGCTTTGCGGTTTTAATACAGATGTGGTCATAGGCTTCCTTTCGATTCTCGAGGGTGATTTCACCCGTTGGAGACAAACTTTAAACTGACTTCGCCAGCGTTGACGGTTTTGATGCCGCCAGCGGTTTTGACGATCAACGCACCATCGTTAGTAATGTCCTGCGCCACCCCAGAAAAACTCGAGCCGTTTGGTTCCAGCACACTGACTTCGCGCCCCAGCGTCGCGTTCGATTCGCGCCAAGCTTTGATCACCACGCTCGAGCCGTGTTCTGACCAGCTTTGGTACAACTTTTGCAACTCGAGCATGATGGTTGAGAGCAGTTTTTTGCGGTTGACCGTTGACACAAATTCCTCGAGTGCTGCCGCAGGAATATCAATCGGAAAATCCTGAATTCGCACGTTCAAACCCATGCCCAACAAAACAAACCGCGCCATGCCATCCTCGAGTTCAGCCTCAAGCAAAATACCCGCCAGTTTGCGTCCATCGCTTGCCAGCAAGTCATTAGACCATTTTAAGAGCGCTTCAAACCCAGTCTCGAGTTTGATGGCGCGTTGCAATGCCACACCCGCCAGAAGGGGCAGCACGCCCAATTCGGTCACGGGTCGCGTGGGTCGCAGCAAAACCGTGAAGTACAGACCCACACCGCTCGGCGAATGCCAGACTTTGGCACGACGCCCACGCCCTGCGGTTTGAATCTCTGAAAGCACCGTGCTGAACTCTGGCGCTCCAGACCGCGCCAACACTCGAGCATCGTCTTGGGTTGAAGTGGTGCTGGCTTTGTACTCGAGCGGAAACGGCAAACCTTGCGGCGTTGGCGCGTCAACCGCCAACCGATAACCTTTGCTGCTGCGTTCAATCGGGTAGCCTTCAGTTTCCAAACTCGAGATCAGTTTCCAGATGGCGACTCGAGAAACACCAAGTTTCACCGCCAGGTTTTCGCCAGAAACAAACACGCCACTCACAGTTTGCAAGATTTGCAACACTGTGAACCTCGAGCCTGACGTTAACTCTGAAACTGGCACGAGGTTAACGGTAACTTGCGCTCGAGTTGGATGTCAAACTTTGAATACTCGAGCTTCCTAACAAAGCAAAACCTCCATGAGAATCCCCTCAAAGTTTCGCGGTATCATCCCAGCGTGAGCCGTAAAATCATCACCACCATCATCTCCGACCCGCTCGAGTGGAATCAACTCGTCACCAGTTTCTCGCATTACAGCGCTTTGCAAGGTTGGGGCTTCGGTGAAGTGCGCCGCGTGAGCGGTTGGACGCCGCACCGTTTAAAGCTCGAGCGTGACGGCGTTCCGTTCGCCGCCGCGCAAGTCTTAAGGCGCAAGCAAACGGGTTTGAGTTTCTTGTACTGCCCGCGTGGTCCCGCCATGAATTCGTTTAGCGAACTCGAGGACGTGGGCGCGGCGCTCAAAGCCTGGGCTGGCGCTGGAGATGTCAGCATCAAAATCGAACCACCGATTCCGCTCTTGTCCGACGGCACGGGCAGCAACATTCCCGAAAGTTACGGCGTTTGGAAAAACTCGAGCACCATTCAACCCGAGCACACGATTTTGCTGGATTTGACCAAACCCGAAGACGAGTTTTTTAAGAACATGCACGAAATGGCGCGGCGCAACACCCGCACCAGCCTGAAACTGGGCGTGACCGCACAGCCCGAAGACGATTTTGAAAGCTTCTGGGCGCTTTTTTCCGAAACCAACAGGCGCTCGAGTTTGTTGCAGCGCCAAAAAAATTATTACGAGGCGGTCTGGAAAGAATGCAACAAATTCGGTGGCGAGGCGACGATCATCACGGCGCGTTACGACGGTGTTCCGCTCGCCAGTGGTTTGATTATCGGGCTGGGTCACGACCTGAATTACCTCTACGGCGGCAGCACGCGCCTCGAGCGCAAGGAGGGCGAGAAAGACCCGAAAGCCAGCAACGGTTTTTACTGGGGCATGATTCGCCACGGCATGGCGAAAGGTTACAAGTACCTGGATTTGTTCGGCATTCCCAAAACCATCTCGAGCGACAAACACAGCTTTGGTGTCTACGAATTTAAAGAACGCCTCGGCGGGCAAAAAGTCTTTTTCCCAGCTTACGAGCAAAGTCTTTCACCCATCTCGAGCTTGATGAACACGGCGTTTCGGTTGCGCAAAAATTACATGAATTATAAAGCCAGGGGCACGACCAAAGACGTGTTGTAAAGCGTTGAAATTTGCGGATTTTGCACAGTCCAAAATGTCCCAGGATGATAATTTAAAACCGATGAAACGATTGTTCTTACTGCCCACACTGGTTGTTGCCCTGAGCGCCTGCAATGCCCTGCCGATTTCGATAGCGGTTGACCCCGCAAATTACAGCTTTGGTGCGACCGCCCCAACCTCTGGCAGCGTCATGTACCCATCGGCTGCCAGCGCTTTTTCACAGTCGCCCGTCAACGTTGCCAGCGTGGTGGTACGCGGTCAGGCTTCGGCGGCTTCCATTGGTACGCCCAGCGTCGGCGCGGTGATTTACGGACGCACCACCGATCCCAAAAACGATCCAAATTGCAGTTCGTTTGGCGTGATGATTTCGTGCCCAGCCGCCAGTCAAACCAAGCTGACAGGCGACCTGACGTTGCAGGGCAGCAAAACCAGTTTTGAAATTGGTGGCGATGTCATAAAACAAGCCGTCAACTCTGGGAAAATATGGCTTGGACTTGAAGTCAAATCGGGTTTTAGTGCCAACTTGACTTTAAAATTGACGGATATGATCGCATCCGTGACCTTGTTCTGAGCACCACAAGACATTTCAATCAAACTCGAGGCAGAATATTTTTTGCCTCGAGTTTTTTGTTAGCACAACACTTCTGAGAGATACCCATAAAAGTGTGTTGACCCTCAAGATTCCGAATCGTCCTCCCAACCACACCAAACCTGTAGGGTGCGCCTCGCGCACCATCAGCACAGTGCAACGGTGCGCAGGGCGCACCCTACCAATATCGTTGTTTTGAGAAGAAAGCCTCATTGACCAAGGTCATCACACTTTTAGCCCTGTCTCCAATTCTCAAAACCCAGCGCATCACCCGCATCCCGAGGTGTAGACTCGAGGTCTATCCACAATCTTGACGTTCAACCCAAGCCAAGGTTGTTGTCCGTTCGGCGTTTCCAAACCCGTCTTTGTTCTCGAGGAGGTGGTTGTTGTGCGCGTCAGAAACGTTTCGGTGGTCGGTCATAACGGCGCAGGAAAAACCAGTTTGGTTGAAGGCTTGCTGTTCAAAGCGGGCGCTCGAGATCGGTTGGGACGCGTCGAGGATGGCACGACCGCCAGCGATCATACGGAAACCGAAAAAAAACGTGGCATGAGTGTGGCGACCAGCGTGCTGAATTTGACTTGGCAAGATACGAGCCTGAATTTATTGGACGCACCTGGTTACGCCGATTTTGTCGGTGAAATTCGCGGCGCGATGCGGGCGGCAGACTCGAGTTTGATCGTGGTCAGCGCGACCTCGGGCGTGTCGGTGGGTACGGAACGGGTCTGGAAAACGGCGGACGAGTTCAACATGCCCCGCATTGTGGTGGTGGGCAAACTCGACCGCGAGCATTCAGATTTTTTTGGTGCGTTGCACAGTGTGCATGACACGCTGTCGCAGCGGGCGGTGGCATCGCACATTCCAATCGGTTCGGAAAGCAATTTTCGCGGCGTGATTGACCTGCTCTCCGACAAAGCCTATGTGTACAACAAAGGTAAACTCGAGATTCAAGAAATTCCCGAAGCGCTGGCGGAATCCACTCGAGCGCACCGAACCAAGTTGATTGAGGCGATTGTCGAAACCAATGAAGGCTTGATGGAACAATATTTGTCCGACGAACCACTCGAGGAAGAGGCAATCAAAAACGCGTTTCTCGAGGCGGTGCATCACGGCGAATTGTTTCCGGTCTTGCCGCTGAGTTCCTCGAGTTTGGTGGGTTTAGAACCACTTTTGAATTTGATGGTCGAGGCGCTCCGAGCACCCGAAGAGCGCCCCGAAGTGGTTGGCGTTGACGGGCAAACTCGAGCGCCAAATACTGACGCGCCATTCTCGGCTCGGGTTTGGCGCACGGCGATTGATCCTTTTGTTGGGAAAGTCGCTTATGTCCGCGTCTGGAGCGGGCAACTGCGCCCAGGTGACACGGTCAGAAACTCGCATTCGGACAGGGATTTCAAACCCGCGCACCTCTACACCCTGCGCGGCAAGGAATTGATCGAGGTGCCGTTGCTCGAGGCGGGCATGATTGGCGCGATCACCAAAGTCCCAGACTTGCACACGGGCGACACCCTGTGCGACCCAAACAACCAAATTGATTTTGGACCGCTCGAGTTGCCAGAAGCCATCTCGAGCCTGGCGATTCATGCGGCGACGCGTTCGGACGAGGACAAACTCGGCACTGCGCTCGGCAAGTTGCTCGAGGAAGACCCCACGCTTCACCTGACTCGCAACACCGAAACGGCGGAAAGTTTGCTCTCGGGCATGGGTCACACTCACCTCGAGATTGCGGTCGAAAAACTGGGATTGTACGGCGTCAACATCACCTCGAGTTTGCCCAAAATTGCCTACCGCGAAACGGTGCTGGCATCGGCGCAGGCACAAGGCAAGTTCAAACGGCAATCCGGCGGTCACGGGCAATACGGCGACTGCTGGCTGCGGATTGAACCCTCGAGTGCCGAATTTGAGTTTGCCTCCGAAGTGATCGGCGGGGTGGTGCCGACCAAATACATTCCCAGCATCGAAAAAGGTGTGGAAGAAGCCAGACATCACGGCGCACTGGCGGGATACCCCTTGCAAAACATCAAAGTCGTGGTTTACGACGGCAGTTATCACGATGTGGACTCCTCGGACATGGCGTTCAAAACGGCGGGCAGCATTGGACTGCGCAACGCCGCCGAAAAAGCCAAACCCGCGCTGCTCGAGCCGATCATGCTCTTAAAAGTTCGCGTGCCCGAACGGTACACGGGCGATATTCTGGGCGATCTGAACACCCGCCGCGCCAAAGTGCAGGGCATGGACCCCGAAGGTGGGGTCACCGTCATCAGTGCGCTTGTGCCATTGGCGGAGGTGCAAAATTATTCGCCAGAGTTGCACAGCCTGACCAGTGGGCGCGGCGTGTACAGCCTCAAATTTGATTCTTACGCGCAAGTTCCAACCCTGCAAGCCGAAAAAATCATCAACTCGAGAAAAGCCGAACTCGCCCACGCTTGAAATTCCAACGTAGGGGCGCATTGCCATGCGCCCCTACAGAACAACAATTTTTAAAAATAAAGACTCGGGTTTTTGATTTGTTTTTGAACTGATTTCCCAACCTCGAGGCAGCGGGATTTGTCTCGAGGTTTAGCGAATGATTCGTGCTGGTTGAATGTTGGCGGCGCGACGGGCGGGAATAAAACCTGCGACCAGTGTCGTCAATAACGATGCAATACTGACCCAGACGAAATCGAAGGCTTTCATTTGTGCGGGTAGTGCAGTAATAAAATACAAATCCCCAGGCAAACGGTACGGATACAAGGTGAAATACAGGCTCAAGATGAATCCCAAAAGATTGCCCAAAAGCATCCCCAAAAACCCCAGGACAAAACCCTCGAGCAAGAAAACCTGTTGAATCACGCTGGCTTTTGCGCCCATCGCTCGCAAGATGGCAATCTCGGGGGTTTTTTCAAAGACGGTCAAGACGAGTACATTCACAATGCCGAACGCGGCAACGATCACGATCAGCAGCAGCACAATCGAAATGATGTTTTTTTGCAACTGCATTTGCGCAATCAAGGTCTGGTTGATGTCCTGCCAGGGGCGACCATAAAAATTGGTCGGACGTATTTTCCCAGGCTCGAGGTCGAGGGGCAAGGTGTTCGCCAAACCTATGGCGCGTTCGGCGTCGGACAGGCGCACGTGATAGCCCATGATGTTCGGTCCCAGTCCCATCAGGTCTTGTAGGGCTTGAATATTGACAAACCCAAAAACGCTGTCGATCTGGTAATTGCGGGTGCGAAAGGTGCCCGAAAAGCGAAATTTCTGCTTCACCGCGCTCGAGATGTCCAAACCCTTGGTGGACACCACATAAATCGTGTCACCCACAATCAGCCGCATCGAACGTGCCAAATCGTAACCCAACAAAATTCCGTCTGGCGGCAATTGCTCGAGTTGAACACGGTCCTCGGACTCGAGGTTTAATGCCCCAGCCTCGCGTTTGGTGTCCACGCCGTAAACCTGGGCAAAGCCGGTGCTGCCGCCCTTGCCGCTGCTGGCGCGACGTGTCAGCAAGCCTTGCGTGAGAACGTAACGCGACCAGCCGACCACCTCTTTGTTGCTCGAGAGACGCTGCTCGAGTTTGGGGTCTGGCGGGGTGCCGCCCTGTTCCTGATCCCAAGCCTGAAGCGTGATGTGCGGCTGGGCTTTGATGGTCGTGTCGATCAAGGTTTTGACAAAACCGTTGGTCAAGGACAGCGCGGTGGTCAAAACCATGACACCAATCGCTACACCCACTATCGAGATCAGGTTTTGGGTGCGTCTTCGCCGCAGGTGCGAACGGGCGAGTAACCAGATAAGACGAGTCATGAAATGGATTCTACGTTGAAAGAGGTTGATTGGCGATGAGCAAGATAGCAATTAGCCATTAGCCAAAGACCTCGAGTGACAACAAAGAAAGCGTTAAAGTTCGAGAAACCAAACCGGAATGAAAGTTATATTTGTAGAGGCTCGAAATTTCCAAGCCAAAGCTTGAAGGGTTTAGCGATTGGTAAATCGCTAACTGCTATCCACTTATTTCGTAGACAAAGCCTTCGCCACCCGCGTACAAACAATGATCCAAGTTGACACACAAGCCGTTTTGATACGCCCAAGCCTCGGTGACTTCTATCGGTGAGCGATCCAACAAGCGAAAAATCGGTGTGTGACCATGAACAATTTTGCTGCCACCAAATGTCTCGAGCATCTTTTGCGCCCTGGCAAAACCACCCTCAAAGTCCGCAATGTTGACCAGTTGCGCAAAGTCGGGTTCAACAAATTCGAGCCGCTTGGAGAATTGATCCTCGAGCGTATCGATGGTTTCCATGTCGTGTTCGGTCAGGACGGCGTGAATGTTTTTGTTGACCTCCTGAATGCTCGAGCCGTAATTGAGGTAAAAGGTGTTGTCGGCGTGCATTAATAAGGTATTGCCAACTTTGGCGAGGGCTGGCAGGTTTAAAAGCCACGAAACCCGCTCTGGCGTCAGTCGCTCGAGGTCGGTCATTTTGCCGCCGTTTTTCATCCACATGTCAATAAAACCAACTTTTTTGCCCACGCGCTTAAAGCCTGGCACGTCATGGTTGCCAAAGTGATAAACCTCTTGCAGAATCAGGTCGTGATTGCCCAAGAGCGCCCCGACAAAACCGCCCTCAAAAATGGCTTCTTTTTCCAGGCGCATGACCAGGTCAATCACGCCCATGCCGTCAGGTCCACGGTCGGTAAAGTCGCCCAAAAACCACAGTTGGGCGTCTCGGGCTGCCCAATGTCCAGAGCGGTCGGTCAGTTCGGCGCTCCTGAGTAACTCGAGGGTTTGATCGAGGCATCCGTGAATGTCACCAATGGCGTAAGTCGGCATTGTAAAATTCTAAGCTTACAGACCCAAAATATTGATTCTCGAGGTTAAAACTCGGTCTGTACAGCTTTTTTTGATATCATCAGGCTTGGGCTTATGTCAATTTAGTGGAAAAGGTGGGAATTATGGATCGCAAAACCGTGAACTCGAGTATGCTCAAAAGCATTGGTTACGACAAGGTCACCCAAACACTCGAGCTGGAATTTAAAAGCGGAGAGGTTTGGCAGTACATGGATGTACCCGCAGAAGAATTCGAGGGACTGATGAATGCGCCCTCGCACGGCGGTTATGCGCGACAGAACATCATCGAGTCGTACCACGAAACCAAGGTGTCGGATCGTAAAACAGGGCGTTAATGAGGGTTGCAAAGACGCTCGAGCGTTTAGCCCTGGCTAATTTTAAGAGCGTTATACGCCCGTGAACGAATTTATGCTCAACAATTTTAAGCATGAGTTTCAGCACTGAAACTCATGCTCAACGCATTTTGTTACACTTCGAGTGACGATGATCGGTTCTCATGTGCGTTTTAACCTTGGCTTAGCACTTTGATTCGTGTAAACTGCCGCGTTGCACCCTCGAGTCTGCTCGAACGGTGTACACCCCCAGAATTTGGTGTCTTCAGACCACATTGTTCCGCCGCATTACACCCCGCAAGAGCGCTGAACTGAAGCCAAGATCAACCAAATTGCTCGAGGAGAAATTTTGAAACTGTTGCGTAAAATTGCAGTCTTGGTTGTGGCACTGTCCGCGTTTACAGGAATTGGTTTTGGGTACACAGAGCGCCCATTGTGGCCCGTCCAAGGGATCATCACCCAAGGTTACGGTGGACGGTACGGACATACTGGTATTGACATTGCCGCGCCAATCGGTACACCCGTTTACGCCTCGCTTTCGGGTCGTGTGAACTTCGCGGGCTGGAATCCACACGGTTACGGCAACTTCATTAAAATCACCGGCAATGATGGACGCGAATACTGTTACGCCCATAACTCGAGACTGCTGGTTCGGGTGGGTCAAATCGTGCGTCAAGGGCAACTGATTTCAAAAGTCGGTTCGACCGGTCACAGCACCGGACCACACTTGCATTTCGAGATTCGGATTGGTGGCACGGTTCGCAGTCCAATGGCGTACCTGCCAGGCTCGAGGGTCATGCTGGCAAGCACCCGCGTTCGTCGT
>CAXTTL010000063.1:0-21309 GCA_964247135.1 uncultured Deinococcales bacterium | reverse complement strand
CCGCGGCGGTTGAGGCATCCGAGATTCTTCGTGCTTTGACGGTCGCATCTCTGGTTGATTCGCTGTTTGTAGTGCATCGATCAACTCATCGGCTTGTTCGATGCTGAGGACTCCACTTTTGACCAACTCGAGCACGCGGGTTCTTTCGGCATTCATGATCGTTCCTTTCCGCAACCTGAAGCTGCTGGCACATTTTGGATTTTAACTAACAATAATCTACATTATTTTACAAGTATTTGTCAATAGATTTTGAATTATTGCCAGACAAAGTTTAAGACTTACCATCGAACCAAAAATAAAAACCCGAGAATGGCTCCTCGAGTCTCAACCTTCAAGATTTTCAAAATCACTTACACGGTGCAGCCTCATCGTCAAAGGTCCCCGTCACAGGGCTGCCTTCATCGCTCGAGGTCACGATCACATCGTTCGTCTCGAGGTTGTACTCGAGCCTTTCCCCGATCACTTGCGAACCGTCCGCACCCGTTGACCTGGCTGGTTTCCCCTCGAGAATCGCACGGTTTTTCTTGTCGTCGTACTCCACACGGTCAGCGCTCGATTCACGGCATTTGGATTTCAAAATCACTTTCCCCTCGAGAAAGGTTTTTTCCTCGTCCACGTTGACCGTGATCTTCTCGCTGTTGCCGCGCAACACGTCTCCACTGTCTTGCGGGCGCTCAAACGTAATTGGACCCGCGATGACTGCCAGACCCGTCTCCTGGCTGTAATCAAGCCTCGAGCCTGTTAACTTGGTTTTGCCCTGGGTCACAAAAACCGTGTTTGGTTTGGGATCAGGTTTGATCTCTGGCAAACACGGCGCATCATCTGCCTCGAGCAAATTTGCGTTTCCATTGTAAGCCTCAAGTTCACCGTCACCACCATCTTTCTGGCGGACAAACGCAAGCGGTGCTTTAATAATGTTTTTATCAATCGTGATGTGAACCAAATACGGTTTAAGATCGTAAATCACAAATTTTGTTATTTTTTCTTTGTCTTCATCTTTGGGCGAACAAATCACAAATAGCCCATCACCGTCTGCACTGTATTTGATGGCAATAATCGTTTTGTCTTTGCGCACCAATGTTTCCGTTGGCGGAAATTCGCTGGCAGGTTTTTCAGGGTCAATGGTTTGAGCAAAAAGCACCCCACCAACCAGCACGGTCAGCAGGATGCTCAACAATCTTTTGGCTTTATCGGTCACTCGGGCACTTGAAGGCATCAAGAGGAATGATAAACGGTTTCCCAACTTGCACTTGCTCTTTTGCCGTATTGTTCACGAGTGTCGTACCCGTGATGCTGCCGCCACTCTTTTTATCGAGGTTTTTGGCAGGCTTACCAATAACATAAGCTGTATTTTTTTCGTCATCAAAATACAACGAATCGCCCGTGGTGGTGTTTTTACCAGCCACCAATGTAACCCCACCCAATCCAATCAAAGTGTTTTTCTCGGTGTTCACTCGAGCCTCTTTGACGGTCATCACCAAACGTACATCGCCCGCTTTTTTAGGCTCACGGATCAAGGTCACGGTTTTTGAGTCGGTCAAACAACCCAAGTTTTTATCTTCATCGAACACCACTTTGCTCGAGGTTGCCGATTGCTTGCCGTTCACCAATTTTACGCTGCCTTCAGAGGTGCTGACGTTCGTGTCAACATCGAATGTGGCTTTCAAGGCTGTAATTAAAACATCGTCATCGCCCGCTTTTTCTGGTTTTTGCACAATGTTGGTTGGACCTGCCAGCACACCCAAGCCCGTTTCTTCTTTGTACTCGAGCGTCGGTCCTTTGGCGGTCAAACGCCCCCTGGTCACCGTTACGCCGCCACTGAAGCCTGCGGTGCGTTTGCCCTGGGCTTTGCTCATCTCGAGTCCTTGCGGTGCGGTCAGTGACCCTTCGGTGGATTCGATTTGCAGTTTTTGCACGGTGGCTTTGACACCTTCGGTGTATTTGTAAGGTCCGAATCGAAGATCACCCTGTTGACGTCCACCTTCAATTTCGATCACCCTCGAGCCTGCCGCCGCCAAAGCGACACCGAATATCACGAGTAAACCAATGCTGAGAAGATTGCGTTTCATTGTTGAATACCTGCCTTTACTGTTTCGCATGATTGACCGTTGCCGTCAACGGCTCGAGTTTTGAATTTGCGACCATCGGTTTGGGTCATGTCGAACGATGCGCTGAAATCCTGGGCGGTGTAACTGAGGTTGGGCGAGGTGAGATCGATGTATGGGGCGCGATAGCCTGAATTCTGATCGATCTGAACTTGCTGTCCAACGTCTTTTCCGAGCTTTAAAACATAACATCCATCGGGAATAAAGATCGTGGCACGCTGGGTTTGCAAATTGTCATTCGAGTCGATGGTCACGGTTTTGGTGTAAAGACTCAAATCAAGTTTTCCTTTCACCAACCGCTTGCCCTCACTCAGTTCCGTCGCCACGCTCGAGCGTGATTCGGGATTGTAGTTGACAACGCCTGCTTTAAAAGTCCATTTCGCGTTCGGGTCGGCGGCGGGGTACAACACCAAGTCCACGTTCTCGAGCGTCACCTCGCCGAGTGGGGTTTTGGCGGAACTTGGCAAGAAACTGAGCACCAAGCCTACAAGAATTAGGATTCCGAGAGCGATAAGGGAAACTCGAGCCACACGCAGAATATCGCGCTTTACGTGGTGAGAAGCGTGAAGTGCGGCAAAAAAGTCATGGAGCAAAGCAGAACGAGGCTCTCATAATTGCAACTCATGGCAGGGTTTTAAGCTTAAAAGTTGGTAGTCTGGGCTTGATGATCGACACGCATTGCCATTTGTATTCGGTGGAAAACCCATTGGAGGCGGCTCGAGCGCCTGGATTGAACGCGCTGGTGGTGATCGGTCACACGCCAGATTATGCACGGGAAGCACTCAAACTGAGCCGTCAACTCGAGCATGTTTTTGTCACGGTGGGATTGCACCCCTGTGACGCAAATTTGTACAGTCCAGACGTTAAGACCGACCTTGAAGCTTTGATGCTCGAGTCTAAAGTGGTGGGGATTGGCGAGTCTGGCATCGATTATTACTGGGATGCCGCCCCAAAAAACCTGCAACTGGAAAGCTTAAATTGGCAGCTCGAGTGTGCCAGAAGGCTGGATAAACCGATTGTGATTCACACGCGAGACAAGGATGGTGCTCGAGGGGCGTTTGCTGATTGCGCTAGCGAACTGAGGAACGCAGGCTGGAACAAGGGCATCCTGCATTGTTTTGCGGGCGACCCCGAACTGCTCGAGACTGGGCTTGAGCTGGGTTTTCACGTCAGTTTCGCCGGAAATTTAACCTATAAAAATGCGCAACCCATTCGTGATGCCGCCGCCACCGTGCCGCTCGAGCGCTTGCTGGTCGAAACAGACGCGCCCTACCTTGCGCCAATGCCATTTCGAGGTAAACGCAACACGCCAGCTTATGTGCGCTTTACACTTCAAAAACTCGCCGAAATTCGGGGTTTGGAATTTGAAGAGATGGAACGGATCACCGAGGCGAACTCGAGGTTGGTCTACAGAATCCCTAGCATGGTTGAATAACCGCCCATGATTCCGATAGAATCGTTTTTACCGTGAAGATTTACAAGTCTATACCCTCGAGTTTTCCAACATGACTTCCGCAAACCCCAAAGGATTTCGCGCCAACCTCGAGTTGTTCAAAACCCGTGATTTTGCAATTTTGTGGGCTGGCTTCACGTTTTCGGGTTTGGGCGATTCGATTTATTATATTGCGCGTATTGCCCTGATCATCAAATTGACGGGTTCGGCTTTGGCGGCGGGCGGCATGACCGTTTTTGGAATTTTGCCAACCGTCCTGATGAGCCTCACCGGCGGCGCTTTGGCAGACCGTTTAAACCGTCAAAAACTGGTGGTTTGGTCCAATTTTGCTCGAGGTTTGATCATGCTGGTGCTGGCTTGGTTGATTTATGCTGGCTTGGTGCAATACTGGCATCTGTACATTGTGGCGTTTATCAACAATTCGTTTTACGCCATCTCAAGCCCCGCCTTCGATGCCATGCTGCCGAGTGTCGTGCAAACCAATCAGCTCAAAAACGCCTATTCTTCGTTCAGCATTGGCAGCAATTTTGCCCAGATTGCCGGACCCGCGCTGGCAAGTTTACTGGTTGTGACCGCAGGTACGGCTGGAGCCATTTTTTTTAATGGTTTGTCATTTTTTGGCATGACGCTGGCGTTGATGTTCATTCGCCCTAACATTCCGAGCACAAAAGCCAGTCAAAAATCCTCGAGTATGCTGAACGATATGGTCGAAGGCTGGCGTTATGCCCGCAAAAACAATGCCTTAATGATTTATTTAATCTCGATTGCGTTTTTCAATCTGGTCGTGCCATCAATTATTATTGGTCTTCCATTTTACATTACCAAAATCCTGAAAATTGATTTCAGTTGGTATGGTTCAACGGTCGTTGCCCTTAACATTGGGGTTATTTTGGGCAGTTTTCTCGCCTCTGCAATTACCATCAAGCGCCGAGGATTGCTGGTTTCTTTGGGTTATGTTGCCGTTGGTCTGATCATCACAGGTATATTTGGTTTTACGGGTTCAATTTGGATTGTTATTTTCGGCATGGTTTCAATTAACATTATTTTAGGACTGATCAATGTTTTTATGCCGACTTGGGTACAATTGACCGTGACCGACGAATACCGTGGACGCGTTTTTAGCATCATGAACATGATTTCATACAGCCTCAGTCCGCTTGGCTTTGCCTTGATTGGATATTTACTGGATCGTTTTGATGCGAACATCGTCATCGCCATTTCCGGTCTTGGAATTGTTCTGATCGGTGCCTGGATGTACGCACAAAAAGACCTGCGCGAACTGCGCTAAAACGACTCGGGTTAAACTGATCGCATGTCCAACTCGAGGCGAATTCTTGGCTTGATGAGCGGAACCAGCGCCGACGGTGTTGACGCCGTGTTGCTCGAGCTTCCAGCTTACTTCCCAAGTTTGGGCGAAAATGGCTCTCCCCCATTGCTGTCCGGTGCCGTCCCGCGAGGGCGAGTGCTCGAGCATCAGTACACGCCCTACCCAGACGATTTACGCGCTGTGGTGCTCGAGGCGATGCGCGGCGAATTGAAAACCAGCAGTTTGGCGCAACTGCATTTCGCGTTGGGTGAAGTGTACGCGCAAGCGGCAAAACCATTCTCGAGCGGCGCGGGTTTGATCGCCAGCCACGGGCAGACGGTGTTTCACATTCCGAGGCTTGACGAATCCAAAGGCTGGCACACCCGAGCGACCTTGCAAATCGGTGAGGCTGCTTTAATTGCCGAAGCCGCGCGTCTGCCGGTGATCTCCGATTTTCGCACGGCGGACATGGCGGCGGGCGGTCAAGCCGCGCCGCTCGTCCCATTTGCAGATCGGGTGTTCTTTGCCCAGAAAGGCGTCAAACGCGCGGTTCACAACCTCGGCGGGATTTCCAACATCACCTACCTGCCAGGACTCGAGGCAAAACGAGTGATTGCGTTTGACACTGGACCCGCCAATTGCTTGATCGACGAAGCGGTTGGAAAACTTGGGCACCGGTTCGACAAAGACGGTTTGATCGCCGCGACCGGACGCAGCGAAAACCAGTTGCTCGAGGTCTGGTTGCAAGACCCATACCTGCAACTGCCGCCGCCAAAAAGCACGGGGCGCGAGGTCTGGAACCTCGAGAGATTGCAGGGCGTTTTCGAGCTTGAACCCAAAGACATTGTTTCAAGTGTCACGGCATTCTCGGCGCGAACCATCACGGACGCGTACCAAAAATTTATTCTCGAGCATGGTTTGGATGAAGTGATCGTGGCGGGCGGCGGCACGTTCAACCCAGTCCTGATGAACTTGATGCGCCAAGGTTTGGCGGGCGTTAAGGTTGTAACGCTCGAGGAAACGCCATTTGCCGAGTTTGGTTTTAACAGCTCGACGCGTGAAGCCGCCGCCTTTGCGTTACTTGGGTATTACGCCTTCCAAGGTTGGACGAATACCTTGCCGCACACCACGGGCGCGACCCGAGCGGTGATTGCTGGGAAGCTTTCACGCCCTTAACCACCATTCAAGTTCAAAGCTCAAGCTTGCAATTGTCAAGCCATCGCACCTGTTAAACTCGAGCTGTGGAATTGTTCTCTCTCCTTCGCCCCGAATGGCGTTTGTTTTTTTTTGGCACGTTTTTTTCGTTCGTCACCGGGTTCGCCACCCCGTTGCTGCCGACCATTGTGGTGCAACCTCTTTTTAACGATGTGATCGGAAAACGGCAATACGCCCTGATCTCGAGCGTGCTCTTCAAGGGCGCTTTGCTGCTGGTGTTAAGCATCGTTGGCTTTTACATTCAAAACACGCTGTTCGCGCTGGGCGGGGCAACGTTCGCCTCGCGGGTTCGCGGCAAGGTTTTTGAGTCGATGCTGGCAGCCTCTGCGCTCGAGCGGCGCGAAACTGGTGAGGCGGGTGGTTTCTCGAGTGGTGGTCGGACGGCGCGGCTCAGTTTGGACATTCGGGAGTTCGAGAACTTTTTGACCTTTGAATTGCCGCTCGTGACGGGTCAAGGTTTGACGGTGATCGTTGCTTTTGGAACGCTTTTTTTGCAAAACCCGCGTTTGACTTTTGGTTTGTTGCTGGTGATTTTGCCGCTCGGGATTTTGTACTCCTTGGTCGGCAAACGAATTCAAAAAGCCTTTGAGGGCACACAAAATGCCGCCGAACGCGCGACCAGCGCCATGAGTGAAAGTCTGGCGAAGCTTGAGGTGATCAAGGCGTTCAGGCTCGAGAAAGTGATGCAAGATCGTTTTGGGATACAAAATGACGCGCAGACCAAAGCCACCTTGCGCCGCAGTTTTTGGTCGAACATGCACTCGCCAATTTCGCAATTGACGGTTGGCGTGGGCGTTGGAACGCTGGTGTTGTTTGCCTTGGGCGAAATTCAGAACAACCGAATGACTGGCGCATCGCTGATCACATATTTGACGACGATGGTGATTTTGATCGGACCGCTGCAACTTTTTGCGTATTCGTACTCGCGCTTGAGCGCCATGCGTGACCCCGCCAGAAGCATCACCGACGCCATGCAAACGACGCCCGAACCAGAAACGGGAAAGCTCGAGAAACCGAGTGCCGGTTGGACCGGCGCGGTGACCTTCGAGAACGTGAGTGTGCGTTACCCAGGCTCGAGCAACCTGGCACTCGAGCAACTGAATTTGCGGCTCGAGCCAGGTGAAATGCTGGGCGTGGTTGGCGCGAGCGGCGGCGGCAAAACCACACTGACACGTTTGCTGCTGCGCTTGCTCGAGCCTGAAACGGGCTGTATCAAATTGGGCGGACAGAACATGCAAGATTTCACTCGGGCGGCATCTCGGGCTGCCATCGCGCTCGTGCCGCAACAGCCAGGACTTTTTGCCATGAGCATTCGTGAAAATCTGCGGCTGGCAAAACCAAACGCGACCGATGCCGAACTCTGGCAGGCGATTGAACAATCGGGCTTAAAGCTCGAACTTGAACAACTGCCAGCCAAACTCGAGACGGTATTGGGTGAGGGCGGCTCGGGACTTTCGGGTGGGCAGCAGCAACGACTGGCAATCGCTCGAGCACTGGTTTCTGGTGCGCCCATCCTGATTCTGGACGAACCCACCGCCGCACTGGACGGACATTCGGAAGCATTGGTGCGCGAGTCGCTCGAGAATTTGCACGGTTTAAGAACCGTTTTGATCATTGCCCACCGTTTGAGCACCATCGAAAAGGCAGACCGCATCGTGGTGCTCGAGAAAGGTCGAATCATCGAGGAGGGTTCACACTCGAGTTTGATGGTGGCTCAGGGCGCGTATCGGGCGTTGGTGGAATCTTCTGCCGGCTAATGCTCGAGTTTGACTTTTGGCAATACACGACGTAACCAGGCTGGCAACCACCAATTCCATTTTCCAGCCAAAACCATAAAGGCTGGCACCAGAATCAGGCGCACAATTGTCGCGTCGAGCGCCACGGCAACACTGAGTCCCAAACCGATGGTTTTGTTGACCACCACGCTGCCAGGAATAAAACCAGAGAACACGATCACCATGATTAAAGCGGCGCTGGTAATGACACCCGCCGTTCGCTCGAGGGCAATTTTGACGGCTTCTCGGGTGCTTAAACCGGCAAGGTGTCCCTCTTGAATGCGGGTCAATAAGAAAATTTCGTAATCCATTGACAGCCCAAAAATCACGGCGAACATCACCAGTGGCAGCGTGACGTCGATGGCGCCGACATCACTGGGAGCGTTGAAAAAACTGGCGAGAAAACCATTTTGAAAGATCATGGTGATGATGCCGTAACTGGCGGCAACGCTCAGCGAGTTTAAGACAATGCTTTTAAGCGGGATCAGAATGGAGCCAAATGCGACTGCCAAGACAATAAACGTGGCGGCGAACACCAAACCAACCGCAATCGGAATGGCACCTGTGATCGCTTGGGTGATCTCAAAGGAACTTTTTGGCGCACCGCCGATCAAGACGCTCGAGAATCCAGCATTTCTGGCATCCAATCGGATGCGATCTGTCCAACCGCCGACATCTTGGGTGCGAATGTTTTGTTTGGGAACGATTTGCATTTTTAGGTAGCGGCGGTTTGTGCTGAGAAAAGCCTGGGATAACGCACCGGCAGCATTGATCGCTGAGGCTGTGCTTGGGTTGCTCGAGCCAGAATTCACCGCATTTCGCACCGTCGAAAATGGGGACAAGACCAATTGCACATCGCCCCAAGCATTCAACCTCGAGTCCAAATCCCGCCATTTGGCTCGAGCCTCAGCGTTAAACGCTTTGGGCTTTCCAAGGTCGATCAGCACATCGAAGGTGTCCAAACTGCCAGCCAACGCGAGCGGTCGAATCAACTCGAGTCCTTTGCGGGATTCGACGCCTGGCGCAAGACCAAAGGCGCCCGAGTAGCCAAGCTTCATACCAAGTGCGGGCGCCGCCAAGAGCAAAAGAAAAGCCGTGGCAAGCGATCCCCAAATGATCGGGTGCGCCATCACGCGTTCCGCCCAACGACCCCAGAAACCGCCGGTGCGCCCCAATTCACTAAAGCGCTGCAAGGCTCGAGGGTAATTGATGCGTTCGCCAAGCAAACCCAGTAGCGCTGGAAGCAGCGTGATGCTGACCAGAACAGTCACGGTAATCGTTAGTAATCCCGCCACCCCCATCGACCGGACCAGTGCCAGGTTCGGCACGAGCAACCCCAGCATGGCAATCGCCACGGTCAAGCCGCTAAACACCACGGAGCGTCCAGCAGAACGCGTCGCCTCAAACGCGGCGGCTCGAGGGTCGGGATTGCCCTCGAGTGCCTCACGAAAGCGGTTGACGACCAACAGCGCGTAATCGATACCCGCGCCCAAACCAAACAGTGTGATCACACTCTGGGCAAAACTCGAGACGGGCATGATGAACGTGACAACGTACACGCAAGCCAAGGTGACGGTGATCGAGAAAACGCCGACCACTATCGGTAAGCCCGCCGCAATCAGAGCGCCAAAAGCAAAGACCAACACGATGGCGGTGAGCGGTAAAGCCGTCAGTTCGCCGCGCCGCACGTCGCTTTCGGTCAACCTGGCAAAATCTTGGTTCACGGCGCTCGAGCCTGTGATTAAAAACTGGGTTTCGGGCGTTTTGACCGTATCTGGTTTGGGTGCAATCTCTTGCACCGCAATTCGCATGTTCTCGAGCAAAGACGGATTTCCGTAGAGCGCCGAAATGCGGGTCACCGTGACAAAACGATTTTTCACCTGTCCAAAAGCTTGAATTGGAGAATTTGGTGTGTCGAACCGAACAGCCTCGAGAACTCCGTTCAAAGCGCTCAACCTTTTTAACAAGGCGGCGTAAAGCGCTAAAAAACGCGGGTTTTGAAATCCCAAACTCGAGTCCGAAACCAGAATAAATGATTCGCCAGTGTCGGCTCGAGGAAATTCGCTGCCGAGCAGCCGCGTGACGCGTTCCCATTCGGAATTCGGCACGCCGCCGCCAGACGCGTCAAACCTCGAGCTTGCTTTGGATGCCACTGGAATCGCAATCACGAAAATGACAAGCCAGACCAACAACACCAAATATGGGTATCTCGAGTTCAGACGGGAAATCCAGTGCAAAAATACTCCTTGCCCCGAGCGACGACCTCGAGCGCGATGTCAATCTTAACAAGGAAATGAAACGATTTCAGGTTTTGGTTTTCAATGTCCCAAACAACCAAACCGAAGTTACTTGATAATTTTAAAACTGATCTGAATGCCGCTCAAGTTTAAAGTTGCAAGCCAAAACCAACACAATTTGTTAAACTCGAAGCCGAATGACAACTCCGTGTGTTATTTCATCCCGTATCGGCGCAGTGGTCGTAACATTTCAACCTGACACAGACGTTATTGAGAACCTGAAGCGAGTTGCAACTCAGGTTGATTTGCTCATCATTGTGGATAATGGCTCGAGTGAAGCGTTTGGGTTGTTGCTTCAGCCCTTTTTAAACACTCGGGTCAAATTGATTCGGCATTCTGAAAACCTCGGAATTGCGACCGGATTTAATACTGGCTTGCGAAGCTTGATTGATTCTGGATGCGAATTTGTTTTCACATTTGATCAAGACAGTCGAATTCCACCTACATTTGTTCAAAACATGATTGCATCTTTTCAAAAGGCAGAATCGCATTTCGGATTGATTGGGGTGCTGATGCCATCGTGGCGAAATCCCGAATCAATCGATTTACCCGTTAAAGATGGGGAACTTCGTGAAGTGAGCCAAGGGATCAGTTCAGGTAGTTTATATCCTGTCTCAGTATTTCAAAATCTTGGTTTTTTCGCGGATGAATACTTTATCGACGGTGTTGATATTGAATTTTGCTTGCGCTGTCAGACCCAAAGTTGGAAAGTAATACAAGACACTTCGTTGGTCATTGAACACAGTTTGGGAAATGAGGTCAAAATTAATCTGTTGGGTTTTCAAATTCCGATAATTGTCCACAGTCCATTCCGAAAGTATTTTATAGCTCGAAATCGTATCATTAACTATCGCAAGTATGGATTTTACAACATAAGCTGGTTTTTTGCCGATTTCTGGGTATTTATTCGAGAAATTTTTCATATTGTTGCTTATGAAAGCGATAAAAGAAGAAAAATAAAATATACTTTAGTTGGGATTCAAGATGGGATCAATCATCAAACAGGCAAGATTAATCCAAGGCTCAAATAAAATTTCTTACCAAAAAATCGTAATTATCTTCAGCGTTCTCGAGAGTCAAAATTCACCTCACCACGTTTTGAGAGCGTTAGCGGAGAATCGAGATACTTATGTTGTTTTGCCAAATGCTCGATTTTAGCCCAAGCCAATTTCAAATCATCTCGAGTTTCAAGGTTTTTCCCAATCCAGCCCAAAAGTTGAAACAGGCGTCTGGTCATCTCGAGCAACAAACCCCCGAAATGTTTTTGAACCAGGTACAGGCTGCCTCGAAATTGTTCAACCAAAAAGTCAGGATTTTGCTTGCCTGTACTTGCGCCCTGCACATGCACCACGCTGACGGGTTGAAGCTCGAGCGTGAATCCTTGCTTGCCCAGTCGCCAGCACCAGTCGAATTCTTCGTTGTAAAAGAAAAAATTTTCGTCAAAACCACCAACTTTCTCGAGCACATCGCGGCGGGTCATCAGACAAGCGCCGTGCAACAGGTTGACTCGGGTTGGATTAATAATTTTAAGCCAATTAAACCTGTACAGCAAACCAAACACCCATTGTCTCGAGCCATCCAAATTTTTGATCACAGGTCCGACCGCGCCAAGTTGCGGTTGCTCGAGAAGCCTGAAAACCATCGTTTCCAGGGCTTGGCGATTGACATACACATCCGAATTCATGGTCAGCAAGATTTTCCTGGTGGCAATCTCAAAACCACGGTTGTTCGCATGGCTCCAACCAAAATTTTTAACCTCGAGCAATCGAACAAAAGGTCTTGTTTTGATCAGTTCAAGGGCGCCGTCTGTACTGCCACCATCGACACAGATGATCTCGGCATCTGGCGCAACCCGCTCGAGGATTTCCAAGGCTGTCTCGAGCACCGCACATCCGTTGAACACGGGAATGATGATACTGAGATGCTCGAGCACCCAAAAAGTTTAACATGATGGCGTTTTGTGATTTGAGGCGCAAAAGTGGTTAACGCCAGCGTCATCATCAACTGCTAGACTACCGCTCGCTGTCAGGAGGATTTGGGGTGAATGATCGGACGCAAAATCGAACAGATTTACGGATTGGCGCTGTCATGGTCACGTACCATCCCGACAGCGCCGTTTTCGAGAACATTGTCAAACTTGCCGAGCAAGTGAGTGAATTGGTCATTGTGGACAATGGATCGGATCAAGATTTCTGGGAGCGCCTTGCTGAACAATACCCAGACATAAAATTTAGCAAAATCACCAATCCAAAAAACCTCGGCATCGCCACAGCCTTTAACCTGGGCGCCCGAGCATTGCTGGCGTCAAAATGTGATTTTGTGATGACCTTTGATCAAGACAGCACTTTGCCAGCCAATTATGTCGATCAGATGCTCGAGATGTACTTCGAGGCAAAAAAAGTCTTTGGGGAAATTGGGGTTTTCGGCACCTATTACCGCGATGAAAACTCGGGCATCGTGTTTCCCAATCACTTCAAGTCAAACAGTGATTTTGTGATGCTCGAGAGCACCATCAGTTCTGGCAATTTAATTCCAGCAGCGACTTTCTTAAAAATCGGATTTTTTAGGGATGACTTTTTTATCGATGCGGTGGACACCGAGTTTCACCTTCGCGCCCACAACGCTGGCTTGCCACTGGTGTTAACCCGCAAGCTTGTGCTGCCGCATTGCCTTGGCAAACAATCGATGGCTCGCGTGCTGTGGATTGACTTTCCATTGACCAGCCACAATCACATCAGGCGTTACTACATGGCTCGCAATCGCACACTGACCTATCAAATGTATGCCAAACAGTATCCGTCTTGGTTTCGATTGGAGCTGAGGATGTTTTTAGGCGATTTTTTAACCATGATAATTTATGAAAAAGATAAATTTCGCAAACTTAAATATACATTCAAAGGCATTTTTGATGGCATTCAAGGCAAAACGGGCGAACTCGAGCAAGGGTCATAACTTTTTAATTTAAGATCATCTATTGATTCAGAGTATGAAATGCAAAGTTAAAAGCGACTTAAAAACGTTTTGATTCGATAAAGCGACCCCACACCTATAGTATAAACAAATATACTTGCCTTATAAGCGTTTTGATTTCTGCTGCTCGAGATTTCCGTTGTTTCATAAGATTGAATATTCATTTTATAGGCTGCTTCTTTGGTATAAAGTCTGGAAATTTCTCGAGCTTCTTTGGCGTTGGTCAAATACCGATTTTTGTCCTCGAGCATTCCCAAAATTGATCTTGCAAATTCTTCTGGGCTGGCTTCTGGTGGCAGCATGGTCACACAGTCATGATCCGCAATATCTTCTATGGTTTCGTTTTTTAAGGCAACAATTGGTTTTGCCGCCGCCAAGGCTTCAATCACAGCCACACTCTGAACTTCCATTTTCGATGCGCTGACAAAAATATGATAATCTTTAATGATTTGTGGCAATTTTTGATTTTCGATACTGCCCATAAGTTTAATTCTATCGATTAAATTGCTTTCATGAATTAATTTATCAATTTTTAATTTGTATATCTTTTCAGATTCGCCAATCAAATGTAAAACAAAATTTGAGGGCAAGTATTGCATTACTTGAATTAAAAAGCATTGGTTTTTTCGATCATTAATTCCACCCACAAAATATAAATTTACGATGTCGCTTGGAAACATCTCTTCAAGATCATCAAATATTTTAATTTCAACACCATTGTGGATAATATCAATTTGTCCTCGATAGTTTAATCGCAGCGTTGATTCTTTTGAAGCCTTATTGATCGCTAAAACTTTATCGGTATTGGCTAAGAAAGCTTTGACAAGCATGTTAACAAAAATAGATGTCAAATTTTGTAACGTTTTTCCATAACGAAAAAAATGAACCAACTTATCTGGCAGTTCATGGGTTGTATACAAAAATTTAAAACCGTGTTTTAGTGCAAAACCTTGCACCATCAGCGCCAAGTAATTCATGGTGTGCGAATGAATGATCTCTGGTTTAAAGTCTTGAATTGAAGTCTCGAGAAATTGAAATTGTTTTTTCGAGAGCGGCATGTAGCCAAAAGGAGGTTCTCCAAGGGTTTGGGCAAAAATGAACGTGACACCCAAACCTTGGTCAAATACAACTTCATTTGCATCACCATGAGTCACCACCGCCACGGAGTGACCGTGTTCAACCAATGATTTTACCTGTTGAAAGGTGACAACTGATTCTCCGCCACCATTTTTTGAATGCTTATTGAATTGTGAGATGACGAGAATATTCATTGTTGAGATTTCAAAAGTTTATGTTGGCGACAAACTCGAAACACCTAAAAATCGATCACGGTGAAGCGCACAAGTTGCTCTCGCCCTGTGGCAACATACCACGATGTCCAAGACTTCAGGCTCGAACAATTTTAAAATTGATGTCTCGAGGCAATCAGCACAAAACCAAAGTCAATCGTCAGCCAAAGCTGCGGTAGCATTTAAGAAATGAGTGCGATCAAAGAACGAAAACTCAAACACATCGAAGTCTGCCTCGAGCATCCCGTCGAGTACAGCACCAAAACCACCGGACTCGAGTTGATGGCTTGGGATTACAATGCATTGCCAGAAATTTCGCTGGAGGACATCAACCTCGAGACTGAATTCTTGGGCAAAACATTGCGTGCGCCATTTTTAATCGGCGCGATGACGGGCGGCGCTGAACGTGCCGCCAAAATCAATCGCAATCTGGCTATCGCCGCCCAGCATTTGGGCATTGGCATGATGCTCGGTTCGCAGCGGGCGATGCTCGAGATCGAATCTGCGCGGGCAAGTTTTCAAATTCGGGATGTTGCGCCCGACATTTTGCTGGTGGGCAACATCGGTGTGGCGCAGTTCAAAAAAGGTTACGGCGCAAAAGAGGCTCGAGCGGCGATTGAGTTGGTCGGCGCGGACGCAATCGCTTTTCATACCAATCCTTTGCAGGAGGCGTTGCAACCTGGCGGCGACACCGATTTTGCGGGTCTTATCCAGATTCTCGAGCAGGTTGTGCCCGAAGTCGGTTATCCGGTGATGCTCAAAGAGGTCGGACACGGCTTGAGCGGCAGTGTCGCTCGAGCCGTCAAAAACGTTGGCTTTGCAGCGCTCGACGTGGCTGGCGCTGGTGGTACAAGTTGGGCAAAAGTGGAGGATTTTGCGCATCATGGTCGGCTCGAGCATCCCGATTTGGATGAAATTGGCATTCCGACGGCGCAAGCCTTGCGAGAATGCCGTGCGGCGCTGCCCGAGATGCCCCTGATGGCGTCTGGCGGTATCCGCACAGGACTTGAGGTTGCCAAATCGCTCAAACTGGGCGCAAGCGTTGCCGCAATGGCAAAACCGCTGCTCGAGCCAGCATTGCACAGTCCAGAGGCGGTGATTGCCCACCTGGAGAAAGTGATTTTTGAGCTTCGTGTGGCGATGTTTGTGGCAGGTGCTCGAGATGTTCATTCGCTTGGATAGATGCCGTAAAACTCTCACAACGGCATCGTTCGTTTTCAAATCCTCGAGTCAAAAGCGTCCACCGCAAGTGTCGGCAGACGCCATTTGCAACATCTCGAGCTTTACTTGGTGGTCTGGGCTGGGTCGGTGACTGGCGGTTGTGGCACGGGAACAGGGTCAATGATTGGCAACGGCATTGGCAGAATCGGTAAATCTGGGAAGATCATGTTGGCAATCGGTTCTTGAACCTCGCTGGCGGTTTTGGCAAAACTTTCGTCTTTGGTGGTTGCCACGTCAAGAACGCATTGCTCGAGGTTCTTGGGTTTGACGTTCGCGGCTTGACAGACGACTTGGGCTTTGGTGAGATCGTCAAGCGTAATGGCGATTGCCAGACTCGCGTTTTTAATCCCGCCAATTGGTCCGCCAGGTTTTGGGCATGGGTTTTGAATGGTGTTGGGACTGTCGTAAAACAGGGCATCGCAGGGCAGGACCCGCCACGAGTCGGCGTACTCGCCGTACATGATGGTCGAATTTGCGGGCATCGGAATTTGCGTGCCGTCGCGTTTGATCAGTTCGTTGGTCAAATTCCCGTCAAAATTTCCCAGCAAACCGCGCATCTGTCCGGCTCGAGCCGTGGTTGGGTACAGATAACCGTTGATGTACGTGGCTTCGATATGAATTTTGAGACGCTCGAGGTTTGGGTAATTCACCAGAAAATCCTGTGGACCACTGCTGGTAATGGTCGTGCCGTCTGGGAAGTGGAGACCGCCCGCTGGAACGCTGGTCGCAATGCCAGTGTCTCCCAGGCGCAACGGTGGGTCGCTGTTCAGGTAAAACCCTGCCTTCTGACCTGCTATTTTGGTGGCAATGGCGGTATTCACGCTGACGGTGGTGCTGCCAGCCCAATGCTGATGCCTGGCTTGAACCCGCCAGATTTTGTCGTTCGAGAGTGCCAGATCAAATTCTCCTTGGGGTTGAAATTCGAGACCGACCTGGTCAAAGGTAATCAGGTGCGGGTCGCCCCAAGTCACGCCTGGAACGTCCACCGGCGTGGGCGGCGATGGTGGATCACCGATTTGAATCGGGCGACAATCGAGGTTGTTGTCCTCAGCCATTTCAGCGATCACACCGGCAGGATCAATGTACGCACAGACAAAATAATTGCCTTTGGGCGTGTCGCTCGGGATTTTCATGGTTGCCGTTGGCAGCAGCAAATCATCGCCCGCCTGCAAATCTTGGGTTGGGTCGATGCGTCCTTTCTCGAGCAGCACATCCTCTCGGTAATTGGGGGAATACTGCGCCAAGCCGAGCGGCACGAATGTATCGCTCGAGAGCACCACATCGACCACATAGCCTGGTTGTCCAGGGTGCGAACCAAACGCAAACCATTCACCAGAATTGATGCCCCTCAAGGCGGGGCGCAACGTTGCGCCTGGGCTGGTGGTATTTGGGGCGCCAAGCTGTACTTTTAAATCCGCTTTCGGTATCGGCACGGTATTACATGCCGCCAAAAAGATCAATCCACCCATGCCCAGCGCTCGAGTTTTGATATTCATACTCTTACTCCTCTCCCGAATCTCTCGGTCGTCGGAGCTTAGAAAAATGGGTCTGAAAAGGCTCTGAAAAAATATGGCACCTCGAGTGTTCGCTTGTTTGCGGAGGCTCGAGCGCACAAATCGCACGGGGCAAATCATCCCCGCACAAAATCTGAGGCATGAAATTGGATGGTCTGACCCAAGACTCTGGTGATGGCGTTTCAAAACCAAATCATCCGAATTGAACCGTGTTGCACATCACCGAATTATTGCAAGGTTTGAAAGTAATTGTTCAACTTCTCGAGCAAATCCTTTTCAAAGACGTCTCGAGCCACCGTTGGGCTGCCGTCGCCAGCTTGCGGTCCATAACGACCAAAAAACGCATGAACGCCGCCAGAGATCACGTCGACCTTCGAGCCTGAAGGCAGTTTCTCGAGTCCGGCTTTGACTTTTTCTGGCGTTGCCAGTCCGTCGTGTTCGGCGGCGATGTCGAGGACTTTAAAAGATTTCCCAGTCAAATCATCGACGCTGTACGCGCCCATCAAGACCAAGCCATCGACGGGATTGGAAAAGGCGTATTTTGCCGCCATCGCCCCACCGAGGCTGTGACCACCAACAATAAACTTAGCAATTTTCATGCCGCCAGCCTCGAGCGCCGTTCGGACTTCAGAGGCGCGGTTGGGCGTAATCACCGCCAACTCGAGCGGCATGACTGGAATGGCAACGGTCACACCCTGGGCAGCAAGTGCTCGAGCGATAAATTCATAACTTTGGGCTGGAACGCGACCGCCAGGATAATAAACGAAAACGATACCGTTGGGGGAAACGGGTTTGGCAAGAATAAAATTCCCAGGCTCGAGACTGACCTCGACGCCTGGAATCAAAGCGCTTTCGCCTGCCGGCACGGGATCAATGCCGAGCACGGTTGCTCGAGGTTTGACACCCCAGATCAAGCCCATCAACACACCGCAGGACACGTACAAAACGTTGAGCAGAATTCGCTTGAAGATTTTCATGCCCTCGAGCCTATCATTGTGTCGCGTTGCCATTTGCAACCCTGCATCAGATCGATCAATGCCGAGCCAAAATCGAGCGTGTTAGTCTAATGGCATGTTCGACCAGAACCACTTTTCTGAATCCCATGCACTTTTCAAGCCCGAAGAGTTTCAATTTTCGCTCCATTATGCCGGTCGTCTGGCGGGTACGGAGCGTTGGATTTCGGGCTTTGAAAAAAACCAATTCGTCATTCGCCTCGAGACGGTGCTGCAAAGTCCACTCGGCAACGGGCAAAAACGCGTACAAACCTCGAAGCTCGAGCCGAGCACCGGTTTTCCAAATTCGTATCAGGAATCGGGCGACCGACCGTTTGAAACGATTTTTGACCGCCGCGCAGGCTTGTTGACGGTCAAACAAAACCGTGATGAGGCGAGCATTGCCTTGACCCAGGATTACCACGATCCGGTTTCGATGCTGCAATTGCTGCGCGAACTGTCAGATGACATCACGGTGGCTCGAGTGCCGATGGTCGGCGGCATGGCATTGGTCACACGGCTCGAGGATGAGTTCGTCAGCTCACCTTGGGGCGAGGTCTTGGCTCGGGTGTATTACGTGCGTCCTGGGGTTAATTTGGTCTACATCGAGGCGGCTGAACCCTGCCGACCACTTAAATTCTCGCAAACGCTGGGCAAATATGCGCTCGAGGCGGTGCTGACCCGTACCATCACACCCCAACAGCAGCCGAGCCGTCGTGAAAACCGGGATTCAAACCGAGACCAACGGGGCAACATTCGCTCACGACCTGGGCAACCCGCGCCGTCTCGAGCGCAGCAAAAGGCTGGGTTTGACAAATCAAAGGCAGCCCAGCCCAGCCGCGAGCAGCGCGTGGCTCAGCAGGTCAAAGTGGAAACGCCCAAACCCGAAGACACCGAGCGCAAAACGGGCAGAAAACGCAGGCGTTTTCGCAAGCGCAACGCAAAATCCGAGGGCAACGAATGAAATCCCATCCCGAGGTCTTGCGCGGTACGGAGGCTCGAGAATCGTTGAGCCGAGGTTTTGGTGAACGCCCGGTCAGCCTCGAGACGCTGCAACGCAACGAGGCTTTGTACGGCGAACCATTGACTCCCGAGCAGGTGGTTGAGCAAATCTTGCGCCAGGTCAGGCTCGAGGGAGATGAGGCGGTTTTTCGTTATGCGAGCAAATTGGACGGCATTCCTGCCAGTGGCGTTCTTGAGGTCAGTCGGCAGGAAATGCTTGCCGCCCGAAATTCACTGTCACCCGATTTGCTGGGTGCCATCCGTCATGCCATCAGGCGCGTGAAAGATTTTTACCTCAAACAACCCGCGCACGGTTTTCTCGAGCACAACTCCGAGGGCGCAATCGGGCAACTGGTGCGCCCAATAGACCGGGTGGGCGTGTACGCTCCCGCTGGGGCAAATCCACTCGCCTCGAGCGTGATTCACACCGTCATTCCGGCGGCGGTGGCAGGCGTTCCCGAAATTATTCTGTGCTCACCGCCTGGAAAAGATGGGCATGTTGACGCCACCACGTTAACGGCGGCGCTCGAGTGCGGCGTACACCGCGTGTTTGCCTTGGGCGGAGCGCAGGCAATCGCGGCGATGGCGTATGGCACGGCGAGCATTCCCAAAGTGGACAAAATTGGTGGTCCTGGAAATTTGTACACCGTTCTCGCCATGCGAGCCGTGTACGGCACGGTGGGCATTGTCAGCTTGCCTGGTCCGACCGAAACCCTGGTGCTGGCGGACGAGAGCGCCAATCCAAAATTCGTTGCCGCCGACCTCCTCGCCCAAGCCGAACATGCAGAAGCCCAACCAGTACTGGTCAGCACCTCGAGCGATTTGATCTCGAGTGTGCTACTTGAGATTGAAGTTCAAACACAAAAACTGCCCGAACCCAACCGCACCTGGGCGGGGGATTCCTGGGCGGAACGCGGCAAAATTTGTTTGGTTGATAGCATTTTTGAGGGCATCGACCTGGCAAACCATTACGCCCCAGAGCATTTGTGTTTATTGCTCGAGCAACCCTGGGAGGTGCTGGGTTTGGTGCGCAACGCCGGTGGGGTTTTTGTCGGCGAGGACAGCATGGAGGCGCTTGGCGATTACCTGGCGGGTCCGAGTCACGTCATGCCGACGATGGGAACGGCACGATTCTCGAGTCCGGTGAACGTGCGGGATTTTCAAAAAATTATTTCGGTGGTTGGGTTAAATCGTGCCACCCTCGAGAAGACTGCATCCGACGCTGCCAGGCTTGCCAGGGCTGAGGGGCTTGAAGCCCATGCTCGGGCGATAGAGGCTCGCTTGAATTCTTTGTGAACTTAGTTGTGACCGTCTAAGTTGCATTGGTCGCTGCATGTGATATAATTCACGATTATGCCAATTTGTGAAGAAATTATTCTATTGTTTGTAGCGATTTTGCATTTTGTAAGATTGTCAACGCGATCTGAGAACGTAAATATTGCCAATACAACCTGGTTGCATTCCAAGCCATGAGCGAGTTTCATCGGGTTCGGTGCCCTTTGAAACTCGCTCTACTGCGGCGACCCACCAAGCCTTCAGCACCCGATGAGGCGCTACTTTTAAACCAGCCCGAACCTCACCACAACCCTAACCAAACCCTCGAGCACCGATTTTGAATGGTGATCGAATTTTGCTGCGTTCAAGGGCGTTACTTGCCAACGAAAATGTCCGGCTGTGCTCCCTTGGGCAACAAGTAGGTCACCATGACTGCCGCCTTGGTCTTGCCCTGATTGCGAGCCTCGTGGATTAAACCGACGGGTTCGTTGAAACTCTCGCCAGCCTTGTAAACTTTGCTGACACCTTTTTGAGTCAAGGTGATCTCACCTTCGGTCACCATTGCGATCACCGGTCCTCCATGCGAATGCAGCGGAAACACAGAATTGGGCGGGAAGTCCACCAAGACCATCATGGCTTTAAAGCCTTCTGGCATCGTGAGGTTCTCGTATGTGGCTGCCCAACGCGGCGAAGGCGCCGCGTCAACAGCGATGACCGTACCGAGCACGAGCAACAATGAAGCGAAACCGATCAATACCAAGGTTGGTTTTTTCATTTTGAACTCCTATCCATACTCGAGCAATAACGGTGTTACCACCATCCAGACGTGCCGTTTGAGGCATGTGGCTTGCCTTGTCAATTGTTGTGCCGCCGATTGAAGTTTGGCTTTTGGCAA
>CAXTTL010000062.1:0-21354 GCA_964247135.1 uncultured Deinococcales bacterium | reverse complement strand
ACGAGCGTCAACAAGCACCGAATTCAAACCAACACCAAAATCATGCTTCACGCCGGCGATCAGATTGCGTTTGGCGCAAGTGTTTTTAGCTTGCAAAAAACAAGTTGAACAAACACTGATACGATAACTCGAGCGTTACAGGAGAACTCATGGAATACCGCGAATTGGGAAAAACAGGATTAAAAGTCTCGAGCATCAGTTACGGCGCTTGGGCAATCGGTGGCACGTGGGGCACCGTCGATGACCGCGACTCGATGGCGAGTTTGCACAAGGCGCTCGACCTTGGAATTAACTTTTTTGACACCGCCGACGTCTACGGCGACGGACGCTCCGAACGTTTAATCGCCCAATTGCGCCGCGAACGACCAGAACCGTTTTTTGTGGCGACCAAAGCGGGGCGCAGGCTGCCCAAACAAACGCTCGAGGGTTACACCAAAGAAAACCTTCACGCCTGGGTGGCTCGCAGCCTGAAAAACCTCGAGGTTGAGAGCTTGGATTTACTGCAACTCCACTGCCCGTCGCCTGACGTTTACGAATCGGATGCCGTGTTTGCGATTCTGGACGAAATGGTAAATCTTGGGATGATTAAGCACTACGGCATCAGCGTCGAAACCGTTGCCGAAGCCCTGCGCGGCATTCAACACGAAAACGTCAAAACTGTGCAAATCATTTTCAACATGTTCAGGCTCAAACCCACTTCAACCTTCTTTGCCGCCGCTCGAGAGGCAAAAGTTGGTATTTTGGCGAGGGTTCCGCTCGCCAGTGGAATGCTGACCGGCAAACTCTCCAAAACCTCGAGCTTCGCGCCCGACGACCACCGCGCTTTCAACCGCCACGGTGAGCATTTTGACAAAGGCGAAACCTTTTCTGGCGTCGATTACGACGTGGCGCTCGAGGCGGTCGAAGAATTGAAAGCGCTTGTGCCCGAAGGTTACACGTTGGCGCAACTGGCACTGCGTTGGATTCTGATGTTTCCTGAAATAAGTTGCGCGATTCCAGGTGCGAAAACCACCGTG
The DNA here is from genome assembly GCA_964247135.1 of uncultured Deinococcales bacterium. Taxonomy (GTDB): domain Bacteria; phylum Deinococcota; class Deinococci; order Deinococcales; family JAAFIG01; genus JANXTZ01. The sequence continues at coordinate 20,338 of CAXTTL010000062.1, read as the reverse complement.
CAAGTTGAAAGCAACGCCCACGCCGCCAACATGCCAGCCCTCTCGAGTGACACCATGCAAAAAGTCAAAGCGATTTACGACTCGAGACTCAAAGCTTTGGTGCATGATTTGTGGTGAGCATGACCTTGGATCAACTCAATCACATGCCTGAAACTGAATTTATCTCGAGCCTCGCCGCAATCTTTGAGCACTCGCCTTGGGTGGCTGAACATGTCATTTCAGGACGTCCATTCTCGAGTTTGGAAAATCTTCACACCGCAATGGTGAACGCGGTCAAAACGGCTCCACTCGAGACGCAACTGAACTTGATTCGCGCCCATCCAGATTTGGGCGCAAAATTGAAGATGAGCGAGCAGAGCGTTTCAGAACAGGCAGGACTTGGGCTTGACCGTCTCAGCCCAACCGAATTCGAGCGCTTCTCGAGTTTGAACAGTGCATACCGCGAAAAATTTGGCTTTCCGTTCATCATCGCCGTGCGCAATCACACCCGAGCAAGTGTTCTCGAGCAATTTGTGATTCGGCTCGAGAATTCTGTTGAACTCGAGATTGTTACGGCACTCGAGGAAATCTATAAGATTGCCAAATTCAGGTTGCAATCAAATCTTGCAACCTGACGCTCGAGCTGGAACTTTGAGCGATACTTGCCCGTAAAGGTATGGTAGCCTGACGCCGAAGAATGGTGTCAGGATGAGGAGCATTCATGAAGAAGTTTTTGGGATTATTGGTTTTCGTCAGCTTTCTTTTCAGCGCCTGCGCCCCCAGTGTTCCAGGAAGCTCGAGATACACACCAATTGACGCTCGAGACAGCGATTCTGCCAGCATCACCGCAGGACCGGAATGGTTTGTCAAAACCATTGGCTACATTGGACTGGTCAGCCTGAGCAATCGGGACGAGGTGCTTGATCCATTGTTTACTTCTCAGTCAGACATCAGCGTTGGCACGGTGAAATCCCGCAGCGTCAACTGGCTTAAAGTTCAGGACATCAAAACACCGACAGGCTGGAGGGTTGAACTTGTTGGACAAGAGGCTTCGCGTAGAATCACCGAAGTTGGATCGACGACCTACCGCTTACTTGACAGCATGAGCCTAACTTGGTTGGTGAAAGCTCCGCCCGCAACCCCCGTCGGCAACTACACGGTCTTGATGTTGGTGTCCGGCGATAACGGTTCGCCGTTGCCGATTGTCTTGGATGTCAAAATCACCCAACCAGCAAGTTAAGCGATCCTTCAAGCAAAACCCGCAGCCAACTGCGGGTTTTGTGCTGCCAGGTGTTACGCCAGCAGTCACGCCTTCAAATCCCGCTCCCTCGAGACTCGTGATAGCCTGTTGAGGCATTTACAAACGGAGGCGACATGAGTTACCAGAAAATTGTGATCCCTGCTGGCGAGAAAATCACCATGCAGAACGGCGTTTTGAACGTTCCAAACAACCCCATCGTGCCATTTATCGAAGGTGACGGCACGGGTGCGGACATCTGGCGTGCCAGCGTGCGCGTGATGGATGCCGCCGTCGAAAAGGCATATGGCGGCAAGAAAAAAATTGCCTGGGTGGAAGTTTACGCGGGCGAAAAAGCCAACGAAGTCTACAACGAGACCGTCTGGCTGCCCGAGGAAACCAACGATGCGATCCGCGAGTATTTGGTCGGCATCAAAGGACCGCTGACCACACCCGTCGGCGGTGGCATTCGCAGCATCAACGTGGCGTTGCGCCAAATTCTGGATTTGTACGCCTGCATCCGTCCGGTGCAGTATTTCACGGGCGTGCCAAGCCCAGTCAAACAACCCGAGTTGGTGGACATGGTGATCTTCCGCGAGAACACCGAAGACATTTACGCGGGCATCGAATACCAGGCGCAAACCCCTGACGCCATCAAGCTCATCAAATTCTTGCAAGAGGAACTGAAAGTCACCAAAATTCGTTTCCCTGACACCTCGAGCATCGGCATCAAACCCGTTTCGATTGAGGGCACAGAACGCCTGGTGCGGGCTGCCCTGAAGTACGCGCTCGAGAACAAACGCCGAAATTTGACCTTGGTGCACAAGGGCAACATCATGAAGTTCACCGAGGGTAGCTTTAAAAACTGGGGTTATGCGCTGGCGGAGCGCGAAGTTGGCGATCAGGTGTACACCTGGGCGCAGTGGGAGCGCACCAAGGAGGCGCAGGGCGAACCAGCCGCCAACGCCGAGCAGGATGCCGCCCTGAAGTCCGGCAAGTTGCTGGTCAAGGACGCGATTGCCGATGCCTTCTTGCAACAAATTTTGCTGCGCCCAAGCGAGTACGACGTGATCGCCACCTTGAATTTGAACGGCGATTACCTTTCTGACGCGCTGGCAGCCCAGGTCGGCGGCATTGGCATTGCCCCAGGCGCGAACATCAATTACATTTCGGGTCATGCGGTTTTTGAGGCGACCCACGGCACAGCGCCCAAGTACGCTGGACAGGACAAGGTCAATCCCTCGAGCGTGATTTTGAGCGGTGAGATGATGTTCAGGTTCTTTGGTTGGAACGAGGCGGCGGATTTGATTCTCTCGAGCCTGTCAAAGACGATTGGGCAAAAACGTGTGACCTACGACTTCCACCGTTTGATGGACGGTGCAACGCTGTTAAAGTGTAGCGAGTTTGGTGATGCGTTGATCGAAAACATGTAGGCGATCAGTCCAGCAAAAGCTCGAGAAGCCATAATCTGCCTCTCGAGCTTTTTATTTCTCGGGAAGCCAGGGCTGGACTCGGTTCAACATCCAAAATTCTTTTAACGGCGTATCACTTTTGAACAGCATTCTGGGTTACACTTTTCAAAAGACGCTGGAGGTCGGAGATGAACCAGGTCACAAGCAATCGACTCGAGCCTTTTGTCGCCATCCATGACGTGCGGCACTGGTTTGCAATCAGCACGCCGTTGGTTGGACGTACTCAAGAAATCGTGCTGGTTCGGGATTTGCTGCGCCGTGCCGATGTTCGGTTGTTGACCCTGACCGGACCTGGCGGGGTTGGCAAAACCCGTCTGGCGTTGCGGGTGGCGCTCGAGCTGAGAGACGATTTGGCGGACGGCGCGGTGTTTGTCTCGCTGGCGGCAGTCCAGGATGCGGCGCTTGTGCCGCAAGCCATTTTACGAGCCACCAACCGGCAAACCGCCGATGACGCGCTCGAGCGGCTCAAAACCCAGCTCGCGCAGGCGCAGCAACTTCTGGTGCTCGACAATTTTGAGCATCTGCCCGAGGCGGCAACCTTGCTGCTCGAGTTGCTGGCGGCTTGCCCTGGTCTGAAGGTGCTGGTCACCAGCCGCAGTTTGCTGCACTTGTCTGGCGAGCACGAATTTGTGGTCGCGCCGCTCGAGTTGCCAAAACAGGGTGAAGATTTTGAAACTTTAAGCCGCAACGATGCCATCAATTTGTTTGTCCAACGCGCCAGCGCCGCCAAAACCGATTTTGAATTGACCCCCGAAAACGCCGCGATCATCTCGAGCATTTGCCAGCGCTTGGACGGTCTGCCCTTGGCGCTCGAGTTGGCGGCGGCAAGAATCAAACTCTTGCCGCCGCAGGCTTTGCTGGATCGGCTCGAGCATCGTTTGTCGGTCTTGACGGGTGGTGTGCGTGACCTGCCCGAACGTCAACGCAGTTTGCGCGAGGCGATTGCCTGGAGCGTCTCGCTGCTTTCAGAGGCTGAAAAAAACTTGTTTGCCAGGTTATCGGTCTTTGCGGGCGGGGCGGATTTCAGCGCCGTTCAGGCAATTTGCAGCCATGACCTCAAGCTCGAGGCGCTGGATGGTCTGGCAGCCCTGACCGATCAGAGTTTGATTGGCGTGCAACACTTTGGCAACTCTTCACGGTTTTTGATGCTCGAAACCCTCCGCGAGTACGCCACGGAAATGCTCGAGCAAAGCGCAGAATGCAAAAGCGTCAAGACCAAACACAGCGATTATTTTTTGGAACTCTCAGAACGTGCGGAAAACGAACTGTTGGGCGCTGAGCAGGCGCACTGGCTTGCAACCCTCGAGTCCGAACATGCCAACCTGCGGGCTGCCCTGGCTTGGAGTTTGGAAGCCCGAGATGCCGAACGCGCCCTGCATCTCAGCGGCACACTGGCAACATTCTGGCAAACCCACGGACATCTGACCGAGGGCGCAGGCTGGCTGAAGCGCAGCCTCGAACTCGAGGGGTCAGCCGCCGCTCGAGCCAAAGCCTTGGCGGGTTACGGCGGTTGTCTGTTGCAGCAAGGTGCGCTCGATCAGGCAGAACAGGTTTATGTGCTGGCAAATGCTTTATGGCACGAGGTCGAGAATCCCAAAGCCATCGCCTCGATTTTCAATAATTTGGGTTTGATCGCCAGACGTAGAAAACAATATGACCTCGCCCGAGAGCGACTCTTGCAGGCGCTCGAACTTGGACGCGGCATTGAGCACCCCTGGTTTGTCGCGGCAGTGCTGAACAACCTTGGGGCGCTGCATTACACTCAAAACCACCTCGAGACAGCCGAAGATTATTACAATCAAAGTTTAGGCTTGCGCCGCGAGCTGGGCGATCAGGTCGGCATCGGCGCGACGCTCGGCAACCTCGGACTGATCGTGCAAAGTTTGGGCAACCAGCACCGCGCCCTCGAGCTGTACAGCCAATCGCTCGCCATCACCCGTGAACTTGGCGACAAACGCAGCGCCGGCATTGCCCTTGGCAATTTGGGTACGGTGGCGCTCGAGCTTCAAGACACCAACGCTGCCAACACCTGGTTTGAAGAATGCCTGGAAGTCTCGAGCCAGATTGCCGATATTGAGGGGATTGCGGGGGCGCTCGAGGGCTTGGCGGTGACCGCCGCCACCTGCCAACAAACCATGCGTGCCGCCCGACTGCACGGCAGTGCCAACGCCCTGCGGGAACGCTCGAGCTTGCCCCGAACCGAACAAGAAACCTCTGACCTCGAGCGCCACTTGGCTGGGGCGGCTTCAGCGCTCGGTGCGGTCACCTGGGCGGCAACCGTGGCGGCGGGTCGCACCATGACGCCCGAAGCCATTCTTGCCATGCCAGAGCCAGCAACACAACACAGCCCAGAACTTGATCCACCCGTCGGACTGACCGCCCGCGAACTCGAGGTCTTGCGCCTGGTGTCGCAAGGTTTGAGCGACAAGACCATTGCGAAAACGTTATCCATCAGCCCCGCCACCGTCGGACGCCACCTCAGCACGGTTTACAGCAAACTCGAGGTTCGATCCCGGGCGCAAGCCACCCAATGGGCGCTCGAGCATGGGATTTACGATTTCAATGCGCCGCATCAGGCTTCGGTTGCCCAGGGCGCTCGAGCTTAACTCAAAAACCAGCAATTGGTCACGCTACCCTCATTTCCAACTTTCTTGATCCTAAACTTGTACCTTGGAAGCAAGGTCGCCTTCTCTCCGAGGAGAGAGGGCATTTTGTTGCTTGGTGGGCTGGCTAAAAAATTTCTCGAGAGGCTCAAAATCCAATGAAAATTGCATCCAGACCCTCACCCTTTCCCACGGGCGGGAGAGGGTCTTTTCGCTCGGGTTTCACATTTTCAAACTCGAGTTTAAAAAAGTGTGCAGAAAATTCCGAATTTTGTTGATTCTCGCAAAGTTCGATTTTTCTTGACAGTTGCGGCGTCTTGCTTACACAATGCCGTCATATTTCAATTCGACCTGTCGGTGTGGCAGATTTCTCTGCGCCGATTTTGTTGTTCCTGGCTTTCTCGAGGGGTGAACGCGTGTCGGAACTTTTGGTTAACAACGTTACACTGACTTTTGGCGGTTTGAACGCATTAACGGATGTTTCGTTGCGCGTGCCTGATGCCGGAATCACCAGCATCATCGGTCCGAACGGGGCGGGCAAAACCAGTTTACTGAACTGCATTTCGGGTTTCTACCAGCCGACCAAGGGCGAGATCACCTTTGGCGGCAAGCGCGTCAGCGGTACGAGTCCGCATCAAGTCACGAAGCTCGGGATTGCCAGGGCGTTTCAGAACCTCGAATTGTTCAGGGGTCTCAGTGTGGTCGAGAATTTGATGCTGGCGCGGCACTTGAATTTTAATTACAACCTGCTCGAGGCGGCGTTTCATTACGGCAAAGCGCAACGTCAGGAATCCGAAAACCGTGCGTTCGTCGAGGAAATCATTGATTTTATGGAACTCGAGGAGTACCGCAAGCATTCGGTGGGCACGCTTTCTTACGGTGTGCAAAAACGGGTGGAGGTGGCGAGGGCGCTGACGCTTGCACCAAAGTTGTTGCTGCTGGACGAACCGATGGCGGGCATGAACGTTTCAGAGAAAGAGGACATGGTGCGTTTTGTGCTCGATATTGTCCAAGAGCGTCATATTTCGGTGGTCTTGATCGAGCACGATTTGGGCGTGGTGATGGACATTTCCGACACGGTGTACGTGCTCGATTTTGGCATTTTGATGGCGGGCGGCGAACCGCCCGAGGTGGCGGCGCATCCCAAAGTCATCGAGGCTTACGTCGGCGTGGAGGCAGCATGAAACTCGAGAACGCCACACAATTTACGATGCCGCAGCTTTTAAAGCAACGCGCCGAGTTGCACCCAAATGCGGTGGCGTTGCGTTTAAAAGAATTTGGTATTTGGCAAGAGACCACCTGGGGCACGTACTTTGAGCGCGTGAAATATTTTGCGCTCGGCTTGTACGCGCTCGGCTTGCGGCGCGACGACAAGCTGGCGGTGATCGCCGATAACATTCCTGAATGGTTGTACGCCGAATTGGGCACACAAAGTTTGGGCGCAATATCCGTGGGTATTTATCAGTCGAGTGTGCCGTCCGAAATGGCGTACTTGCTCGAGTACACCGATTGCAAAATCATTGTCGCCGAAAATCAGGAGCAGGTGGACAAGTTGCTCGAGATTCGAGAGCAAATCCCAATGGTTGAGTTTGTGATTTACCACGATGATAGGGGGATGCGTCCGTATCAGGGCGACCCGTGGTTTCTGAATTTCGAGGCGGTGCTGGAAAAAGGCAAGAATTTCGAGCGCGAGAACAAGACTTTGTATGAAGACCTTTTGGCGATGGGGGCACCCGATGATGTCTGTCATTTCTCGAGCACCTCAGGCACGACGGGCAAACCCAAAGCCGTGATGCTGATGCACAAAAATTACATTGCGATGGCGGTCGGGTTGTCGAGCATCGACCCGCTCGAGTTCGGTGACGATTACATTTCGTTCTTGCCTCTGGCTTGGATCGGCGAGCAGATGATGTCGGTCGGCATGGCGCTCCTTACGGGTTGCGTGGTCAATTTCCCCGAAGAGATCGAAACCGCCATGAACGATTTGCGCGAGATAGGACCTCGGGTGATGTTCTCGCCGCCTCGGGTTTGGGAGGGCATTCAATCGGACATTTGGGTCAAAATTGAGGAGACCTATCCGATCAACCGTTTTATTTACAAGAAACTGCTGGCGTGGGGTCTCGAGGCTGCCGATTACCGTCTGCAATCCAAAACCATGCCATCTGGCGTCAAGTTTAAAGCGTGGCTGAGCGAGAATTTCTTGTTCAAGCAAATCAAGGACCAGCGCGGTTTTTTGAGGCTCAGGCGTGCCTACACGGGCGGCGCGGCGCTTGGACCGGACGTGTTCCGGTTCTATCACGCGATGGGCATTAACTTAAAACAAATTTACGGACAGACCGAGATCATCGGCATCGCTTACGTTCACCGCGACGGCGACGTGCGCTTTGACACGGTGGGCAAACCGATTCCTGGCACGGAGCTGAAAATTGCCGACAACGGCGAGATTCTCTCCAAGTCCGAGGCGGTCTGCAAAGGTTATTACAAACGCCCCGAAGACACCGCCGCATTGCTCGAGGGAGGCTGGCTGCATTCAGGGGACGCAGGATATTTGACCAAGGAAGGGCATTTGGTGGTGATCGACCGCGTGAGCGATGTCATGCACACCAAAGCGGGCGAGTTGTTCAGCCCGCAATTTCTCGAGAACAAACTGAAATTCTCGCCCTACATTAAGGAAGCGGTCTGTTACGGCGACCAGCAGGATTACGTGGCGGCGTTCGTCAACATTGACGCCGCCACGGTCGGCAACTGGGCGGAAACCAAAGGGCTGGCGTACACGACCTACATGGACTTGTCGAGCAAACCCGAAGTGATTGCACTCATCAAACTCGAGGTGGAAAACCTCAACGCCAACCTGCCCGAGAACCAACGCATACGGCGTTTCGTCTGCCTTTACAAAATGCTCGACGCCGACGATGAAGAACTGACCCGCACGGGCAAGGTTCGGCGCGGACTGGTGCAGGAACGTTACGCCAAACTGGTCGAGGCACTCTACAGCAACGTCTCGAGCACCCGCGTTCAAGCCGAATTCAAATACCAGGACGGACAGGTGGCACGCGTCGAAACCGATGTGCCAGTCGTGACCCTCGAGACCAAAACCAAAGTATTGGCGGTGGCATGATGAGCTTTGACGTGTTTTTGCAGTTGTTCGTGCAGGGTGTGATTACGGGTTGCGTGTATGCGGTGGCGGCGCTGGGGTTTGTTTTGATTTACAAATCCAGCCGCGTGATTAATTTGGCGCACGGCTACCTGATCGCGGTCGGCGGTTTCAGCGTTTACGCCCTGTACAACCTGTTTCACGGCTGGTTTGGACCCTCGAGTTCACCATTTTTGAGCTTTATTCCCGCCGCGATTGGTGGTCTTATTATTTCGTATTACGCGGGTTTGTTGATCGAACGCATTTTTCTGCGCCCGATGGTCGGCGAACCAATCATTTCCGTCATCATGATTACGATAGGTCTGGGAAGTTTGCTTGATGGTTTATTGCACTTAACGCCGTTCGGTTCGGGCAATTTCAGTTTTGACCCACCACTGTTCTCGAGCAACGCCATTCAAGTTGGCAGCATCAGCATCTCGCCAAATCAGTTGCTCGGCGTGGTGATTGCGATAGTCTTCTTGGTCGGCTTCACCTACTTCTTTCGCCGCAGCACCCTGGGCATTGCCATGCGAGCTGTGGCAGACGATCAACTCGCCAGCCAATCGGTCGGCGTCAGCGTCGAGAAAGTCTTTGCGGTTGCCTGGGCTGCCGCAGGACTGACGACCGCCGCCGCCGGTTTTACGGTCGGTGCCATCAGCGGTCTGACCATCGACAACTTTGAGGGCATTGGCTTAAAAGTGCTGCCCGCCGTGATTTTGGGCGGTCTGGACAGCATTGAGGGCGCGATTGTCGGCGGCATCATCGTTGGCTTGCTCGAGAATCTGGCGGCAGGTTTTTTGGACGGTTATGTGCCAGGTGGCGGCACGAGCGAAGTCATCCCGTTCGTGATGCTGATTGCCGTTTTAATGGTCAAACCTTACGGCTTGTTTGGAACCAAGGAGATCGAACGTGTTTAACTTCAAAACGCCAGACTCGAGGAACATCTGATGCCCGCCTCGAGATTCACCCAAACTGGGAATTACAAGACGACCTACCCAGAAGACTCGAGCGTGTTTGCGACCAGTTCGGAATTCGTTTCGCTCGGCGTGCTGCTGTTGGTGCTGCTGATTGTGCCGTTTTTGGTTCCATCATCGAACCTCAAAACCCTGGACACGATTTTGGTCTATGCGATTGCGGTTTTGGGTTTGAACATCACAACGGGTTACACGGGACTGATTAACGTTGGACAAGCCGCGTTCTTGGGCGTCGGCGCGTACACGGCTGCGATTTTTGCCACCAAATTCGGCTTGCCGTTTTACCTCTGCATTCCGCTCGGTGGTGTGGTCAGCGCGATTGCGGGCGGTATTGTCGGCTTACCCAGTATGCGCTTGAAGCATTTGTACCTGGCGATTGCCACGATTGCTTTTCAACAAATTTTTCGTTGGGGCGTCGGACACTCGGATTTGCTGCAACAAGGACAGTCGATCAACATGCCCGCCCCAGTGATTTTTGGCACCGAAATTGGTTACTTGCTGCACAACAAATTCTGGTACTACGTGGCATTGTTTTTTCTGATTGTGCTGGCATTGATCTGGCGCAATCTCATGCGCTCAAAATTTGGGCGCTCCTTGGTTGCCGTGCGCGACAATGACCGCGCCGCCGACGCGATGGGCATCAACCCAGGCACGACCAAAGTCACCGCGTTTATTCTGGGCAGCTTTTACGCTGGCATCGCGGGCGCGTTGTTCGCTTACCTCTATCGCGGCGCTCAGGTCGAAGATTACACCCTTGCGGTCAGCATCAAATTTCTTGCCATGGCAATCGTCGGCGGTCTGGGCAGTTTGCCCGGTGCATTCTTCGGCGCGGCATTCTTGCAACTCTTGGACGACGGCGCGACCAGCCTCGGTTCGTGGATGTCGGGCATCCTGCCCCAAATTCAAGGCGTGGACATTGGCACCGCCATGCGCCCGCTGACCTTTGGTTTGGTGATTATTTTGTTCCTGATTTTTGAACCCAGGGGCTTGGCGAATTTCTGGCGGTTGATCCGAAGTTATTTTAAGACCTTTCCGTTTAAGTACTGAGCACGTCGTCCAACTCGAGAAACCACAATCATCATTTAAGAACATTAAATTTGTAGGGTGCGCCTCGCGCACCGAAAGCACGTGAAAGGCGGTGCGCACGGCGATCCAAGCCCGCCAGGTGCTGTAGTAAGGGTCAAGAAGCGCACCCTACCAAAAAACCCTTCGCGCTCGAGATTCCTAAACGACAAATCCAACACTCGAGGTTCTTATTGAAAAAATCGGTTCAATTTCGTTGTGAAGTTCGTGCTCATGGCTTTTTGCCCCAAGGAGGAAGTATGAAAAAATCATTGTTGGTCGGCGCAGTTGCCCTATTCGGTTTGATCTCGAGCGCTGGGGCGCAAAAAACCCTCAATTTGGGTTGGTCGGGCGCGATCACGGGTCCAACCTCGGACGCGGGCAGCAAGTACGCGTTGGGCGTGGCGGATTACTGCAAGTACACCGCCGATAAGAACTTGATTCCTGGTTACACGGTCAAATGCGAAACGCGAGACGACAATTACGACAATTCCAAAACCCAGCGCAACCTCGAGGATTGGGCGCAGGGCGATAAGCTTGATGGTTACTTGGGCTATTCAACCGGTGGTTCGTTACAGATTCGCGGTTTGTTGCGCGAGCTTCAAATTCCTGCCGTCATGGGCACCTACCATGTTGGTTTGCTCGATGGTGCGGACGGTGATTATGTCTTCTTGCCGATCTCGAGTTATTCCGAGCAACTGGTGAGCTTGGTCGAGTACATCGCCAAAGAGAACAAGAACGCCAAAATTGCGTTTGTCGTGAACCCAAGCCCGTTCGGTCGCCTTCCCGCGTTTGACGCCAAACGCGCCGCCGAATTGCTCGGTTTGACCGTGGTCGCCACCGACGAGGTCGGCGCGAACAACTTGGACAACACCGCACTGTTAAAACGCTACGAAAGCTTGGGCGTGACCCATATTTTGCATCAGAACACCTACGGACCTGTTGCCAACATCCTCAAGGACGCCAAGCGTTTGGGTCTGGACAAGAAAATCGAACAACTCGGCGCACATTACGCCGGCGGTGACGACCTGATTCGTTTGGCGGGCGATGCCAGCGAGAATTTCTTGTGGACGACCGGTTATTACCTTTACGACGAATCGAGCCAGAACGGAATGCAAATCATTCGCAACATGGCAGTTTTGGGCAAACGCGCCGACTCCGAAGCCTCGAGCATCCATTACACCGCCGGAGCCGCCGCCGCCAGCATCATGGTCGAAGCCGCACGCCGCGCCGCGTTGAAGGGCGATGTCAACAAAACCACGATCTATCAACAACTCTTGGGCATGAACAAAGCCAATTCTTACGCTTGCCCATTCACGCTCGCCAAAGTCACCTACGACAAAGACGACCATACGGGCAGCCAAAGCTTGCGTATTTTCAAAGCCAAAAAAGGCAAGTGGGTTGTGCTGAACGCTGGTGTGGTGTCCAAGACCTTCAAAACCATTCACCCAGGACGCTAAAAATCTTGTAGGGGATGGTGTAGGGGATGGTCTCAGACCATCCCCTACGAACACCCAGACAAACAAAAACATTCAAACCACACATTCAAACCACACATTCAAACCACGGAGAACAACCATGACCCAAGCCGCGCTGCAACCCACGCACCCAAAAGACTTGGGCGCAATTCAACTGAGTGTCAACAACATTGAAGTTGTTTACCACGATATTGTGCAGGTGTTGCGCGGCGTCAGTCTCGAGGTTCCAAAGGGTAAGATTGTGGCACTTTTGGGCACGAACGGCGCGGGGAAAACCACGACTTTAAAAGCCATCTCGGGCTTGTTAAAACCCGAAAATGGCAGCATCCGCGACGGGCAGGTGTCGCTCGAGGGAAACCGCATCGACATGCTTTCCGCTGAGGGGATTGTGCGCAAAGGCATTGTGCAAGTGCCCGAAGGCAGGCGCGTGTTCAAGCATTTGACGGTCGAAGAGAATTTGCGGGTCGGTTCGATCACGGGCAAAGGGAATGCAAAAGTTGACCTCGAGCGGATGTACTCGTACTTTCCGCGCCTCGAGCAACTGCGAAACCGTCAGGCTGGGTATTGCTCGGGAGGCGAGCAACAAATGCTGGCGATTGGACGCGCTTTAATGGCACACCCGCAAATGCTGTTGTTGGATGAACCCAGCCTCGGAATCGCGCCGTTACTGGTCAAAGAAATTTTTGAACTGGTCAAACGCATCAACGTCGAAATGGGCGTGACCGTGATGGTCGTCGAGCAAAACGCCAACGTCGCGCTCGCCCATGCCGATTACGGTTACATCATGGAATCTGGACGGATCGTACTCGAGGGAACGGCGGCGGAATTAAAAGACAACCCTGATGTCAAAGAATTTTATTTGGGCGTGACCGAGGGCGGCGGGCGCAAGTCGTACCGCGATGTGAAATCGTACAAACGCCGCAAGCGTTGGATGTAAACACTCAAGATGCTTGAAGCTCGAGCAGAATCATAAATTTGAGAATTTATTTTTGAAAGACAAAATCCAAAATCACTTGCCATACAAACACGTTCCCGCGTAGGGGCGCATGGCGATGCGCCCCTACAGAACTGCGCAACCCTCGAGCCATATCAATCTTGGAGATCACCGTGAACCGAAATCAACAATTGCAACACGTGCTCGAGCGTGCGCGAACCCTGGGGTTGTACCAGCATAAACTCGAGCATTTTGAAAGTGCTTCGGTGTCTGACCTCTCGAAGTTGGAATTCACGACGCGGGGCGATCTGGCAGAGGCGTTTGGCAAGCACAAACACGGCGGTTTTGACCTGACTGATGCGGCGTTGGTGCATTTGACGCCCGCCCCTGGCGGTTGGATGCCCGAGTACCTTTCCAAGAACGATTTGGCATGGCAAGCCAATGCGACCGCTGAGTTGTTCTCGCGGCTCGGCATCGGGCGCGGCTCGAGGGTGATTGTGGCATTTGGGTATCATGTCTTTGCGGGCGGTTGGTTGTTTCACGAGGCGCTCTTGCAGGTCGGCGCGACGGTGCTGCCGCACGGTCCCGGCGAGGCGGATCGCTTGGCGCAGATTGCCAACGACCACGAGTATGACGTTTTGATTTCAAACCCGACGTTTGCTTTGCGGGTTGCTGAGGCTGGCGCACGGTTCAAATTTTTGATTGCGGCTGGCGAGGCGTTCACCAGCGTTCCAGGCTACCGCGAACGCGTCGAGACGGCGATTGGCGGCAAGGCGTTTGACGTGTTCGGCATGAGCGAAACGGGTTTGGTGGCAAGCGAAACCCTGGCTCAAAACGGACTTGAACCGCTCGAGAACATGGCAATTCTCGAGGTGGTTGACCCAATCACACTCGAGCCGACACCGAGCGGTGAAAAGGGCGAGTTGGTGATTACAACCCTGGCGAGGGAGATCATGCCGCTCGTTCGTTTTCGCACGGGCGATTTGACCGTGGTCGAGCGACTGACGGACGGTCGAATTCGTTTTCCTCGAGGCATGATTGGACGCACCGACGAGATGGTCAAGGTTAAAGGCGTGAAGCTTTATCCTCGAGAACTCGGACCGATTCTGGCAAGCGTGCCTGGTTTGGACGCCAAACAATTTCAGCTCATCATCTCGAGAACCCAGTCTGGCACAGATCACCTCAATCTGCATTTGCTCGGCGAAGCCAGCGCGGACACCTCAACACTCGAGCCGATGTTCAGGCAAGCGCTCGGCATTGGTATGAACGAAATGCGGGTTGTGGACAAACTCGAGGGCGGTTTGGTGGTGGACACCCGAGGTTAGACGTTAAACTGGAATGACCATGAACGCCGAATTCACCAATCTTGCCTGCCGAGATTACGTGCTCGAGAATAAACCTGGTCGTTTGGGTTGGCTCGAGCCTGTGCCCGAAATTGAACGTTATGACCGCAAAGCACTTTGGGCGAGGCTCGAGCATGAAGGTTATCTGTTTTTAAAGGGCGCGTTGGGGCAAGAAATGTCGCTCGAGTTCAGACGGTTTTATTTTGAGAAATTGTACGGTTCTGGTTTGCTCGAAGCCAATTCCAAACCCGAAGATGGCATCGCTTCGAGCGGTACTGTCAATCTGGCTGAGGTGCGCCGCGTGTTGTTCGACGAGATTGTGCCTGGTGAAACCTACCTGGATTTTTGCAGCTCGAGCGCGGTCAAAGGATTTTTTGCCTGGTTGTTCGACGGCGAGGTGCATTTGCACCAACGCAAATTGATTCGTCACGCCAAACCGAACGACACCTGGGTCACACCCGCGCATTACGACCTGGTGTACCTGCGCGAAGGCACAGAGAACTTGCTTTCGGCTTGGATTCCACTGGGCGATTGCCCCGTCAACCGTGGCGGTTTGACCTACCTCGAGCGCAGCCACAAGCACTTCGAGGCGCGGGACAAACTCGAGGGTGGCACGCTCAGAGCCGAGCACATCACCTATGACCTGCCCGCGCTGGCAAATCAACTCGAGACGCGCTGGTTGATCGCGGATTACCAGGCGGGTGACATGGTGGTGCATTCGCCGTATTTGGTTCATGCGAGTTTGAACAACACCGATCCCGACGGGCGAATGCGGCTTTCAACGGACATTCGCTATCAGCGCAAGCTCGACCCGATTGATGCCCGTTGGCAAAACCATTGGCGCGACGACGACGGTCTGTAAATCAAGCTCGAGCTTGAATGGTTAGAATCAGGTCATGCCGATTTATGCCACCGAAACATCTTGGATTCTCGAGACGCAAAACACCGCTTACGCCCTGGGTTTGAACGCGGCTGGAATGCTCACGCACAGGTACTGGGGCGCGAAATTGCCACGGCTCGAGGATTACCCACCCGCAATGGATTCTGAGGGGTTTTCTTCGTTTAGTGGTTCGGGACAAACTGTGCCCTACGAGTACCCCGCTTATGCTGGCGCGAGCTATGTTGACCCCTGCCTCAAACTGAGTTTTTCCGACGGTGTGCGCGATACGGTGCTCGAGTTTGAGGGCAGCGAAGTGCTCGAGTCTGAGTTAAAAATTCATTTGCGAGACAAGCATTATCCGCTCCGTGTAACCTTGCATTACCGAATTCATGAAAGCTTTGATTTGCTCGAGCGTCTTGTCACCGTACAAAATACGGGCAACGATTTGATCCAACTCGAGCGAATTTTTTCGGCACAATGGCATTTCCCACGTTACGAGAATTACCGTCTGTCTCAACTTTCAGGGCATTGGTACAATGAAACCCAACTTCAACGTGGCTGGTTGCAAACTGGCATCAAAACCCTCGAGTCACGGCGTTTGACCACCAGCCATCAGTTCAACCCCTGGTTTGCGATTGAAACTGGCAACTCGAGCGAAACCGCTGGCGAGGTTTGGTTTGGTGTGCTGGCTTGGAGCGGCAATTGGAAACTGAACGCCGAAGTCACCGAATTTGGTTCGACGCGCATCAATTTCGGCATCAACGACTGGGATTTTATGCTGCCCCTTTATGCCAACTCGAGTTTCACCACGCCCTCCAGCATCGCCGGATTCTCGAGCGCGGGGTTTGGTGGCGCAGCTCGGGCGCTGCATTCGTTCGTGCACGAAAGTGTTTTGCCGCACGGCGAGGTGCTGCACAAGGTCTTGTACAACTCTTGGGAAGCCACGTATTTCAACGTGGACGAAAAATCGCAGGCTGAGCTGGCACAAATTGCCGCCGGTCTGGGCGTGGAATTGTTCGTTATGGACGACGGTTGGTTTCATGGTCGGGGCAGCGACAACGCCGCCCTGGGGGACTGGTGGGCGGACGAAACAAAATTCCCCAACGGCATCACACCTTTAATTGAGAAAGTCAACGCGCTCGGCATGGAATTTGGGTTGTGGCTCGAGCCTGAAATGGTCAGCCCCAATTCGGATTTGTACCGTGCGCATCCTGACTAGGTAATTCACTTCCCGACCCGCGAACGCACCCTGATGCGCGATCAACTGATCCTCAATTTGGCGTTAACCGAGGTGCAAGATTACCTGATTGCCCTGATTGACAAGCTGCTGACCGACCACAACATCGCGTTCATCAAATGGGACATGAACCGCAACGTCTCCGAACCAGGCGGCTTGGAAGGCTTGGAAGCTCGAGCCATCTGGGTGCGTTACGTCCAAGGGCTTTACCGTCTTTGGGGAACATTGCGCGAACGTCACCCGAAGGTCGTCTGGCAAAGCTGCTCTGGCGGTGGCGGACGCGCCGACCTGGGCATTTTGAAATTTGCCGATCAAATCTGGATCAGCGACAACACCATGTCACTCTCGAGGCTCAACATTCAAGAAGGCTTCTCGCAAGTTTTTCCAGCCATCACGATGGAAGCTTGGGTCACGGATTCAGACCCCAAGCACTTGCCGCTCGAGTTCGCGTTTCACGTGGCAATGGCTGGCACGCTCGGGGTGGGCGCGAATCTGCTGCACTGGGACACCACACAACGTCAAACCGCCACAAAACTGATTGCCCAGTACAAAGACATTCGCCACATCGTTCAATTCGGGCATCAATACCGTTTGCGGAGCGCCTTCACAAACGCATTCTCGAGCCTCATGTATGTCACCAAAGACCAATCCGAAGCCGTACTGTTCGCCTTCCGCACGCACCTGCCCGAACCCGTGACCCTGCCCAACATCAAATTGGCTGGACTCGAGCCGCAAAGCTTGTACGAAGTTGAAGGGTTTACGGGCGCACGGTCTGGCGCGGCATTGATGCACGTTGGGCTTGATGTGCAACTCCAAAATTTTCGCAGTGTGGTCTTAAAAATCCGTCAGGTGAAAATGTAAAGCTCGAAATATCAAGCGTATCAACAAAATATGTTGTTTTGTTAAAATCTAAAAAACTTATGCTATTATGTCTAGCATGATAGAGGGGATTCTGCTAGTGATTTTAGCGGCGATTGTTGATCGTATTATTCCATTTTTACCAACTGTGTGGCGATTTTTTGTTGACGCATGGCGAGAATATGCGAAACATCAGTTGCGTGGCAATACACCAGCTCAAAAATTTAAATCATTGCTTTTCCTTGGTATTGAATATTATGGATCGGCAGCATTAGCCATCATCACAGTTATGTATTATTTTTGCTCAGTGTTTTGCGTTATCGGTTTATCGCCTGACTCAATGCGTTCATTAATATATGCAACCATCATGACTGGATGGTTAGGACTGACGTATTTGTGGATTATTCCTCCAATGCAAAATATTCGGGCGTTAGTAGCTCAACGCCGTCTGAATGCAAATTAATATTCATCAGGTTCAAACATGATTTTCAAGCCAGAATAGTGTATGACTGGGCATGAAACTTCATGTCCTTAGCGATTTGCACACCGAATTTGCAGCATTCACCATTCCAAAAACGGATGCGGATGTGCTGGTGCTGGCTGGGGACATTGGCACAAAATTATCTGGACTCGAACAGGCTTTAAAAACCTCTGAAATTCCTGTGGTGTACGTGGCAGGCAACCACGAGTATTACGGCGCAGCCATTCCAAAACTCACCACCGAGCTTCAAGATTTGGCTCGAGGTTCGCAGGTGCATGTTCTCGAGAATGACGCTTTTGTTTTGCAGAACGTGCGGTTTTTGGGTTGTACACTCTGGACGGATTTTGAAATTTTAGGACTCGAGAATCGTGCTTTAACAATGTGGGACGCGCAACAGAAAATGGCGGATTACCGTTTGATTCGGCACAGTCCAAAGTTCAGTCGTTTGCGCCCAATGGACACCGCCACGCTTCATTCCGCAAGCTTAAAGTGGTTAGAACAGCAACTCGAGATTCCGTTTTCAGGTCGCACGGTAGTCGTCACGCACCATGCACCAACCGCAAAAGCGTTTAATCCCAAATACCAGGGCGATTTGCTTTCGGCGGCTTTTGCCACCAACCTCGAGCCATTGATCGAAGGTTTTAAAATTGATCTCTGGATTTACGGTCATACGCATCACAACGCCGATTTTACACACGGTTCGACGCGAATCATCAGCAATCAACGCGGGTACCCTGACGAACGCGTGCCCAGCTTCAACCCAAGTTTGGTGCTTGAGCTTTAAATCAGTTTAACGCCAGCAAAAAACTGGCTCGAGCACGGTCACGCATGGCGTTAACTGCATTCCAATCGGGTTGTCGCCGCTCGAGAATCGCATTTAAGAGCACAGAGACATCAAAATCTGTACCAAGCGACAACGCGCCAGCATCTTGGCAGAACGCCGCGACTTTCGGGTCGTAACTGATCCCATAAAACGTTGTCCCTGCCGCCGCACCCAAGATCACAGCATGAAGTCGGACACCGACCACCGCGCCAGCCCCAGCAATAATCTCGAGCGCACGGTCTGGGTCTGCAGTTTCCTCGAGTTGCACGCCCGTTATGGTCTTAAATGCCTCGAGTTCGCTGGTGTCCACCCCTGGTTGGAACGACAGCGCGATCACGCGCTTGCCGTTTTGAATCAAAACTCGAGCCAGTTCGGCGAGTTTTGCGGTTGCACCTGGTTGTCCACCACGCGGCGCAAGCACCACCGTATTGGCATCTCGAGAAACTGCTTTGGCTTCGAGCAACAACGCGGGGTCGCCACCAAGTTTGGTCGGAATGCCGAGCCGCTCGAGGTAGGCTTGCGAGGTCTTTTCGCGCACGATGGCGTTGATGCCTTTTAAAGCGCTGGCAACACTTTTTTCGCCGTTCCTCGAGAGTGGTCCGATGCTTTGGTTGAAAATGGCGACTTTCTTGCCGAACAACCTGGCAATTCGGATGATGGTCAGGTAGTAGGTTAACGTTCGGGCGCTGGTTTTGTCTTGCAGCAACCCACCGCCTCCAGAAAGCAGGGCATCCGCGCTCCACAGTGCGTCTAAAAGCTCGAGCGGCTGCATTCTGGCTTTAGAGGTGACGCCGTACTTTTGGGCGGTGTCGCTGGGCGTTTGAGACAAAACGATTGGCGTGTGTCCAAGTCGTTTCAGTTCACGGGTGATGGCAAGCAAAATCGCTTCGTCGCCCGTGTTGGCAAAACCGTAATACCCAGATAACACAACTTTCATGGCACTCCTGCTCGAGACGAGATAGAGGGCACAGCAAGGAGCGCCCCTACGGATTCAGACACCCTTTGGACGCTTACGACGGCGTTTGCGACGGTCAAACGTCTTGGCTTGACTCGAGGTTTCAGTTACCGATTTCGATTCGGTTTCGGCTTCAACTTCGGGCGTTTCTGGGAACAAACGCTCAAGCACATCGGGGTCGCCCAGCACCTCGAGCATGGTCGCGCCGTAACGTTTTAACCGCTCTGGTCCGATGCCTTTGACCTCCGCCAGTGCCTCGAGCGTGCTCGGGTTGGCTTTGGCAATGTTGGCAAGAATCGCGTTGGAGGCAATCATAAAACCGCTCAACTCGAGCTTTTCGGCTGCCAGGTTGCGCCAGTCGCGCAAACGCGCAAACAACTTCACCTCTTCGGCATTCATGCCCTTCACCAGAGACTCGAGCGCCGGATCAAAGGTTTTGGCTTGACCTTCGGGTTCGTCAGGTTCGATGATTTCAGGTTCTGGTTCGGGGTCAGGCGTGAACGGGGCAACTGCCTCAAGCATCCGCTCGAGGTCGCGCCACAAATCCCTGGTATCTTCCAAACCGACCGCAAACCGTAAAATGCGCGGGTCGGGTTCTAAGCCGTGTGCCTCCAAAGCACGATGACTCGAACTTGATGGCTGGCAGACATTCGAGAGTCCATCACCAACAAATTCGGAACGCTCGAAGACTTTAAGGCTTTCCAACGCGGCTCGAGCGGCTTCGAGGCTGTGAAAGCGCAAACTGAACACACCGCCAGGCAACTCGCGCCCATCGCGGGAAAGCAATTGCGTTTCACTGACTTCGGACGCCGCAGGCACGAGCAATTCACGAACCCCAGCATTCGAGCCGATCTTCTCGAGCAACTCGAGGGTCGTTTTGTTCATGCGC
>CAXTTL010000061.1:0-21610 GCA_964247135.1 uncultured Deinococcales bacterium | reverse complement strand
GGACCAGACAGCGCCCGTTTTGTCAAAGCCTTCACGATTGCCAAGAAAATCCGCGAAGCTGGCATCGACGCCAAAATCGGCGAGTGGACCAACGAATGGTACGAGGGCTTCAAGGGCGGCACCGTCGCCACGCAATTCTCGGGCGCATGGTTGCAGGGTCACTTCCAAAACTGGATGGCGCCAGACACCAAAGGCTTGTGGCGCGTTCAAGACCTTCCAGACGGCGCATTCGCCTCATGGGGCGGCTCGTTCTACTCGATCCCGACCGCTTCGGCACACAAAAAAGAGGCTTGGGAGTTCATCAAGTACATGACCCTCAACCGCGAACAACAAATTGCCGTCTTCAAGAGCAATGGCGCATTCCCAGCACTCAACAGCGCTTGGGGCGACAAGAGCTTTAACGAACCAGTGCCTTTCTTGGGCGGTCAAAAAGCCCGTCTGCTCTGGAAAGCCACCGCCAAACGCATCAAACCAATTGACGTCAACAAGTACGATAGTGTCGCCGAAACCATCGTACAAACCGCCTTGGGCAAAGTTTTAGATGAAGGCGCAGACATCAAAACAGTCTTGACCGACGCCCGCAGCGAAATCGACAAACGCGCCCGCCGCTAAAGCCCTCTTTTTGGGAAGCGTAAAATCCTCCTTTGCGCTTCTTCAACCTCTAGCGTCTCGAGCAACGACCCTGAACCAAGTCGTTGCTCGAGCGAAAGTTAAAATCCTTACTCGAGCAGCCCGAGTTAAATTCACGAAGACCATAAAACAAGAATCAATCTCTTATTTCAAGTTTTGAACATTTCAAAAAACAACAACCGCAGCTCGAGTTTTGCTGCAACCTGCAAGACACTCTGATCAGTCAGGAGAAACCTGTGGCTCTTTCGCGCACCAAGCAAGTCAATATTGTACCTCCAGAGTATCGTTACGCCAACTGGCAACGCAGATACGCGCCATATTTTTTTATTGCCCCCTTCTTTATTCTGTACGTTATCTTTAGTTTTTTCCCGAACATCTTTTCGTTTTATATTTCACTGACGCGTTGGAATCCATTGGACGGTTTGCGCGGCATCAAGTTTGTCGGTTTTGACAATTACCGCTATCTGATTCAGGACGACACGTTCTTCCAAACGTCCTTGGTCAACTCCGCAATCTTGGGAATTCTGGGCGGCATTCCACAGCACCTGGTCGCCCTGCCGCTGGCTTATTTGCTCAACAACACCCTCAAACGCCTCAAAGGTTTTTTGAGCGCCCTTTACTTCGCACCGTTCATCACATCAATCGCGGCGATTAGTGTGGTGTTTGGCTTGCTGTTTTCCGAACGCAACGGTTTGTTCAACTGGGCACTCTTGCAACTGCATCAAATTCCAATCCTTGGCGGTTTGTTCCCACGCGAGAACATCAATTGGCTGGGGCGTTCGTTCTGGATTAAACCGTCGGTGGCACTGGTGATTTTCTGGCGTTACACAGGCTGGAACACGATCTTGTACCTGTCAGCCATGCAAGCCATTCCCCTCGAACTCTTTGAAGCCGCCGCGATTGACGGCGCCAACCGCTGGCAGCAATTTCGGTTTATCACCCTGCCGCTGGTGCGCCCGATGGCTTTTTACGCCGTCACCTTAACCATCATCGGCAGTATGCAACTGTTCCTCGAGCCTTTCACGCTGGTCGGGCAGGACGGCGGCGCGAACAACGCCGGTCGGACGACCATGATGTACCTGTTTAAGACCGCCTTCACCGATCTTGATTTTGGACTGGCTGCCGCCATTTCGTGGGTCTTGTTCGCCATCATCATCGTCATGACGATCATCAACAACCGGATTTTCCGTGGCGGAAGGGCAGACTGACATGGCGATCACGATTCCAACTGGCAAGCGCATCAAAACCCAGCAAACCTCGAGAATCCCGACCAATTACACGGCATTGATTATCGTTTTCATCGGTGGTTTGTTGATGGTCTTACCGCTCTTTATGATGTTTGTTTTTGCCTCGCAACCCAAAGACAATATTTTTAGGTTTCCGCCGCCGTTGTGGTTCGGAAATTCCTTGCTGCACAACTATCAGGCGCTGATGGAGGTGACCCAAGGACGGTTCTGGCGTATTTTTTGGAACAGCACCTACCTGTCGGTTGTGACCACCGCCACCCAATTGTTTTTTTGTTCCTTGGCGGGTTACGGCTTTGCGATGTACGAGTTTAAATACAAAGACCGGTTATTTGGCATTTTGCTGGCGACGATGGCGATTCCTGGAGCGCTCAATTTGATTCCGCTCTATCTGGTGCTCTCACTGCTCAGCCAATTGTTCGCACCGCTCGACACCGCCATTCATAGCGTGCTGCCCTGGTTTCCAAGCCTGTTGTGGATCGGTTCACCCAAAGCCTTGTGGTTCCCTGGCATGGCGAGCGCCTTCGGTATCTTTCAAATGCGACAGTATATTCTGAGCGCCATTCCCAAAGAACTGGTCGAAGCCGCACGCATTGACGGCTGCACCGAATTTCAAACCTATTGGAAAATTATTTTGCCGCTCACCCGTCCAGCCCTCGGCACGCTCGGACTGGTGACCTTCATTGGCATCTGGAACGAATACATTCTGTCGATTATTATTTTCCGCTCTCAAGAAACCCAAACCCTGCAAACTTTGCTGCGTTTAATCGGCGGCGGTGGCACCAACACCAACGTCGATTTTGGCGCGGTCATGATGGGCGTCGCCCTGACGGTGCTGCCACTGTTGATTCTGTTTATTCTGACCAGCCGCCAAATGATTGAAGGCTTAACCTCTGGCGGCGTCAAAACTTGATTTAAAAATCAATTCAAACCTCGAATCAATATTCCAAGGAGAAACCCGTGAAACACGCCAAATGGTTGCTACCCATCGCGCTCGGTTTGGCACTCGGCGCCACCCGAGCACAAACCACCCCCAGTTTGCGTTCGCTTGCCAGCGCCAAAGGCGTCAACATTGGTGTCGCCGTTGGACCAACCTTGTTTGAAGACCTCGAGCCTGAATACGCCGAAACGCTCGCAAAAGAGTTCAACATGGTCGTGCCCGAAAACGCCATGAAATGGGCTGCGGTTCAACCCGCCCCAAACCAATACGTTTGGTCATTGCCCGATGCGATTGTCAAAATTGCGCAGCAAAACAAGCA
This sequence comes from uncultured Deinococcales bacterium, assembly GCA_964247135.1. Taxonomy (GTDB): domain Bacteria; phylum Deinococcota; class Deinococci; order Deinococcales; family JAAFIG01; genus JANXTZ01. The sequence goes on along the minus strand of CAXTTL010000061.1, from coordinate 18,477 downwards.
AAAAATTCGTGGTCACACCCTGGTCTGGCACGAACAACTGCCCAGTTGGGTGCTGCAAATCTCTGACCGCGAGACCATGATGGCGGCGCTGAAGGATCACATTCAAACCGAGGTCAAGCACTACAAAGGGCAGATTGACTCTTGGGATGTCATCAACGAAGCCATCAGCGACAGTGGCGGCTTGCGCAACACGCCGTTTTTAAAAACCATTGGCAAGGATTACTTCGAGCTTGCCTTTCGTTGGGCGCACGAAGCCGACCCGAGCGCCAAACTCTTTTACAACGATTACAACACCGACGGCATCAACCAAAAATCGGACGAAGTTTATACGCTTGTCAAAGACCTCAAAGCCAAGGGCGTACCGATTGACGGTGTGGGGTTTCAAGCCCATATCGATGCCAGTTTTAACGTGGTCTCTCAACACGTGCTCGAGAATTACCAGCGTTTTAAAGACCTCGGTTTGGAAGTACAAATCACCGAATTGGACGTGCAAAGCAGCCCAGGTTACCCCGCCAGTGAACACCTGACGCGCCAAGCCAAAGTTTATGGCGACATGCTCGAGACGTGCTTGGCGGTCAAATGTTCGGCGTTCATGATGTGGGGTTTGACCGACGCGCACTCGTGGCGGGCGGGTCGAGCACCACTGATTTTTGACGGCAATTATGCGCCAAAACCGGCTTACGACGCCCTCAAGCGTGTGCTTCAAGCAGCCAAATAAATTTGATCGGGAGAACCATCCATGACCACCCTCACCCAACCCCAAACCATCACCACACTCGAGCCTCAAACCTTGATTCAAAACCCAATCTTGCGCGGTTTCAACCCAGACCCCAGCATCCTGCGCGTCGGTGAAGATTATTTCATTGCCACCAGCACCTTTGAATGGTTCCCTGGCGTGCAAATTCATCACTCGAGGGACTTGGTACACTGGCGCGTTTTGACCCAACCACTCTCGAGAAAATCGCAATTGGACATGCGCGGCAACGGCGACTCGGGCGGGATTTGGGCGCCGTGTTTAAGTTTTGATAACGGCACGTTTTACCTGATTTACACCGATGTTAAAGCCTTCAGTATGCACGCGCCGTTTAAAGACACGCACAATTATTTGGTGACCGCCAGCAATATTGAAGGTCCTTGGTCAGAACCCATTTATTTAAACTCGAGCGGCTTTGACCCGAGTTTGTTTCATGACCAAAATGGACGCAAATGGTTTCTCAACATGGTCTGGGATCACCGAAAAGGCAAAAATCCGTTCGGCGGAATTTACCTGCAAGAGTTTGATCCGGTCGCACAAAAACTGGTGGGTGCGGTCAAAAATATTTTCAAAGGCTCAAGCATTGGCGTGAACGAAGGTCCACACGTTTACCAGCGCAACGGCTGGTATTACCTGCTGACTGCCGAAGGTGGCACAACCTATGAGCACGCCGCGACATTGGCACGCTCGAGAAATCTCGAAGGACCATACGAGATTCACCCACAAAACCCACTCTTGACCAGCAACCAACACCCAGAACTCGAGCTGCAAAAATCGGGTCATGCCAGCATCGTGCAAACCCAAAACGATGAATGGTACATCGTGCATTTGTGCGGACGACCGCTCGAACCAGGATTGGGCGGCGGTTATTGCAACCTTGGGCGCGAAACATCCATTCAAAAACTCGAGTGGGGACAAGACGACTGGGTGCGACTGGCAGGCGGTGGCAACACCCCAAGCCTTCAAGTCATTGCACCAAAGCTCGAGCCTCACCCATTCCCAGTACCAAACACACGGGACGATTTTGACGCGCCAACCCTGGAGATTGCTTGGCAAACCCTGCGCGAACCTGCCAACCCAAGTTGGTTGACACTGACCGAACGCCCAGGACACTTGCGCTTGTTCGGGCGCGAGTCGCTGGGCAGCCTCCACCACCAAAGCTTGATCGGACGCCGCCTGCAAGCCTTCCACGCCCAAGCCACCACCAGCCTGGCGTTTGACCCCCAACACTTCCAACAGATGGCGGGCATGGCAGCCTACTACGACAGCCAACACTGGGTGTACCTGCGCGTCTCGAGGGATGAGGATTTGGGCAAAACCCTAAACTTGCTGGTCTGCGACCAAGGTTATTACTCCGAACCGCTGGCAGAAGAAATCCCAATCTCGAGCGAAGGCAGCATTTATTTGCGCGTGGGCTTCAACCGTGAAACCTTCCAATTCTCGTACTCGAGCGACAACCAAACCTGGCAGCAGATTGGACCCGCCTTTGACTCGAGTCACCTTTCAGACGATTACTGCAACGGGCTGGCGTTCACGGGAACATTCATTGCCCTGTGCGTTCAAGACCTGGCAGGCACAAGACACCATGCGGATTTTGATTTCTTTGAATACCTCGAGAATTAAAAATCGTAGGGTGCGCCTCGCGCACCGTTATTCACATGCTCTGGTGCGCACAGCGCACCCTACCAACCTTTTATTAAATTGATTTTTCTCGAGCGAAATTCAGCCCCACAACAAAGCACTAAATCCCTCTTCTCCCGATGTTCGGAGAAGCGACCATGCCCGTAGGTGCGTTTTATGGTCAAGAAGGGTTGGGGATGAGGATAGACCGAGCAATTGCTTATCGTTCAATCTTAATATTCCCCCAGTACACTCGAGACACCAGGAGCAACCCGAAGTGAACCTCAGTCTCCCAGCCAAAACCTCGAGCCAACCCGCCCGTAAACCGTGGCGCTCGAGTTGGGTGGGTTATGGTTTTATCGCACCGTTTTTTTGTTTGTTGCTGGCGTTCGGCATTGCGCCCTTGGCGTTCTCGTTGTTCGTCAGTTTTTTTGAGTACAACCCTGTGGCGGGTTTAAACCACCTGAAATTCTCGGGTTTGTGGGCGTACAATTATACGTTTGTCAACGATCCCAATTTCTGGTCGGCGTTGTTGCGCACGCTTCGTCAGGCGGTGTTCAGCGCCATCCCGCAACACCTGATTGCCATTCCGTTGGCGTTTATTTTGCACATGGCATTCAAACGCATTCAGGGCGTTTTGGGAACCATTTTTTTCCTGCCGTACATGACCTCGAGCATCGCGGCGGCTTCGGTTTTAAGCACGTTTTTCTTGTTCGTCTGGCAGTTTATTGATGCTGGTTTTGGCTGGCTTTCGCACCTGCCACTTTTGGGCACGTTCATTCCCAACACCAGTTTGTACCTCGAGGATGCTCGGGTGGCGTTCGTGAGTTTGTGGGGCACGGTGGGTTGGAATGTTTTGTTGTATTTGATGGTGCTCAATTCGATTCCGCGCAGCTTGTACGAAGCGGCGCAACTCGACGGCGCGGGCTTCTGGGGTTTGTTCGGGCGCGTTGCTTTGCCCTTGATGCGCCCGATGATTTTTGTCGCCTTCACCATGAGTTTCTTGCGCGGTTTTCAGGGCGCGACCAACGCCTGGTACTCGAGCAGCTTCAACCCCAGCACCACCGACCTGCCGACCTATATTTTCCGCACGGGTTTCTGGGATTTTGACATGGGCTTGGCGAGCGAAATGACGATGGTGTATTTCTTCGGCATGGTCGCCATCGTGCTGGTGGTGTACGCCCTAATCGGACGCAACTTCTCGAGCTTGGACACCAGCGCACACCTCGAGAGTGACCAGTCAGCCATTCGTTTTTCCAACACCTCAAAAATCGTTTTGCGATTTCTGGTGTTGTTTGGCATTATTCTGTCAATTTTGCCCATCGTCATGATGTTTTTCAACGCCACCCGAAATTATCCCTCCTCGAGCATCGACTTTCAACTTGGCGATTCGCTGAGTTACAACCTCAAATTCTTGCTCGAGCAGGTGCCGCACTTTTGGGGCAATTTCTGGAACAGTTTTTACATCTGCACCCTGGCTGCCGTTGGCGCGATCATCACCGCCAGCCTTGCCGCGTTCGGCTTCGCCTTTCTCGAGTTTAAAGGGCGCAATGTTCTGTACGCCATCACCCTTGGCGTGATGCTCTTCCCGTCGCTGCTCAGTTTGATTCCAACCGTGCTGGTGGTTGGCGTGATTGGTTGGATGGATCAGGCTCGAGCCGTCTGGGTTCCCGCCACGGTCAGCGCGTTTGGCGTGTTTTTGATTCGTCAGTATTTGACCGCCGCCGTGCCAAAAAGTTTACTCGAGGCGGGACGGATTGATGGTGCGAGTGAACTGCGAATCTTTGCCAGCCTTGTTATGCCCCTGGCGCGTCCAGTGTTGGTCACACTCGGTCTACTGACCTTCGTTACGGTTTGGAACAATGCCTCCGCAGCCCTCGCCATCCTGAAAAATTCTGACACGCAAATGGTCACACAAGTCATGAGCAACCTCTCAACCTCGAGCAGCGCCTTCACGGTTGGCATTGCGATTGCCAGTTTGCCCGCGTTTATCTTGTTTTTATTTTCGGCTGGGCAGATCGGCAAGGGCATGAACATTTCGAGCAATACGGCTTTGACTTGGTTTGACCCGTTTAAGAAAATAATCGCTCGCATCATGGATTCCTCGAGCACCGCCAGCCTTTCCGGCGCGGATGGCATTCGGGCGATGGCGTGCTTGATGGTGGTGGCGCATCACCTTTCGCAGCGTTTAAACCGCCCCGAGCAAAGCAAGTTTATTCAAGACGCCCAAGCCTTCATCATGACCGGACAAGTCGGTGTCAGCGCGTTTTTTGTGCTTTCGGGAATGCTTTTATCCATGCCCTTCTGGAAAAATTTTCTCGAGCGCCGCGATTTCCCCAACATGCTCGAGTTCACGCGTCGTCGTGCGGTCAGGATTGTGCCAGGGTTTTACGCCAGTCTGACCATCAGCGTAATTTGCACCCTGTTCTTTGTGCCCGACGCCCAAGCCGTCTTCATCCGTTATGTTTCTGCCCTGACGTTCACCTCCGCGCTGCATTACGTGACGCTCTTCCCCGCCGACCTGAATGGTCCACTGTGGAGCATCGGATTTGAAGTGCTGTGTTACGCCATGATGCCAATTGCAATGTGGGCAATGTTTCAACTGCTTGCCGCTCGAGCTTCATTTCGTCAAGGTTTGCTGTTCTGGTTTGGCGTGCTTGCAGTCACGTTGATTGCGCATCAAGCCATCATCACCGACCTGATTCCCGACAGCGTCAACCGAGGTTGGGATCATGGGCTTATTGGCGGCGCAAAATATTGGATGCCCAATTACAACGCCGTCGGCATGTTCGGGCATTACATTCTGGGCGTGATCGCCGCAGGAATTATTGTCAAATTGCGCAACCTCAAAATCCGCTCGAGTTGGATTTTTGACGGCATTGCACTAACCGCTTTTGTCGTCACGATGGTGTTTTTGTTCACACAACGTTACGCCCCAGATTTCGCCTTCAGCCTTGGCAACCAACCGTATTTCTACCCCATTTTTCCCGCGTTAATCGCCATTCAACTGTCCACCCTGCCATTCTCGAGAATCCTTGGGCGACTCCTCGACAACACTTTTTTTCGGTACACCGCCAAGATTTCGTTTGGCTTGTACATCTGGCATTATTTAATCCTCGAGTTGATTCGTTTAACGTTTAACAGCAATTACCAGTATTTTGGCATCTCGAGCCTCAGCGAGCATTTGTTGATTTCTGGTGTGGCGTTGGCGCTGGCGTTTGGGGCGGCAAGTTTGTCGTACAAGTACATTGAAGCGCCTTTTTTGAAACCAAAAATTGGTCAAAAAACACTGGGCTAAATTCAACCCAATAAAAATGAGGCTCGAGACAAAAACCTCGAGCCTCATTTGAAAATCCAATCTCAGATTTTTGCTTCCAGGCTCGAGATACTGCCCTGATCTGAGAAGTTTAACTCGGCTTGTATTTTGTCGTGGCGTTTGGCTCTGCTTCGCATGTTGGCAAAGTTGAACATGTTAAAAAAGTGCATTCCACCAAGCGCCAACAGCACAATCCCAATTTTGGTACTGATGTACTCCACGCTGCTGACGGCATCGTTTGGCGTGTCACCAAAGCGCAAAAAGAGTGAAACAAAACCAACATTGACCAAATAAAACCCAACTTGCAACAAATGGTTGACCGAATCCGCCATTTGTTCGTTGCCGCGAAACGCATCAATCAAGAAAATCTTGCCATTTTTGTGCAGGGTTTGAGCAACCCAAATCGTTAAGCTCAGGCTGATGGTGGCGTAAACGGCGTAAGTCAACAAAACATTCATGGTGTTGCTCCTTTGTGCTCGAGAGGGCGAAGGGTTGGATGGCGTTTGAACTCGAGATTCGCTAACAGTTTTTTGGGCAATGTTTTTCCAGCCTTGCTCTTGCTGAGAAGGACCTTGAATTTCAAGCTTAAAAATTAAAAAGTTTTGTGCTCGAGCGTCCAATTGTTTTCTGGCGGTAGGAGCAGCGCACATATTGCAAGGATGCTGCCTAGCACAGAGGGCATCAATAGAAAAAAATACCCGAGGGTGATTTCAGAAGAAATGATTGAAAGTGAAATTCCGATTACGGCTATTGTGACGTTAAAAATTAGACTTTCAAACCACAGTCTTCGGGTTTGTAACATACCCTGTTTGCCTTGGCTGATGTTGTAGTACCCGATCATCAAGCGAATACCGAGCCACCAAACCACAATCGTGGGCAATGCGAAATAGATGCTAATCAGGCACTCAAGGCTTGGCAGAATACAGATCAGGCAACAACCGAAGGCAATCACGAGTTGGATGGTGGCGATGTTCCTCATGGTTCTGGTGGTATTCATAACAACCTCCTGTTTTGGGCAGTGTTTTCCCAGCTCGAGCTTTTTGAGTTTGAAGGCTCGAGATTTAGCGGCGGATTGTAAAGCTTTAATCCATCAAGTTATAGGTTTTCAGTAATTTTTTGACCTTGCCCAGAACGGGTTTAATCAGTGGTTGCACCAGTGGCGAACCGACCATGCCAAAGACTTGCAGAATCAACTCGAGCGCACTTTTGCCAAGTTTGCTGGTGCGTTCGCCTTGGGTTTGGTCGTGCAGAAAATACAGCAGCATTCCCATGTGCAGCGTCCAAAAAATCAGTGGCGCGAGTTCTTTCAGGTCGGCGTGCATGGCTTCGTCGGCGAGGGCGATTTTGAAGATTTGCAAGCCTTCGTCGCGCAAGTCTTTGGTTTTTGCGCCAAAAATTGAGAGCGGATGTTCGGATTCGCCGATGTAACGCATGATGACGCCGAGCAATTTTTGGTCGCCAGCGACAATCTCGAGTTTGCTTTGAAAGGCTTGCTCGAGGCGTTGTTTGAGGCTGTGTTTGCTTTGGTTGTATTCGCTGACTTGGCGCAGGTGCTCGAGTTGAACCCAGTTGTAATAGGCGCTGACGATGGCTTCTTTGCTTTCAAAGTGGTGGTACGCCGTGCCGACCGCCATGTCGCAGGTCGCGGCAATGTCGCGCATGGTGGTGGCGTCAAAACCCTTTTCACGAAAGAGCTTTAAAGCCTCCTCGAGAATCTTTTGTTTGGTCAGGTCGGCTTTGCTTAAGGGGGCATCCGAGGCTGCCTGGTTTTTGAACGCATTCAAATTGAACATGTTCAGATACTAAACTGAACGCGTTCAAAAGTCAAGCGATACCGCAAACATGCCTGCTCAGACATCAAAAAATCTCGAGAAGTCATGCTTCTCGAGATTTCAATGACTGAAATGATCTAAAAAACGAGGCTGCCGTTATACGTCGCATTCCAGGTGTCGCAACCTGTGGCGGTCAACTCGAGCACATTGTTTTTGCTGCCATTCAAATTCGAGCTGTCCTCGAGCCGAACAATGCCGCTGTCCACGGCTCGAGGGCAAGTACCGCCAAAGTGCAAATCGTTGACACTCAGGTTTAAGATTGAAAACTTGCCGCTCGCGTTGCTGAAATTGGCTGATCCAACAATGTTCAGTTTTCCGGCATCAAATTTGAGGTTGTTGCCGTCCGCGTCTGGCAGGTAGGTTGCACTCAATTGATAACCAAATTGACTCTTGTCCGTGTCGGGTTGGAAGGTCAGGCGTTGATCGGTGCTGATCGTGTAACCGCCGGAAGTGGCGATGGTTGCATTGGCATTCCATTGCACCACAAACGCAAAACCAGATGTCTCTTGGGTTTGGGTGTTGGTAAAAATAAAATCGTAACGCAAGTTGCCCTCGGTGGTGTAACCGCTGTTGGGGTCGTTATCGTTGCTGTCATTGCTCTTGACCAAACCTTTGGCTTTAAAGGTAAAACCAGCCCCAACGGTCACGGTGCAATCGTAGGTATAAGAAAAATTGCTCGGCACTTTATCGCCGTCGGCATCGGTGATTGCGGCACTCGAGCCACAATTTCCAGTCACGGCTTTTGGCTGCAAACCGAAAGTCTCGAGCGCATTTGAGGCTGTACCAGCCGCGCTCGAGCCACCAGAACGCACACTGTTGGCAAAACCGTTCAGCGCCAAGGGCAAAACCGTCTTGAGGGTTTTGGCATCGCCGGCGGTCATGGGTTGAGCGCTTTGAGGGCAAGCGACCAAAAACACCAAACCGAGCGGCACTAAAAATGTGGATATTTTCATTATTGACCCCTTTACTCGAACAGCAAGGTATTTCAAAAACCTTTTCTACAACAGATTGGCAGCTATACTGGTCGAGATGAAACAGCAAAACTCGACCAGCTTTGCCCCGCTCGAGATCAGCAACCCAAAAGCCGCCGCGTACCTGTCCAACCCGCACAAAGCCGTATACCTGTACCCGTTTATTGGAAAAGAACGCAGTGCCAGCGAGGTCGCCAAAGAGTACATGGCAGACCTGAAAGCCTACCTGTACCAAATTGAGCGACTGCTGAAATTGGGTTTGTTGCGCCACACGCGCACCCAAACCCGAAAAGGCAGCCCAATCAAATACTACCGAGCCGTGTCAGACAGTTTTTTTGTGCCCTTACAGGCAACCCCGCTCGAGAACATGGAAAGTTTGCTCGATGCCTGGTCTCAAAGCTTACAGCCCGTGTTTTTGAAAAGTTTTATCGCCGCCCTCGAGTCCACCAGCCAGCGTTGGGGCGTGCGCATCTCCCGAGAAGCAAACGGTCAACTGCTGATCTCGCCCGCCTCAAATGCGATAAGCCCGTTCAACCCCCTCGTGACAGATGTTCCAGCCATCCTCGAGGGTTGGTTCACCGATTTACGCCTCGATCACAGCGACGCCAAAGCCCTGCAACACGAACTGGTGGCATTGTACCTGCGTTACCTTGGGCGCGGCGGCGCACAGCGTTACATCATTCGTGTGGCACTCGCACCCATGACCAGCGAAGACGAATTGCCGCCCGCCTGGTAAACACCTCGCTCGAGTCAAGTGATTTTAGAGGTTTCTCGAGATGGCATAAATCAGGGTTGGAATGCCGTCACCATCAATGCCATCCAGTTTTTGCTCGAGCCTCATGCCGATACGCTCGGCGACTTTGATTGACGCCAAATTCTCTGGGTCTATCAAGCAAATCAGACGCGACAAATTCAAGTGCTCAAAAGCGTAACGAACAATCGCCAACGCCGCTTCGCTGGCAAATCCCTGTCCCCAGAATTTCTTGCCCAGCAGGTACGCCACCTCGACCTCTTGACGGTCTTCGATGGTCCAGGGCAGCAAACCGCAACGCCCCATAAACTCACCCGATTCTTTGTTGACCGTCGCCCAAAGTCCCAATTCTGGAAACCTCGGATGCCCGTTTAAAAACCACTCGAGTTCGGCTTTGGTTTGCGCATCATCCAAGACACCTTCGGGAAAGTACCGCCGAATTTCTTCATCATGGTACAACTCAGACAGGGCATCCAAGTCGTCCAGCACAAACCGTCTCAGCATCAATCGTTCAGTCTCGAGAATCATGGTTAACCCCCAAACGTTTTACTCGAGGTCATGGGCAATGTCTGGAAAATTGGAGAGCGGAAAGGTGTCCACGTTGGCACTGCGCTGCTGCGCCAGCACACCGCCATCCACCACAAGGCACTGCCCCGTGATGTACGCCGCATCGTCGGACGCCAAAAACGTTGCCGCGCCAACCATGTCCTCGGCTGTGCCGTAACGACGCAACGGCACAACCTTCTCGCGTTCTGCCAGATCGTCGCCTTCCAAGCCATAGGTGTTGATCAACCCAGGCACAAGGCAGTTGACCCGAACACCGTAGAAACCCAGATCGAGCGCCAGCGAACGCGTGAACGCCTCGATGCCACCCTTGGACGCGTCATACGCCGTAAACCCACGGTGCGCCCTTGTTCCCCCGCCGCTCGAGACGTTCACGATCACGCCCTTGCGCCGCCGCACCATGATGTTTGCGGCTCGAAAGGCGCAGAGGTAAGCGCTTTTCAGGTTGATGCGCAAATACTTGTCCCACCAGGCTTCGTCGGCATTCAAAAAATGGCGTTGATCGCTGGTCAAACCCGCGTTGTTGACCACCACATCGACATACCCAAACTGCTTTTCGGTGGCGTCAAACATCGAGTCAATTTCGGTTTTGCTCGAGGCATCCCCGACAAAACCCAGCGCCGTACCGCCAGCCGCCTTGATTTCGTTGACCACCAGATCAACCAATTCTGGTTTGATGTCGTTCACCACGACCTTGCCACCCTCGAGCGCGTAGCGGTTCGCAATGGCGCGACCGATACCGTTGCCCGCGCCCGTGATGAGAATGACTTTGTTTTTAAAACGTTGTTCCATAGTTGCTCCTTTTGTTTCAAACTCGAGAATGGTTGCCAAAAGGGCGCAGCAAGCAGCGCCCCTACGTTTCTTTTATAGCGTCAAAAACCAGTGTTCTGAACTCGATCCACCAACCAGTTTAAACCGCAATTTCTGCCCTGGTCGCAATTGCGCCACCAAGCCCAAATCTCGAGGATCAACCACGGCGGGTTTGGCGTAACCTCCAATCCGTCCTCGGTCATTTAAGAGCAAAATCGGGTCGCCGTCGATGGTGATTTGCACCCCGCCCATCGGCGTGGCTTCGCTGGTCAGTTCGCCCCCTGGAACTTTGACCCCCTCGAGCCTGACGCCCATGCGGTCAGGGCTGCTGACCTTGAACTCGGCGCTGCACAAGGCTGCAAGTGCTTCGGGCGTCGCTTGAGGTCCAGCCTGCAAACGCACAATAACCGTTTCTGGCAAACTCGAGTGGGAAATGCTGTAACCCGCACGGTTTTTGCTTGAGGGTCGCATCATGCCGAGCGTCTCCCCTACTTGAAGCGCCCGCCCGATTCTGCCAACCAAATCGGTGCTTTTGGAATCCATAAAACTCGAGCTTTCAAAACCGCCAGGAACAGCCAAGTACCCACGCACCCCCGTTGCCGTGGGCACAAACTCAAGTTGATCGCCAGTTTTGACCGCGAAACTCTCGAACGCCGGTGCAGGTTGAGAATTCAACATCAGACGCATTCCAAAACCCGCAAAACCCAAAACCGCATCTTGCAAAACGCGAAACGTCACGCCTTTCAGGGTCATCTCGAGCACCGCAGCGTTGGCTGTGTTGCCCACCAAGGCATTCGCGGCGCTGGCGCTGCGTTCGTCCATCGCTCCTGACCGCGCCATGCCGTAATGACCCGCCAAAGCGCGACCCTGATCGACAATCAAATCGAGCACACCAACTTTTTCAACTTTTAAAATTGGAAATTGGGGCTTGAGCGGCAGAATCTCGAGCACGCTGGCTTCTGGCGGCGTTTCACCCTCGCTCGGCACAAACCGCACGTTATCGCCAGGCTCGAGCAAAAACGGTTTTTCACGGTGAGGATCGTAAACGGCGGTCAACGCTGAACCCAGAGTGTGCCAACCGCCAGGGGTTGAAAGCGGGTAAATTCCGGTTTGCCCCACCGCAATGGCGACGCTGTGCGCCGGCACTTTTTTGCGTGGGGTTTTACGGCGCGGCAGGTGCAGTACAGGATCAAGTTTTCCCAAAAACGGATAGCCAGGCGTGAACCCCACCGTGTAGGTCTGATACGTGACGCTCGAGTGTTTTTCGATCACTTGCGCGACACTCAAACCTGTTTGTTGCGCCACAAATTCGAGGTCTTCACCGTCGTACCGAACAGGAATCACAACCTCGCGCCCACTTGCCGCCTTCGCCTCGAGATTGAGTGCGTGTTTTTTGACCCAAGCTTTCACGGTGTCTCGAGCCACCAGATTCGCGTCAAACTCGACGTACAAGTTGATGTAACCAGGATACAAATCCGTGATGCCCTCGAGTAAATTTGTACGCAGTCGTTCCGCCAACGCGTGCATTCTGGCGTTTGATTCAAGGTCAAGGCTGCTCGAGAACGGAACGTAAAAACCAGTCAGTTGCCGCACGGTTAAAGTCCCGAATGTGAAACGGTGATGCCCTCAGCCTCGAGCGCCGCACGAACCTCTTTGGCAATTTCGGGAGCGTGCGGGTTGTCGCCATGAATGCACAAGGTTTGCGGCTGCATTTCAAACCAACCGCCGTCAATCGCCTCGACGCGATGCTCCTTAACCATTTGCACCGCACGTCTCGCCGCCTCTTTCGGGTCGTGAATGCTCGAGCCTGCCATTGAACGCGGCGCAAGCCGACCATCGCGCATGTACGCCCGTTCTGGGAAAGCCTCAATCAGCATCGGAACTTTTAACTTTTGCGCTTCAGACTCGAGAAACGTCCCAGGCAAGACCATCAACGGTAAATTCGGGTCAAAATCTTTCGTCGCTCGAGCCAGCGCTTCGGCGGTCGGCGCATGAACCCAAGCTCGAGTGGACAACGCACCGTGGGCTTTGACATGCGTTAATTTCATATCTGCCAATTTTGCAAAACCCGCCAACGCCGCCACCTGATAGACCGTATCCGCATAGACTTGTTCAGGTGTTGCCTCGAGAATCCTGCGTCCAAAACCCACCAAATCCTGATAACCAGGATGCGCCCCAACCGCCACATTCTTTTGCTTGGCAAGCTCGAGCGTGGCTTGCATCGTGATTGGATCACCCGCATGAAAACCGCACGCCACATTGACCGTGCTGATGAAATCAAACAACTCCTCGTCACGCCCCATGCGAAAAGCCCCAAACGATTCGCCAGCGTCGGCGTTCAAATCAATGTTCATAACCTATACTAACCCCATGATTCTAGAAGTTGCCATGCTGCACATCAAACCAAACCTCGAGACAGAATTTGAAACCGCGTTTCGTCAAGCCTCCAAAATCATCTCGAGCATGAACGGGTTTATTGAGGTTGAACTGCAAAAATGCCTCGAGCAAGCCAACAAATATGTGCTGCTGGTAAAATGGGAAACGCTCGAGGATCACACGGTAGGGTTTAGAGGCTCGAGTGAATACCAGGAATGGCGCTCTTTATTGCATCATTTTTACGATCCGTTTCCGATTGTGGAGCATTTTGAAAAGGTTGTGCTGTAAAACACCTAACGCAGTGTGGACCGCTTCTTGGTTCTAAAACGCACCTAACGGGCGGAATCGCTGACGGGCCTGGGTCGCTTCGGGCAGAACCGCTTCTTGGTTCTAAAACGCACCTTCGGGCAGAACCGCTTCGCTCCAAAAAACCACAAACGTTCTCAACGGTGTACCAAGCGAGTGCTGTCTAGGCAGTCAACTTTATTGTTTGAGCTTTAAAGAATAACAGTTCGGAATGTTTTTGCTAATTCGCGTCTGTCACGTATTTCAGGGTTGTAAGGGCGCTGCTTGCTGCGCCCTTAGTGACAGCGAATTCTTGACGTTGTGAGGAAAATTTTCCAGAGTATTGAAGAATAATCCAACGCTGCACTCAGCGCTTCAAATATTGAAAGAAATTGTGGATCGGTGGTAATCTAATTGCAGATTCCTGCTCAGGTTTTTGATGCTCCGTTGTCGACCTCAACACGCGATAACCATTCTACTCAGTTCAGGAGACTGCCATGACAGACACTGCCGTTCACGTGAAGGACGCCGCTAGCCTGCAAACTGCCCTTGATCAGAAAGCCACCCGGATTGTGGTTGAAGTCCGAATCACTGGGCTGTCCAGCATCAAGCTGCCCCCTGGTACACAACTATGGGGTGAAGGACCAAACGCTGAACTACAATTCAAGCCAGGTCAGCCTGGACTGATGTTAAGCGCCGACCATGAGGTTTCTGGGTTGCGAGTCGTTACGGACGAAGCTCAGATCGCGCTGGGTCTTGCGGACGACGTCGCTGACCTCGGCACACTACGGATCAGCAAGCTTCGCACCGTGGGCTGTGTTCACCTGAAGGGCGCTCAGTCCAGACAAGGGCACATCCACTTACAAGACATTCATGTGGAGGCGGCAGACGCGCGGATGGCTGCCCACCGCCCGGCGGGCTTCGGAGTGGAGGTGCTGCTGGGCTGCATCAGCGTGTACAACTTCTCTCAGGACAAAACGAGCCGCTGGACAGTGGATCTCGAGAATCTATCCGGTGGCAGCAAGGAGCAACCTTTGCGTGGTAGCGGCGTGTTCGTGTTCGGCGGCTGGTTTATCCCGACCGGTACCGACCCCAGCAAAGCTCCGGCTCCAACCGAGGAAGGTGGCAGCATTGAACTCACAAGCCTGACCACTGGCGAAATTCATGCCGATGGCGGTATTGCACCGGGCATTTCCAACCTCATCACCGGCGCCGTGTTTATCGGCTCAGGAGTAGACGCTCAGCGGGTGGTCAATACTGAACCTGTCACAACATACGGTCCCAACGACATGGTGCTCGACAACTGGGGAAAGGTTGAAGATTGGATGGTCCAAGCCAAGGTGACATCCTACGGTCCCAGCGGGATTGGCTTCGTGAACTTTGGCGACCTCGAGACCCTGACCGTCCAAGCTCCTTTGGAAACCCATGGGGTTGGTGCACGCGGGTTCAATCTTTATGACGGGTCACTACAGCAAGCCGAGTTTCAGAGCATCACGACCTTCGGCGATGGAGGCATCGGCGTCCAACTGTCCAAACCCTTTGGTTCCATTGTTGTCCATCAAGACATCCGCACCAAAGGAGGCGAAGGCGAGAGTCTGGTTCGCGGTGAGATCACCAAACTCAAAGCCAATGCCCTGAGTCTCAAAGAGGGCACCAGAGGTCACGAGCTGCTGGTGAAAGGTCAGGTCGTATCCGAGCAGGACGACATTCCTGACTACGACTTCCAGGTTTCGACCAGCGTGGTGGACAAGTTTGAAATCGGCGGTAAGCCGATCAACTGAAGCCTGGCGGTAACCCTCGAGCAAACCCTGAGTTTAAAAATGCTCGAGCGAGCACAGAATGCCAGGGAAATGCTTTACGCACTTGGGTTGATGCCGAAAGCTCGAGTGTATGGTCTAAATTCGTTGTGAAGTTTTGTCTCGAGTTTAACAAAATCGGTAAACTCGAGACAACCTAACACCTTGCACTTGTCTCTTAAGAAAAGCTGCAAATGCCACTCTGCCCTCATCCCCGACCCTTCTCCCAACATCGGGAGAAGGGAGACTTTAAGCGCTATTTGTTGGGCTTGGAAGGTTGGTTTTGATGGTTTTTAAAACCTCGAGTACGTTGTTCAGAACTTCTTCATTGCGAAATCGAATGACCGTATAACCGCTTGCCTTCAAAAATTCGGTGCGTAAAGCATCTGCGATTTGGGCATCTCGAGCATCATGGATTGCGCCGTCCAGTTCGACAATCAATTTTGCTTCACGGCAATAAAAATCTGCAACAAACTTCCCAATCACCTTTTGTCGCTTGAACTTCCAACCATCCAACTTTCTATCCCGTAATGCCGTCCAAAGATATTCCTCTGCTGGTGTGGCATTGCGCCGATTCACTCGTGCCACCGTCGTCAAAATTCCACGTCCCATAAAAATATTCTACCCAAACCACAATCGAATCAAGCTCCCTTCTCCCATGCTGGGAGAAGGGCTGGGGATGAGGGCAGACCGCACCTCGAGCCACTTGTAAAGCAAACTTCAAATCCATCTCGCTCAAGTCTGTAACACTTGACGCTTGATTCTCGAGCGTCTTGTGCTACGCTTTTTGCATGACGCAAGTCTTACAACAAGCGCTCGAGTCATTAAATGATCTGCCTGAAGCGCAGCAGAACGAAATTGCAATGCGGCTACTCGAGGAAATCGAGGAAGCCAAATGGCAGGCTTCGTTCGCTCGTCCTGAATCAAAGGATTTCTTGCAAACGATGGCAGAAAAAGTTCGAGCTGAACGTCGTGCTGGTCAAACACAAGCCATAGAGTGCGAATGAATTCGGACACAACCAAAGAATTCTGGAAGTTATACCAAGATTTGCCTGTTCAGGTTCGGCAGCAAGCTCGAGCCTCGTATCAGTTGTTTGTTCAAAACCCGCGTCATCCAGGTTCGCATTTTAAATGCGTGGATGAAAACAGCGCAACGTATTCTGTTCGAGTTGGATTGCATTACCGCGCACTCGGGTTATTCGAGGACAATTTAATAACGTGGTGGTGGATTGGAACACACGGCGAGTATGACCGAATTTTAGACATGCTCTGATTCCAAATTTCCGTGTGAAAATACCCCTTGATTCTCGAGCAACTTAGGTTAGAATGATTCCGATGCGGCGAACTGCCCCGAAGGTCGGGTCGCCGGGTGTCGCTGTGCGTGAGAAACCTCTTTCCGAGAAGGCTTCTACCCGCAGTGGAACCCGTGCGCCTCTGGTCACTGAAAACTTAGCCCCGCTCGAGCCTGGCTTACACGCTGGACTCTCTCAGGTGGCACGACTTGCCCTATTTGCAGCGGATGCTGGCGGGGTGCTGATTTCCACGCCTGAGCGTTTGAAGTTGTACGTCGATGCGCCGCTGTTTGGCGCTCGGGTCAGTTTAAATCCCGAGATAGCCGAGTGGACGGATTTGCACAAGCACGTGCTGTTGGACATCGAAACAGCGCTCGAGGATTTCCCATCTCAACCCGATGCCTTCAGGCTCGAGCTTGCACCTGGAATGCGTTTTTCGCGTGACGAATTCCTCGATAAGCTCGAGAATTTGGGGTACGAGCGCGAAGAAAACCTCGAGACAAGTGATTTAGCCAAGACCGAGGGTTTCTTTAAGGTTTTGGGTGACACGCTCGAGATTCGTTTGAATTTGAACGGCAAATCCCAAGTCGTTCGTGCCGAATTTTTTGGTGATGACCTCGAGTTTGTGCGTGTGGACGGCGAGAAAGTCAAATCCTTTGGGCTGGGTCCGCTGGGCGATTTTATTCCCGAGGTTGCCTGGGACAGCACCAGACTCGAGCGTTTAAAAGGTCGGGTGTACCTCGATTCGCCAGAGTTTTTTGAAGGTTATTTAAGTCCCAAAAAATACCAACGACTCTGGGCGCACCTGAAAACCCGTGAGGTTATTGCCTTTGGTCGCACGCCGCTCGAGCTACCAGAACGCCCCTCTGACCTCGAGACGCTGCCGTTTTACCGCGCTCGGCTTCGCATGTTCCGCGACGATGCCGCCGCTTGGCTCGAGGCGGGATATCGCTTGGTTGCCCTCTTAAAGCACGAACGCACGGGTGCGTACCTCGAGCAGCACGTTTTGGGTGATATTCCAAGGGGTTGGGAATGGCGGGCGGAAGCCGAAAAAGGTCGGATTTCGTTTGTCAAAGGCTGCAGCGAGGGCGGTTTTATTGACCACATCGCCAAAGTTGCCGTCGTCACCGAAGAATTGCTCTACGGTTTTCAGGGCGGCAGCGTGCTTCGCGCCCGAAAACTCCGAGGTCCACCCGTCAGCGATGCCACCGCGCTGCAAATGGGCGATTATTTGATTCACCCAGAGCACGGCATTGGGCAGTTTATGGGACTCGAGGCGCGACAGATTCTGGGCGTGACCAGGGATTATTTGCAGATCAAATACGCATCGGATGCCCGTATTTTCTTGCCAGTCGAGCAATTACCACTGTTGCGTCGGCATCCTGGCACAACCGATGACCCGCCGCGTTTAAGTACACTGGGCAAGAACGAATGGCAGAAGGCTCGAGAGAAAGCCCGTCAAAACGCCGAAGAACTCGCGCAGAAGTTGCTGGTGCAATACGCGGCGCGTCAAGCCACACCAGGCTCGAGTTATCCCGACATTACGAACGAATGGGATGAGGCGTTCGAGAAGAACTTCCCGTTCGAGTTCACCAAAGACCAAGCGCAAGCCATCAAATCCACCTACAAAGACCTCGAGAAAAGCTTGCCGATGGACAGGTTGGTTTCGGGCGATGTGGGTTTCGGTAAAACCGAGGTCGCCGTTCGCGCCGCGCACCGAATTGTGTCTCACGGGCGGCAAGTTGCCGTGCTCGTACCCACGACGCTCTTGGCAGATCAGCACCTCGAGACATTGCGAAAACGCTTTGAAGGTACGCCCGTGATTGTGTCTGGACTCTCGAGGTTTACCACCCCAAAAGACGTGGATGCGGTTTACAAGGGTTTGAAACGTGGCACGGTGGACATTGTGGTTGGCACGCACAGGCTGCTCAGTCCAGAACTCGAGTTTAAGAATTTGGGCTTGTTGATTATTGACGAAGAGCACCGCTTTGGCGTGATGCAAAAAGAAAAACTCAAAGCCTTAAAAAGCGGCGAAATGTCATTGTCGCAAATCAAAGAAATGGTGATCGAGGGCGAGAAAAAACCAAAAGCCAGAAAAAAAGAAACCGCC
>CAXTTL010000060.1:5219-21638 GCA_964247135.1 uncultured Deinococcales bacterium | reverse complement strand
ACCATTTCATGCCTTGGCGTACTTTAATCGTCCAGTTCAGCTTATTTGCAGAAATCGAGTAAGATTCTGCCATATAGGGCAAGTTTTCACCCGTAATTGGGTCTTGAATAAACAATCCTCGAGCATTAACGACGCTTCCAACACCATTTCCCGCAGCGGAGACATCGGTAAATGGATTGTAAGTTTGATAATCCTGGGTGATAAAATCGCGCAACGTTCCCCCAGTTTCTTCTTGAGCTGGTTGTGAAACCGTCCAATTCTTAGGAAATACAAATGGGGCGGCGCTGGCGACGCTCGAGCAAATGGCAAATAAAACAAACAATATTTTTTTCATAAAAAACCTTTCTTTTACCCACAAATTTAATCTGGCTGTATTGTGCATAATATCTTTTAGATACTTTTAGATTTGTTCATTCTGACTGTACATGCCAGAAACCGACACATTTTCAGTTCAAACAACCCTGAACATATATCCAACAGGTCAAATGAATTTACAACAGAATTTTCAAAGCTCGAGTCAAAAATCGGCATTGGAAGCGAAAAAATAAGCTTAACGGATCAATTGCCCTCGAGCGGTGGGTGCAAAAATTTAACTGGCGCATCAATCGGCGCGTTTAAACTTTTAATAAACTGTTCCAATTCGAGCATTTCTTGGTTGGTCAGTGACAATGGTTTGATCTCGCTGGTTCCAAGTGGCGCTTTGGGGGCATCTCGGTAGTGGGCAATGACTTGTGTCAGTGTGGCAAATTGTCCAGCGTGCATGTATGGTGCGGTCATGGCGGCTGTCCGCAACGACGGCGTCTTGTAGGCACGGATCAACTGCGCATCGGTGGAGGCTTGGAAATTTTTGGGGCAAGCCTCGATTGCATCACTGAAGGTACTTTTGCAAGAAAATTCGCCTTTAAAAAGGTTGCCCATCGCCTCTTGACGACCCTGATCGAGTGGTGTATCCGGGTTTCGTGGCACACCAGTGTTGTGAAATTTCCCGTCGCTGAATTGGCTTCCAGTGTGACAAGTGGCACAACCTGCTTTGCCAATGAAAAGCCGCAAACCCGAGATTTCAGTGGCGTTGAGATCATCGGAGTTTGTCCCTTTGCTCAGGGATTGCGCGTACTGATCGAACCTCGAGAATCCTGGTTGAATTTGGCGCTCAAACGCCTCGATTGATTTACCGACATTAACAAAGACCGTGTTGACATAGGCGCGATCAGATTCGTTCATTTGTTTCCAAGCGTTTAGTGCATCGCTGTCGCCTAACGGCGTGGCGTTTTCTGGAAAGCGATAATCGTCTTCAAAATCTGGCATGGGTCCAAAAACAGTTTCAAATTCGCTACGGTATTGTTTGGCGACAAGTTTGGCGACAGCGACCCGCGAAAATCCGTGTTCGTTGGCGTTTTCCAGTGGTCCTAACGCCTGTTGCCACAATGAATCTGCCCGTCCATCCCAAAATTGCCAGGTGTTGTGCGAAGCGCCAACAATCGTTGGGGCATTGCGATTGGTTCTGCCAACGCCTTCGGAAAGGATTTTGCCATCGGTGAAGGTTTTTTCTGGATTGTGGCAGGTGGCGCAGGCAACATCGCCCTCCGAACTGAGGCGTTTGTCGTAAAACAACTTGTAACCGATGTTTGCCGCTTGTGCATTGTTCGCAACTGTATTTGTTGGGTCGGCTGAAACGCTGCCCTTTGAATCCAATCGTAACGATTCGATGGTCTGCAATTCTGAAGTTGACCAGAAGGCTGCGCCCCGTCCCAGGGGAACAAGCGCCGCTATGGTGGTCAATACAAAACCAATTTTAAGAAACCGAACGCTATTTATCACTCAAGTATTGTAAAGTAAAAAATCTTACAAAAAACTCACATTCGCTACACAAATCACTTATCCATTGTATTTTTAACTACACGTATTGACCAATTATACTCATATTTAATTGTTATCCAGTCAAAACATGAATTCTGGTGATCAAAGTCTGGAACGTATCTCGCCGATGAATATGCCCTATCACAAAGACTGCATCCTTAGACTCGAGCAGTGAATCTGTAAAACGACATCAAATACGAAATACTTTTGTGACACCAAGTCCAACTCAAACTTAAGTGCATACCCAAACTCGAGCAAGCTGACAAATGAACCGCAAGCCAGACCGTAAAATAAAAGCGTGACTTTGAGCATCAACCCCCGTTTCGCCCCCGCAACCCGCCTTTTATGGCATTCTGGAGTGCTCGGTGCACTCGAGTTGATCAAAGATGCGGGCTTTGGCGCGTCTGAGGTTTGGGCGCAACACCTCTGGGAATCGAACGCCAGCCCAGAGGAAGTTCGTGCCAAAGCCGAAAATCTTGGTCTGCAACTTTCTCTTCATGCCCCGAGTTATGACCTCAATCCACTCTCGAGCAACCCCGAAATACGTGCCATCTCGAGGCATCAGGTGCTTTCTTCGCTCGAGACAGCCGCCAGAATGGGCGCTGGCATGGTCGTGGTGCATCCTGGGCATTTGTCGAGCACCACCGACGATGAACAAGTCTATTGGGAGCGCCTGCACGATTTTGTCGGCGATCTCGACTCGGCGGCGGGAATGTTCGGGGTTCGGGTTGGCGTCGAGGGGATGGAAAAAAAGAAATTGCAATTTGTCACCCATCTAGAAAGCCTGACCCGACTCGCCAGCATCCTCGAGCCGCTGGAGCACGTTGGCATCACTTTGGACATCGCCCACGCTGGAACCCTGGGCAAACCGCTCGAGTACATTCACCAGACTCCAAAAATGCTTCACTCGCATTTGAGCGATTCCAGCCCAGGGAAAACCCACGCGCTTTTGGGCGAGGGTGATTTGGAATTGTCAACACTTGTACCGAAACTGCTGGCACAATTTGATGGTCTGATCGCGATTGAAGGGCGACTGGCAGCCGACGAACCTCGCGCTTTGAAGGTGGCAAAGGATTTCTTAAAAGACTACTGAATTCTTGTGCGCTTGACCTTTGGCGGCGGTGGAAGCTCGAGGTTCCAATCGATGAGCTGCTCCAAGGTCACGCCCAACTCGAGCAGCAATGCCGAATCTTGAGCAGTCAAACCCGCCCGCTCGATCAAATCGGGTCGGCGCTCCAAGGTGCGCCGCAGCGCCTCACGGCGTCGCCAAATGGCAATGGCGGCATGGTTGCCGCCGCGCAAAATTTCGGGGGCTTCCAAACCATTCCAAACTGGTGGACGGGTAAACTCTGGGTAATCCAGAATGCCGCTCGAGAAAGAATCCTGCTCATGGGAATCAGAATCGCCGAGAACGCCGGGCACAAGCCGCGTGACCGCCTCGACCACACACAACGCCGCCGCCTCGCCACCCATCATGACAAAATCGCCAAGGCTGACCTCGCGCGTGACCAGGGTTTCAATCCGCGCATCAAAACCCTCATACCGCCCGCACAACAACACAAGATGCCGCTTTTTAGAGAATTCCTCTGCCATTTTTTGCGCAAACTTCTCCCCTGCCGGCGTCAACAAGACAATCTCGTCGCTTGGCTCGAGCATCTTCAGGGCATTTTCAAGCACATCGACTTTTAAAACCATGCCAGCGCCGCCGCCGTAGGGCGTGTCATCGACCATGCGGTGCTTGTCGCTGGCGGCATTGCGAATATCACGCACATCAAACTCGAGTAAACCGTTTTTAACCGCACGCCCCAAAATAGCCTCATTCAGCCAGGGCGTTAAAAGCTGCGGGAACAAAGTCAGCAAAGAGATTTTCATGAAGGGTCAAACTCGAGCTTGGTCGGAGGGCGCATTGGCAAATTTTAACCGATTTAAAGCACAAACAATTTGAAATTATCAAAATCGGCGGTCAATTGCGTGACCTTCGTTCCAGTCCCAGCCGCCAACCCGACCCAACCACCCTCGAAATTGCTGTCTTGCGCCTCGAGCGTCAACCAATCGTTGACAAACAAACGTAACTTTGAACCCACGCATTCGGCACGCAAATGGTTTGGTTTTTCCCCAGCATTGAGTTTGATTTCGGGCGGCAGCACCGCACGTCCAATTGCCACATACTCGTCGCCACTGACGCGGTAAATCGCGCTGGTTCGGGCTTCGCTGCTAAACATCAGCTCGTAATGCCCACCCTCGAGTTGAAGGCGGCAAAACACCCCAGCCTCATCGGAGGCTGCGCCCGAACGCTTGGAAATGTCCACCTCGAGCCTGACATCTTTGGCGGGCAGCACCGGCGCGGGCACGTAAATAAAACTGTCGGGTTTGTCAATGAAAATCTGAAACCAACCGTTTTCGTAACCAAAATGCCCGACATTCAGGTTTCTCGAGTCCCAAATACCTTCCTGGTCGAACGAATCTTCAAACACCAGCACTTGAGCCAAAGCCGCCAATCCAGAGCAGCTTAGAAGAAATAAACTCAAAATGTGCCTCCAATTGAAGCGCATGACCCGAGTCTACCCGAGGAGCGCCCGATTGAGATTCATGAAATGTTGAGCTTTGGCAGGTTTTGAAGCTTGACGCTGAACTGTGAGAGGCAACAGGCAAGTTAACTGTGAGAGGCAACAGGCAAAAAGAAAAACGCGATTGCCATAATCAAATACACGCCCAGCAGCATCGCACCCTCGAGCCAGTTGGTTTCGCCGTCCCTGGCGACACTGCCGACGATACCGACCGCGCCGACCAACGCCATCAACTCGAGCGGGCTGTGAATCACCAAATCCATTGGTTTGCCAATGACAAACGACAAAATCACCAGCAGCGGCGCGACCAGCAGCGCAATTTGAATGGTTGCCCCAATCGCAATCGTGATGGTCAAATCCATTTTGTTCTTTCGGGCAAACACGCTTGCCGCGTGCTCGGCAGCGTTGCCAATAATTGGAATGATGATTAAACCGGCAAAAAATTCTGAGAACCCCAGCGCCGCCGTGAACCCCTCGAGCGACCCGACCAGCACCTCGGAGAGCCAAGCGACCACGATGGTGCAAGCAAACAACGTGCCGATGGCTCGAGCCGGAGTCCATTCGGCTTTGTGGGTATCAGCGTCGTCATCGGCACTCGAGAGCATGTCTTTGTGGGTGAACAAACTAAAGACCATGTTTAAGACATACAGGGCAATCAAAACAAAACTGACCGCCAGCGAAAGCTGCCCATCGGAAAGAATTTGTTGCGTTCCAGGAATGCCATTGACGCGCTCGGTAAAATCGAACATCGCCGGAATCAAAAAAGCAATGATGCAAATCACCAACATGCTCGCCAGCGAACTGGCGGCTTGACGGTTAAAACGCTGGACTGGAAATTTCAGACCGCCCAAAAACACCGCCATGCCCAAAACAAGCAGCAAATTGCCAATCATCGAACCCGTGATGCTGGCTTTGACCACATCGATTTTACCGGCTTGAAGCGCAAAAAACGCAATAATCAACTCGGTGGCATTGCCAAAGGTGGCATTCAACAAACCACCGACCGCGCTGCCCGCCCGAGCCGCCAATTCCTCGGTGGAGCGTCCCATCAAACCCGCCAGCGGCACGATGGCGAGCGCCGCCGAAATAAAAATCCAGACGTCGCCAGGATGAATCACAAACTCGAGCAAGGCGGTGATCGGGACAAAAATGAGCAGGTAATTCAGCATGGCTGTAGTGTATCTCGAGAATCTGTTTTGCGCTTAGATTTTGAATAACACGCTGGCGACAGCCCAAAGCCCAAACGCGGCAATCACAAAGCCTGAGACTTGATTGACGAGTTTTAAACTTGTTGGATTGATTCGAGATTTGAGCAAACCGGCAATAAAACTCAGGAAAAACCACCACGACACCGAACCCAGGAACACACCAAACACCATAAAACTCGCACTGAGCAAATTTCCAGCCGCGCCGACGCTCGAGATGATTGCCGTGAAATACAAAATGCTGATCGGGTTGGTCAGGACAAGCGCAAAGGTCGAAGCATAAATCACACCCAGACTTGATGCTCGAGATTCGGCGGCTCGCTCGACGGGTTTGGAGACGAAAGTTTGCCAACCCAAATAGACCAGAAAAATACCGCCAACCAGCCCCAAATAAAATTTCGCCCCAATCAGAACGCTCGAGATGGCGGTGATGCCAAACGCCGCGATGCTGCCAAACACCGCGTCCGCCGTTGCCGCACCCAAACCAGACATGAAGCCCGCGATACGCCCAAACGCTAAGGTGCGGCGGATGGTCAGCAAGCCGATTGGACCGACGGGCGCGGCAATTGAAATGCCAATCAAAAAGCCTTTGAGGAAAAACGCGAAATCCATCACGCTCCCCGAATCGGCAAACTTGGCGAATCCTTAAAACTCGAAAGCGCAATGCTGGTATGGGTTTTGATGCCACTCGAGATCGATTTGAAGTCTTCAGAAATGATCTTCTCGAGCGCCTTCGTTCCAGCGCAGCGCACCTTGAGCCAGTAATCGTCATCGCCAGACATGTGATGACACTCGAGCACCTCAGGCATGTCCTTCACACGTTCGAGAAAGGTTTTGCGTGATTTTGCATCTGGTATTTGCACCGCCACAAATGCCAGCAACTCGCAACCCAACAATTCAGGCTCGAGCAAGACCGTATAACTCTTGATGACACCACGTTCCTCGAGCTTGCGTACCCGTTCGGTGATGGCGGGAGCGGACAAACCGAGTTGAGCGGAAAGTTCTGTCCAGGTAACTCGAGCGTTGCTGCCCAGATGCTCGAGAATTTGGAAATCAAGGTGATCTAGGTCTTGAAATTTAGATTCCATCGTAAAATTCTAGAATACTATTTATTATGAAGTCAAGTAAAACGTTTTGGTTGAAGCCCTCGAGCGTGCCAAGTCAGCGAATCGGATGCCATTGGACGAGTATTCGCAAGGTATGCGCTAAACTCGAGCCATGAAACTGAATCATTTCGCATTGAGCGTTCACGATGTTGAAGCCGCCATCACCCATTTCGCCACGCTTGGATTTCTGGTCGAGGGTCGCGGCAAACATTACTCAAATGGAGTCCCAACCGCGTTTCTCAACCACCCAGGAACGAACATGGACCTCGAGTTGGTGCAAGTCTCAGGTCAACCCGCACCAGGATTTTTGCATTTGGCATTTGAAGTCGATGACCTGCAAGCCAAATGTGCCGAATTACTCGAGGCTGGTTACGAGTACGAGGCTGCACCGTTTTTCAACGAACGCAACCAAACGCACATGGCGTTCTTGCGTCATCCAGCAGGTTTCATCGCGCAGTTCAATCAGCTTAAAAAGTAATCATTTTTTTGCGGCTCGAGTTTAGGCAGGTCTAGGCTGCTGAGCGCTTGACCTCATCACGGAACGTTCTAGATTGGTTCATCTCGAGAATCAAGATTCCAAATTGAATTCAGTAAACTCGAGCCAATGATTGATCTCGTGCTGACAAAGCGTTGACAAAACCGTTCCAGACTAACCATGTGAAAACCAACTTCAAGAATTGGTATCCACTGGTGCTGCTGCCCATCGCTGCCACCGTGGTTTCGGCACTCGGCGCCCCGAGTGAAGCGGACATCAACGTTTACCCTTACGACGGCGCGAAGCTGTTGGCGGGGCAACACGTGGATTTGCGGGTCGAAGCCTCAAAGCTCGAGGATTTGAAGAATTACACCATCACTTTGAACGGAAAAGTGTTGACCGATTTTGTGCAAACCTCGCAGGGCGCCGGTCAAGCGGAATGGACGCTGCGCAATATTTCGGCGCGGGGCGGCGCGAACGAAGTGCTTGTCAAACTTACTGACGCCAAGGGCGAAGTCACCAAAAAAATCAACTGGACTGGCGTCGTCACCACCCGTCCACTCAAACCCGCCAAGAACGTGATCTTGTTTATTGCCGACGGCATGAGTTGGAACACCATGCACGGCGCCCAGGTGATCGCCAAGGGTTACAACCCAGCCAACGGAATGCCGCGCGGCAAGCTCGAGATGGAATCGGGCGCAGACGGCATGGCGAGCATTTCGACCAGCAGTTTTGACTCCTACATTGTGGACAGCGCCAACAGCGCCACCAGCATCGCGACAGGTCAAAAAGCAGAAGTCAACGCGCTGAATGTTTACCGCGACAACTCCCCAGACACGCTCGACAACCCTCGAGCCGAGATCATTACTGAAATCTTGAAGCGCACCCGAGGCGCGAGCGTCGGCATCGTCAGCAATGTTTTTGGTACGGACGCGACCCCCGCTGCCTTCGCTACGCACACCCGCAGGCGCGGCGATTACAGTTCGATTGCCGATCAATACTTTAAGGGCAATGTCAAACCGGACGTGCTGATGTTCGGCGGGTCGGAAGACTTTATTCCGAGCACCGCTGGCGGCTCGAGGCGCAAAGATGCGACCGACTGGATTACCGAATCGCAAAAACAGGGTTATACGTTTGTCAACAACCGCACAGATTTGTTGAAAGCTGGCGCTCCAGACAAGTTGTTCGGCTTGTTCCACCTCGATAACTTCCCAAGCTATTTGGACCGTGCCACCTGGAAACGCCCCGAAATGCTCGGCAATTTCACCGACCTGCCGTACCTGTGGGACATGACCAATTCTGCCATCTCGAGCTTGGAGAAAAACGACAAAGGGTTTTTCTTGATGGTCGAGGCGGGCATGGTGGACAAGTACCTGCACCCACTCGACTGGACACGCGCCATGTTCGACGTGCTCGAGCTTGACAAGACCGTGAAACTGGCAAAAGAATGGGCTGCCAAACGCGACGACACCCTGATTATCGTGACCGCCGACCACGGTCACAGCCTCACGGTCTTTGGTGGCTACGACACCAGCAAAGGTCCTGGCAACCGCGATGCGGCACAGGTCTACGAAAAAGCGGGCTTCCCGAATTACTACGAAAAACTGGATCAAAACGGCATTCCACTGCCCGTGGCGGCTCGAGGGTTGGCGGTCGGTTTTGGCGCTCACCCCGATTACTGCGAAACCTATGTCGGGCGCGAAATCTATCAAGCACCGACGATTTCTGACGGCAAGGGCGGCTTTATCCCGAACCCCAAGGTCTGCTCCGAACCAGGCGCGTTCCAACGCATCGGCAACCTCCCCAAAGACCAATCGCAGGGCGTTCACACCGCCGACCCAGTGCCGCTGTTCGCCTTTGGACCTGGCGCAAAACTCTTCCAAGGCAGCATGGACCAAACCGATATTTTCTTCACAATTGCGCAAGCGATGGGCTTAAATGCCAACCAAAGTAAATAACATCTTCGCCCTGGTGCTGATTGCCGCGATTATTGCAGCAATCAGCACTTTCGCATTCTCAAAACCAGAAAAACCTGCCGTCAAACTCGAGATTCCAAAACTGTTCTCGAGCATCAACGAACGGGGCGCGGTGTATGCGAAACAGACGCTCGGGTTGCGAGGAAATTTGGTCACACTGACGGGTTTCGCAGCCAGCGACCCGAACATTCCAGACCGTTTTGTACTGACCAGAACACGCAAAACCGTCTGCTCGCCGTGCGATGAAAGTGCGGATTACCCGAGTTCGATCACCGTGATTTTTCCGAACGCGGACACTGAAGCCGTGCCAGTCTCGACCGACAGCGTATTCGTGTACTTGGCAAACGGTCAAAAACTGCCGACCACAGGCGAAAAAATCAGGATTACAGGCAAGCTCGAGCTAACCCAAAGCACCGATACCATTACAAGGTACTCGAGTCTGGTGCAACTGCGTGAAACCACGCTCAGCCCAATTCAATAAGCACTTTGGCGTGTGACACTCGAGCTTCAAAGTTTGTAAACTCGAGGTATGCAAATTCAATCTTTGGGATTTCAAACCGATCTGATTTTCTCGAGGTTTTCGGGTGAAGTCATTGATCGCGGCGAGTACACCGTGATTCGCACGCCCAGCAATCCGACGTTTTGGTACGGAAATTATGTCCTGTTCCCCAAGCCGCCCAAAGCGTCCGATATCACGCGCTGGATGGAGATTTCCAAACTCGAGTTTCCAGATTCTAAACATCAGGTTTTTGGCATCGATGGCGTCAATGGCGAAATGGGCGCAGCTCGAGATTTTGAAAAACTTGGCTTTACACTCGACCAAACTGTTGTCATGACCGCCACCGAAGTTCACGCTCCGCCCAAAGTGAATCTCGAGGCTGAATACCGCCCGATTGTAACGCCAGAAGATTGGGCGCAAACCGTTCAACTGCGGATCGAATGCAACGATGACCACGAACCCGAAGGCTACAAGCTCTTCATCAAACGCAAAATGCTCGAGTACCAACGCATGAACGAAGCGGGACTGGGCAACTGGTGGGGCGCGTTTTTGGACGGCAAAATGGTCTCGAGCCTTGGATTGTTTCTCGAGCATGGTGTGGGCAGGTTTCAGAGTGTTGAAACACATCCAGAATTTCAACGCCGTGGATTGTGTGGAACACTGGTCCACACTGCCGCCAAACACGCCTTCGAGACATTGGACGCTCGAGTCTTGGTGATGTGTGCCGACCCCGAGTATCACGCCGCCAAGATTTACGAAAGTGTTGGGTTTAAACCTTCTGAGACGCAAATCGCGCTCGAGAAACCACCGCCAGAAGATCAGGCATTCCGCAACTTGAGTTCGGGGTGATGCTCGAGATTCTTGATGCAAAACATAAAAAATCGTTGTGCCATAAAGGGTGAACACAAGGTTTACCCCTACGAAATCATTTTGGATTCAGGGTAAACTATCACCGTGCCAACCCGCGATGAACTGCGCGAACGACTGATGAAACCCCTCGAGCGAGAATTGGCGATGGGCTGTCAGAACCGTGTGGTCACGGCAGGACTCGAGGCGCTTTTAAACAATGTGGCGCAACCGTTCCCCAAGGTTCGGGAAGTGCTGGACGGTTACGGCATCATGAGCCTTGAGGAACGCGCAGAAAATTTACGAACCGCGCTGGATTTGCTCGAGGCGGAACGAAAACCAACCTCGAACGCCAAACCCGTGCAAGCCAGAAAACCCGAGCTTCCCAGGCTCGAGCGCACGACGTTCACACCAGATTCGGAAATCACCAGGTTGCCACTTGTGCCGAGTGCGCCAAAAAAACTGGCTCGACTTGGCATCAAAACCTTGCGGGACATGTTCCACAATTACCCCAGACGTTACGAAGACCGCCGCCGACTGCCCGGGTTTCACACGATAGAAGACGGCGCTCGAGTGACGGTGGTCGGCGCGGTGACGGACAAAACCCGTCATTCGCCGCGCAAAGGCATGTTGATTTTGAAGGCGAACTTGCGTGACGAATTCGGCAATGTGCTGTCAGCCACTTGGTTTAATCAACCTTGGGTCGAAGGACAACTGAAAGAGGGCAACCGCCTGATCATCACGGGCAAAGCCAAACGATTTGGGCGCAAGCTCGAGCTTGGTGTCGAGTATTTCGAAAATGACGATGAGGGCGGCGAGAGTTTCAGCACTGACCGAATCATTGGCGTGTATCACACCACCGAAGGCATCTCGCAAGCGTTCATTCGCAAGGTTACACGTCAAACCTTCGAGGCATTACCCGAACCCCAAGATTTTCTCTCGAGCCAGCAACGCGGCATGTACAAGATCATGCCTTACCCCCAAGCCTTGCGTGAAGCACACAATCCCAGTGAACTCGAGGACTTGGAAACGGCACTCGAGCGCCTGAAATTTGACGAATACTTATTCCTCGAGCTTCGGATGCTGTTGCAGGGCGGCAACAGTTTGGAGGGCAAACAATTTCGCGCCTTGGATGAGCACATGCTCGAGTTTGAACGGATGCTGCCTTTCAAATTCACAAACGCTCAACGCCGCGCGATTCTCGAGATTGCCGCCGACATGCGCGAACCCAAACAGATGGCGCGATTGATTCAAGGTGATGTCGGTTCGGGCAAAACCGCCGTGGCTGCCAGCGCCCTGTACTTGGCGACTCGAGATGGATTTCAAGGCGCGTTGATGGCTCCCACCGAAATTCTGGCGCGACAACATTTCTCGAGCCTCACCAAATACTTGTACCCGCTTGGGGTTCGGGTCGAGTTGCTGATCGGCGCGATGACCGGCAAAGAACGCGTGGAGGCTCGAGAGCGCATCAAAAAAGGCGAGGTCGATGTGATCGTTGGCACGTCGGCACTGATCCAGGAAGGCGTCGAATTTGCACGCCTTGGCTTGGCTGTGGTGGACGAGGAGCACCGCTTTGGGGTGCAACAACGCCGCGCCCTCCTCGCAAACCGTCCTGACGTGCTTGTGATGAGCGCCACGCCCATCCCGCGCAGCCTCGCGCTGACGGCTTACGGTGACCTCGAGCTGACGACCATCGACGAACTGCCACCAGGTCGCACGCCGATTCAAACCAAACTTTTAATGGACACGCACCGCCGTCAAGCGTACAGCTTTGTGATGAAACAGATTCTCGAGGGACGGCAGGCTTTTGTGGTCGCGCCACTCATCGAAGAATCCGAAAAAATGACCGAGATTCTGGCAGCCACGCAACTGAGTGAAGACCTCAAACAAATTCTGCCCGACGCTCGAGTGGAACTTTTGCACGGCAAAATGCACCCCAGCGAAAAAGACGCGATCATGAACCGTTTTCGCGCATCTGAATTTGATTTGCTCGTCAGCACCACCGTGATCGAAGTCGGTGTGGACGTTCCCAACGCCAGCATCATGGTGATCGAAAACGCCGAACGCTTCGGGTTGTCGCAACTGCATCAACTTCGCGGA
This sequence comes from uncultured Deinococcales bacterium, assembly GCA_964247135.1. Taxonomy (GTDB): domain Bacteria; phylum Deinococcota; class Deinococci; order Deinococcales; family JAAFIG01; genus JANXTZ01. The sequence goes on along the minus strand of CAXTTL010000060.1, from coordinate 9,007 downwards.
CGGGTCGGACGAGGCGACAAGCAAAGTTATTGCGTTTTGATTGCGGGCGATCACAGCAAAAAAACCAAAGAACGCCTGAAAGTGATTGAAGGCACAACCGACGGTTTTAAGATTGCCGAAGCCGACTTGCGCCTTCGCGGACCAGGCGAACTGCGCGGCACACGACAAAGCGGAATGCCCGACTTAAAACTGGGTGATCTGACTCGAGATACCGAAATCATCGAACAAGCCCGGAATTTGGCAAAACAGATTCTCGAGCAAGACCCAATGCTCGAGAAACCCGTGAATGCGCTGTTAAAGGTGGAATTGCAAGCTCGAGCGGAACAGGTTTCAATTCGGGATGTGATTTAGAAGTTGAACCTGTTTCACTCGAGTTTTTTGGTTTTACAAATTTATTCCAAGCGCAGCGTTAAAATCTTTGAGGAGTTGTTCTACAGCCTCACTCGAGCTATTAAAGATTGGCAATTGAGGTATTCCTCGCAATGGATTGATTTTATCCAAGAAAAGAATTTTTAAACCTTGATTTTTTCTATTGGGAAAGGCTTGAGATAAATTTCCGCCTGTATCTATAACACCGATTTTGTAGTTTTTTGTAGTTGAAGCCCCCGCACTTGTCGGAATTATTACGAGGAGGTCTACAACTGTATAGGCGTTTTGGAAATCCTGAACAGATTGAACGAAATAAGTAATTTTACTCGAAATGCTTTTATTCTCAGGTGTCGCATATTGAGAAAGGTTTCCAATACTCGAGAGATTTAATAAATTATCGCTTAAGCTGTTATTAAAAGAATTAAAGTCCATATTTTTTAATCCATTAAACATTGCATCAATTGCCGAAGTAACACTTGTTGAAGTAGCGGCATTATTCGGCGGCGTAGGCGCAACAATAGGTGTTGGATTTGGTGTTTGAGTGTTTGGGTTTGTCGTAGTTGCTGGCAACGTTGGACGCTCGCCCAAAATATGAGTCATATAAGGCAACAACTCTTTTCCATTCACAAGTTGAGGAATTTTTTCTTTAAAAACACCTTCAATTGCACTTTTGAAGTCTGCATCGCTAACAAAATTACCAATAAGACTAATGTTTGAATTACTTGTTTCACCTTTTACCGTTTCACTAATAATTTGCTCAGAAGTAACAATATCAACCGCAGTTATATTTACCGAAAAGCTAATGTTTACAGTTGTAACAAATAAAATTTGTGAAACTGAGATATTGCAAGATGTGATTTCACCACCAAAGCGCAATTCTGCAATCCGTTCATCGGTGAAAAGTCGAAAGCGACCACTGGCTTTTAATTGATCGACCAGCAATGTAGAGGTTAGTTTGGACAGGTCGTACCTTTGGCATGACGCAAAATTTCCACTCGATTTAAATTGCCCAACACTGACCCAAGCCTGTTTATCGTTTGAAGCAGCTTGACCATAACCCCATGAAAAGATTGCGAAAAAAGCCAACAGTAACGGAATGAAAACGCTTTTACTATTTCTCATTGAGTCTCCAAACAACCAACCGAAATTTAAAAATCTGTCACGACCAAATTAGCTGAGATACAGCTATTACGAAATTCTATCGTGTCAGCTATACAAAGTGCAAGCAATGAGAAATATGTCGAATCGAAATTGTACAAATACAAAAAGAACCCGAATCGAAAAAGATTTCAATTCGAGATGTGATTTAAACTTTAAGCAAGTCCAAGTTTATCGAGCACAAACGCAAATTCGTTCGCCACTTCACGCAAACGCTCAAACCTGCCGCTCGAGCCACCATGCCCTGCGCCCATGTTGGTGCGCAACACAATGCTGTTATCGCCCGTGTTTTGCACCCGCAATTTCGCCACCCATTTCGCGGGTTCGTGGTACGAAACCCTGGGGTCGTTCAAACCTGCGGTGGCAAAAATGTGTGGGTAAGCGGCTAGTTTTGTGTTTTCATAAGGCGCATACGACGCCATGTACTGGTAATACTCGAGTTCGTTTGGGTTGCCCCATTCATCGTATTCGCCCACGGTCAAAGGCAAACTCGAGTCGAGCATGGTGTTCAAAACATCGACGAATGGCACGCTGGCAACCACAACTTGGCACAAATCTGGACGCATCGTGACGGTTGCACCGACCAACAAACCGCCAGCGCTGCCGCCCGAGATCGCCAGTTTTTCGGGGCTGGTGTAACCGATCTTTTGCAAGTGCTCGGCACAGGCAATAAAGTCCAGAAACGAATTTTTCTTCTCGAGCCATTTGCCGTGATCGTACCAATGCCGCCCGAGTTCTTGCCCACCGCGCACGTGAGCTACCGCAAAAATCATTCCACGATCCAAGAGCGAAAGGTTGTTGCTCGAGAAGTACGGGTCCATGCTGAAACCGTAAGCGCCGTAACCGTACAGGTACAATCCCGTCGCCCCACGCTCGAGTGCCCCTTTTTTGTAGACCAAACTGATGGGAATAATTGTGCCGTCGTGTGAGGTGGCTTCGAGTCGTTCGGTGACGTACTGGGTTTTGTCAAAACCACCCAGCACGGGTTCTTCTTTGAAAACGCGACGCTCGAGGTTTGATAGGTTGATCTCGAGGACTTGGCGCGGTTGTACCAAACTGATGTATTGGCAGCGAAAAACGTTGGAATCCATCATTGGGTTATCGCCTGGGTAAATTGTGTACACCGCGTCTGGCATGGGAATTCGGCGCAGGTTTTGATCCTCGAGAGATTGAACCCAAAGTTGCGTGAATCCTGCTTCGCGTCCCCAAATGACCAGGTGTTGATCGAAGGGATACACCGCTTCGATCAAACGATTTTGATCGTGTGCTAACCACTCCGTCCAGTTTTCTCGAGTCGCGTTCTGGGCTGTGGTGTTGCTTTCAGGCACGAGCATCAATTTGCCGTTTTCGGCGTTTTCGTTGGTGATGACCAACCAACCTCGAGTTGGCAAATGCCTTAAGTTGTACTCCACCGCACGCACCCTGGGCGCAAAAACCTGCCAAGTTCCCAAGGGTTCGTTGGCGGGTAAAATCTGAAATTCGGTGGTGATTTTGGCATAACTTACGATTTGCAAATACGCGCCAGACTTGGAACGCTGGATGCCCAACGAGAACATCTCATCCGATTCTTCGTAAACCAGCGTCTCGAGACTCTCACCGAGCTTGCGGCGGTACACCTGATGCGGACGCATGGCGGCATCGACCCGATTGAAAAAGTAATGCTGGTTGTCGCTCGCCCAAGCAAAACCGTAATAACCATTTTCGATAATCTCGAGGATCGTGTTGTCACTTAAACGTTTGATGTAAATCGTATATTTTTCGCCGCCATCGGTGTTTAAGCCGTAAGCCAGCAGGGTGTGATCTGGGCTGTGACTGTAGATACCCAATTGCAAGAAACGGAGTTGCTCGGCTTGTTCTATCGCGTTCAGGTCGAGCAATACCTCTTCGGGCGCATCCAAATTCTCGGGTTTTCGGCAATGGACACGGTACTGTTTGCCCTCTTCGGTTCTCGAGTAATACCAATACGCCCCGTCCTGAACTGGCACTTCAAGGTCAGATTCTTGAATTCGACCCCGCATTTCTTGGTAGAGCGTTTCCTCCAAAGCCTCGAGGTGCGTCATGCTGAGCTTCAAGTACGCGTTTTCTGCCTCGAGGTACTCGATCACTTCAGGGTTTTCTTTGTCGCGCAACCAGTGGTATTCATCATTGCGACGAATGCCGTGTAGTTCGGTCACGAAATCAAGACGTTTGGCAATTGGTGGGGTCATTTTTGGAGTTTATCACGCTAAACTTTCACCGTTGCGTAACCTGGAAGTGATTTC
>CAXTTL010000060.1:0-5119 GCA_964247135.1 uncultured Deinococcales bacterium | reverse complement strand
TCATTCGTGCCGCTCGAGTTTCGGATTGGGATCAATTCAGGGCATTCCTCGAGCATGACCACCCCATCGATTCACTCGAGAATGCGTTTTTGCGCTTTCAAAATCGGCTCGAGTCTCCCCTGCACGGCGTTTTTGTGGCAGAACTGAATTCTGAAATTGTTGGCATTGCGATGGCGCACGAATGGGATCATTACCTCATGAGCGGACGCAAACAAATTCGATTCTCGAGTTTGTGCGTCAAATCAGAACACCAGAAAAAAGGCATTGGCAAAGCACTTTTTGAAACAACTCGAGATTGGGCGAAAAGCGTTGGCGCGACCTGGTTTGAATGGTATGCCAGCAGGAGTGCCATCGGTTTTTACGAACGTTTGGGGTTTATAGGCGATGCGCAACCCGACCCAGAGCATCCGTATTACGAGATTGATTTTTCCAAATCCTAGCCTGTGTATCTCGAGCTTCAAGTTTTCATCAGCACGCCGCGTTAAACTGAGCCGTTGTGAAGACCTTCGCCGCACTCGAGATTCCCGAATACCGTCGGTTTTGGATTTCGCAGTGGTTTAGCCTGATTGGTTCTTGGTTGCAATCGAGCGCCCAAAGTTGGTTGGTGCTGGGTTTGTTCACCGACCGTTCGGCGGCAACGGTGCAACTTGGAATTCTAAACGCGATTCAGTGGTTGCCGTCTTTGGTGCTCTCACTGTTTGCGGGCGCGGTGCTTGATCGTTTCTCGAGAAAACACGTGTTGATTGTGACGCAAATCATTTTGATGCTGATGGCGGTTTTCATGGGTTTGGTGGTGTATTTGAAAATTGCCAGCTTTGAAATCGTGGCAATCATCGCGTTCATTTCAGGGCTGGCAAACGTTTTTGACATCATCGCCAGACAATCACTCATCCCGCAACTCGTACCAAAACACCTCATGTCCAACGCCGTCGCACTCGGCAGCCTGAGCTTTAACACGGCTCGAGTGTTGGGCGGAACGATTTTTGGTCTGCTCGCACCCATTTTTGGTTTGCACACAATTTTCTGGTTGAACGCCGCGTCTTTCGTTGGCGTGATCATCGCCATCTCGAGCCTGAAAACCCGTGCGAGCGAAGACTCTGGGCAACACCGAATGCTCGAGGACATTCGCATCGGTTTGGGTTACGTCTGGTCAAACCGTGCGGTGCGCGACCCGATTGTTTTGCTGGGTTTGCTGTCGCTGACGGTCATCAACTTTCCGGTCATCACGCCAGCCTATGCCAAATTTGCGCTCAACCTGAAGGAAACGGGCTTTGGCTTGCTCGGCTCGGCTTTCGGTATTGGCGCGGCAATCGGTGCGGTCTTCACCGCCTCACGTCCGCCAGAGGCTCGAGTTCGACTCATGACGTTGGGCGCCATTTTGTTGTGTTTGGGTATGGGTAGTTTGTACTTCACGCCCAACCTCGCGCTCGCGGCGCTGGGCATTGGCATCGCTGGCATGGGCATGATTTCGTTCACGGTCAGCGCCAACTCGACGGTACAACTCAGCACCCCAGATTTTCTTCGCGCACGCGTGATGAGCGTTTACACGCTGGTTTTTGCGGGTTTCGCACCGCCAGGGGCACTGTTTGTTGGGGCACTGTTCGCCCGTTTTGGTACGCGGGAGGGCGTGTTGATTCTGGCGGTGCTGGGACTGATTTGTGTTGCCGCCATCCGTCCACGGTTTCAGGCGCAACTGAATCGTTAAGATTTGCGTTTGAACAATTTGTCCAAAAGACCTTTTTTCGGCTCGGTCTTGGCAAAAGATTTCAGTTCTGGCAGCGGTTCGGTGCGCATGGCAGCCCGTCCAAGTCCAGGCAGCGCCGGTCCTTGCTCGGTTGCCGGTTTTTCAAGCACCGGTGTGATGTCATTGCGATCCAAGTTTCTGACGCGTTCAACTTTTTGATGACCGACACTCTCCAAAAAAGCATTGAACGTTTCATGAATGTCTCGAGCGCTGGGACGGGCACTTGGTTCTTTGGCAATGCTGCGATCAATCAATTTGGCAATCTCAGGGTCAATTTCGCGGTGCAAATTGCGAATCGAAGGGGCAAACTTCACCAGATGCGCGTTTTGAACCTCCTCGTAAGTTTCGCCAGTGAACGGACGGGCGCCCGTCACCAACTGAAACGCCATGATACCCAGACTGTAAACATCGGACTTGCTCGAACTGCGTTCGCCCCTGAAGACTTCAGGCGCCATGTAAAACGGACTGCCTGCCAGCAAGCCAGGGTGCGCCTCGCTCGAGGCTGCCCCAAAATCCGCCAGGTACGCCCGTCCATCCTCGAGATACACGTTGCTGGGTTTGACATCTTGGTGAATGACTTTTTTGAAATGCGCGTAATCCAAAGCATCGGCAATGTCGGCAATCACCCTGAAGGCTTCACCGAGGGATTTGGGTGGTTCCTCGAGCGCACCCTCTTTAAAATACTGAATCGCCAAATGTGCCCCCTCGCCAAAAGGCACCCCCGAAAAAAAATGAATGATTTGCGGATGGTTTAAGCTTTTTAACATCAGCACTTCGTTCGAGAACATTTTACCAAGGGTTGGATCATCAAAAATACCAGGCTTGGGAACTTTTAAAGCCACCGCACGGTTCTTTTGATCTCGAGCCAAGTACACGGTCGCCGTTCGTCCAGTGCCAATCTGGATTTGAATCCGGTACCCTGGAATGTTCACTTCTGAAGTCACCGTTTAATTCTAACTTGTTTCCAGACACCCAACCAGTAAATTTGCACAACTTTAGAAACTCGGTTTCATCCTCGACGCTTAAAGTGATCGGTAAAAAAGAGACTCGAGCAAACCAAAGCTTTGGTACAAGGGTTTGGAAACTCGGTTTTGGACTCGAGTTCCACTTGACCAAAGGCTGTCACTCTGATAGCCTTCCTAAGCCAGCACTCGGTTCGGGGTGTAGCGCAGCCTGGTAGCGCACTTGACTGGGGGTCAAGTGGTCGTGAGTTCAAATCTCGCCACCCCGACCAAGAAAAGACCCTGTTTTCAACGGGGTCTTTTTGTTTTAAGCGTTTTCGAGTTTGGTGCTTTTTCTCGAGCGTGACCAACGCCGTGACCAACAGGACGTTAATTCAGGGGTATGAACACGATTGGTCTTGCTGCCATTGGCGGGGGCAAGAGGTCAATCATTTCTGTTTTGATTTCAGCTTCAAGCACATGCCTGTACACGTCATAAGTCATGGTGATGCTTGAGTGACCCAGTATCTTAGAAACCGCTTCGACTTTGACCCCACGGCGTAGCATCAAAGTGCCTGCTGTGTGCCGTAGGTCGTGCGGTGTGATCGTAGGCAGTGGTTTGCCATCTCGAATCAAGGCTTCGATGCCTTGGCGTTCTGTGGCTTTGAAAACACGGTGTCCTCGAGCAATCTTCTTTGAGTCCCTTTCGTCATGACCGTTGTAGTAATCCCAGCTTGACCAGGCTGTAATTTCTTGCAGGGTTCGCTTGAAGTTGTCAGGATGTGTCCAAGTGCCTAGCTTTGTGGCAAACACAGCATCAGTATGCTGCCAAGCGTCCCCTGCGGTTTTGCGTTCCTCGAGTTGTTTGTCACGGTGTTGTTGCAAGACTGCTTTCAGGTTCGGAGGAATTGGAATATCACGCCTTGACTCAAGTGTTTTGGTTTGTTCGGCATAGACAAGTTCTTTGCCCTGTCGCGTGACCGTGTGCCGTATGTGCATCACGTCTTTCTCGAGATCAACGTCTTTCCAGCGCAACGCCATCAATTCGGATTTTCTCAATCCCATTGATATGGCTGTGCAAACGGCTGCCCAAAGCCGACAATGCCCCGCTTGGTGCAAGATCGTTCCGATTTCGTGCAATCTGGCAACTTGGTCAAAGTCTAGGGCAATGTGTGGGTGTTCAGTGCGAACTTGTCGGGAGGGTCGGACGGCTGTTGCTGGTGACACGTAAATGATGCGGTCATGCACAGCTTCTTGTAACAGGCTTTTCAATCTCGCTCGAGCATGTGACACCGTTCGGCTTGCCAGCAATTTACCTTTGATGATCTTGCCCGTTTTGGTTTTCCTGTCTCGAGTTTTGGTTTCGCTCAATTTCAGTAAGGCTCGTTTGATGTCGGTAGGCTCAAGGTCTTTAAGGCGTTTCTTGCCCAGAATTGGGAGCATTAAACCAATTTCATGACGGTAAGACGTGCGGGTGTTTTCTCGCACTTCACGGCTTGCAAGCCAAGTTTCGGCGTATTCCTCGAGAGTGGTTTGTTCACTGCTGCCTTTCAGTTTTCGCAGTGTGTCCGCTTTTTCTTTGGCAAGTTCATCTTCGGCTTGCTGCTTGGTGTCGGTAATGCCACTGGCTAAGGTCTTGCCGTCAGCATCACGAAAACGCCACCTGTAACGATTGCCTTTGTAGGGACTGATTGACCCGCGCCCATTCCCGCGCTTGTTACTGAGGGCTTGCTTATTCTTAGGTCGTGCCATCTCGCACCACCTCGAGCACATCATTCGGGGTGACTTGCTGCCCTGATAATTTCTCAAGACCAAGAATCAGCTTTGACAAGCCATCAAATCGCAAGCCGTCTTGCTCACCGTTGCAGATTGCATATGTTTGATTCCTCGAGAGTCCCGAAGCTTTCCAAAGTGAATACGGGGTTTTGCCGACTGAATCCAAGAACTCTTTGACTTTCCATTTCACGGTCATTCCTCCATTCTCGAGCATTCCGCCCAATGATGGAATAATACCATTTATCTTGGATTCCATTGTTACTTGTATTCCATTATTACTTGACATATTCCCTATAAAGCGGTAATATAAGGCACTCAAGAACGCCGTCCCGCGAAGAAGGACGTTCTCGAGAATCCCAAGTTGTGAGGTTCAGCATGAACAATATCACGAAGTTAGCAAGCCTTCTTTTCATCGGTGGCGTCGTCACCTCGAGCGGCATTCAAAAACGAGTGCTCGTCAGCACCCCAAGCTCAGGCGACTGGTACGCCATCACCGCCAAGTACCAAGGTCATAAACTCCAAGCCGTGACCGTGCGCCGTGAAGATTGCACGCTCGAGCGCAACCTGACCGACCAAGAAGCACCCCGTTGGATCAACCGTTTAAAAGAGGTGGGGGCGTGAAGCCCTCACCCCTGAATATGTCTCGAGTTTCAGTGTG